>CAUJHQ010000149.1 GCA_963204815.1 Pseudomonadota bacterium | reverse complement strand
GATCCTCGGCGCCCGGCCACTGATGACAGCGATGAAGGCGTAGGGCGCAAGCCCATTACTCAGAACGCAACGCGCTGCGCGAGCGCAGCCGTCGCTGCGATAGGCCATCCTGATGCCTCATCCAGCGTGTTCTCACACAGCCTCGGTCGTTCAGCGTCACTCGTCGCACGACCGAGCCGGTCGGTTGCGGTAGCCGGGAAGCGCTCCGGGGTCGCCCAACGCTGGCCTCGAGATTGCGCAGTTGCCTGTTGGCCGCCTCAGCGAGGCGCCTGCGCTCACCTTGTCGCCGCAGGCAATCCGTAGAGTTCCTCTCGTTGATGGCTGCCCCTGGCGCTGCGATACCGTCATCAAGGCGCTGGATACCGTCACCGGGCCCGTGGAGCGCTGGGCAAATGCCGTCAAAGGGACTGCTGCAGTGGTCGATATGCCACGCAGGGCAGGGCGTTGGCAACCGTTATGCCCCGGGCACATGAATGCCCGCCATTGCCGCAGTCCGTGACGACGGTAGCCTTGACGGTATCGACCGCTTCTAGGGTCGAAAAATGGCCTGTCCTACCTATGACGCGAGCCGAGCTGTTGACAATAGAGTGGGAGTGACGGGTTGGTCAGTGACTCCAACAAGTTCAAGGACTTGCGGATCTCGTTGATGACGTGACCGGATCGTCAATGAGCTTCGCCAGCTCGACGGTGCGGAGTCCGCCGATTCGACGGCGGTTCTAAGCCGTTCGGGCCGTCCCACGGGGCACTGGCGTGCGCTGAATTCACGACCGTCCGCACACCCGGTCGAACCGCGGGTAGCCGCGGAACGCCGTGTACGCGCAAAGAGAGAAGGCCCGGCGCTTTCGGCGGCTGGCGCTCGATCCGGACCGGTCCTTCGCCTCGCCGCGACAAGACTTGCTCCAACGGGAGACGCCTTAAGGCCTTGGGCAATTTGCATGACCGGGCGTGCACGGTGTTTGCACGTCTTGCGGATCCGGAAGCTCGCACCTGACACTGGCACGACCCGGAGGGAAGGGATCAACCCGCCATGAACCTGCTGCCCCAACTCGTCGTCCGCCTGTTCGCGATCACGGCAGCGTGTCTCGTCACGGCCATCGCGTGGATCGTGTTCGACGCGCATCGGTCCGTGGAGCGGGAAGCCGAACTGTCCGCTGCCCGGGTGGGCCAGCACCTCGAAGGTCTGTACTGGCAGGAACAGTTGTGGCGGGGACGCGGGCGCACCGGCCTCAACACGCCCGCACCGGAGTGGCAGTCGTTCGCGACGCTGAACCTCATTGCTCCCGGCGTCTGCGTCACGTTCGCGTTGCGCGGTGAGGCGCCACAGACGCTGTGCAGCCAGACGTCCGCGCTCGGACCCACCGCCCCTGGCTGGTTCGTCCAAGCCTACGACGCGCTCTTCCCCGGTGACACCTCGGTCGAGCGTCCGTTCTTCGCGCGTGATCCCGCCGCAGGGACCATCGTCAACACACCCGACCGCGGCGCGGCCACCCGCCAGGCATGGCGCCAGATCTCCGTGGTGGCGGCCATCGCGGCCGGCATGGCCGCTGCCATTGCGACGCTGGCGGCCTTCATGATCGGCCGCACGTTGCGGCCGGCTCGCGCGATCGTCGATGGCCTGCGGCGTCTGCAGCGCGGTGATCTGGCGTGGCGCCTGCCGACCTTCCGCACCGCGGAGTTTTCGTCCATCGCGGGTGCAGTGAACCAGCTTGCCGGCGAGCTGTCGCGCACGAACGATGAACGCAACGCCCTGACGACACGGCTGCTCGAGGTCCAGGAGGTCGAGCGTCGGGCACTGGCGCGAGACCTGCACGACGAGTTCGGCCAGTGCCTGGCCGCGACAGCCGCGCTGGCCGCGTCCATCGAAGCCGGTGCCCCGATCGACCGACAGGACATCGTCGAGGAAGCACAGGCCATCGGCCGCGTCCAGTCCCGGATGATGAAGACACTGCGCAGTGCGCTCGTCCGCCTGCGCACGCAGGACATCGAGGAGATCGGGCTCGAAGCCAGCCTGCGCCAGCTGGTGAACGAACACAACCTGCAGACCGCATCGCGCTCGGTGTTCCAGCTGACGGTCAGCGGCGAGATCGCCGCTCTGCCGCGACCCATCGCGATCGATGTCTACCGCATCGCACAGGAGTGCCTCAACAACGCGGCTCGGCACGGCTCGCCGCGACAGGTGGCGTTGCGTGTTGCGCAGGACGGCCGGGCTGTCGCGGTCACCGTGGAAGACGATGGGGGCGGGAAGGCCGCCCACATGGGCCGACCCGGTGGCCACGGCCTCCCGGGCCTGCGGGAGCGCCTGGCTGCGCTCGGCGGCACCTTGTCGATCCACGACGCCCTGCGCGGCATCCGTGTGGCGGCGGTGATCCCGCTGGCCGCCAACGACGCGCACGCCGGGCGGGCGGCCGCATGAAGCCGGTGTCGATCCTTCTGGTGGACGATCACCCGGTGGTCCGCGAGGGCTATCGTCGCCTGCTCGAACGGCAACCGGGCTTCACCGTCTGCGCCGAGGCCGTGGACGCCGACAGCGCCTACGAGGCCTTCTGCCGTCACCAACCCGATGTGGTCGTGATGGACATGCTGCTGCCTGGCGCCAGCGGTCTCGATGCGCTGCGCCACATCCGCCAGCGCGATGCGGATGCGCGGGTGCTGATGGTGACGATGCACAGCGGCGCCTCGATGGCGCTGAAGGTCCTGGAGGCCGGAGCGTGGGGCTACGTCACCAAGAGCAGCGGCCCGAAGGAGCTGATTCGCGCCGTCACCGCCGTGGCGCAAGGCGAGCAGGCGCTGTGCGACGACACGCGCCAGGCCATCGCCACGCAGCGTCTGGCGGACCCGATGGCCGTGCTGGATGAACTGGGCGCCCGCGAAGTCGAGATCCTTCGCCTGGTGGCGTCGGGGCACACCAGCGATGCCATCGCCGACACCTTGAACCTGAGCGAGAAGACGGTTCGCAACTACCACTACGCCATCAAGAGCAAGATCGGCGTGCGAACCGATGCCCAACTCGTCTGGTTTGCACTGAGCCTCGGCCTGGTTCGTGTGGACGACGTGACCTCGGCACTGCCGTTCCCCGTGCCCACCGGTCGCACGAATGACTGACCCGCCCCCCGCGCCAGCGCCTTCGCGCTGACGAATCGTTCCCCCGCCTTGCTTCGGCCGGTGCCGGCAGGCACACGGCGGGGACCTCTGCGCCTCTTCTGATCAACGCAATTCGATGATGAACCGGGAACGAGAACTCCAGGACTGGCGCGAACTGGCCTTGCGCCTCGAAACCGAGGTGGCCAAGGCCGTGATCGGCCAGGCGCAGACCATCCGCCTCATCAACGTCGCCACCTTCGCCCGCGGCCACGTGCTGCTGGAAGGCGACGTCGGGGTCGGCAAGACGACCGTGCTGCGCGCCTTCGCGCGGGCCGTCGGCGGCGACTTCGAACGCGTCGAGGGCACCGTGGACCTGATGCCGGGCGACCTGATCTACCACACGTATGTCGACGCCGAAGGCCGGCCGCGCATCGATCCCGGCCCGCTGCTGCGCCACGGCGAGCGGCTCACCACCTTCTTCTTCAACGAGATCAACCGCGCCCGCCCGCAGGTGCAGTCGCTGCTGCTGCGCGCCATGGCCGAACGCACCGTCTCCGCCTTCAATCGGGAGCATCGATTTCCTCACATGACGGTGTTCGCCGACCGCAACAAGGTGGAGAAGGAAGAGACCTTCGAACTGGCCTCGGCGGCACGCGACCGGTTCATGTTCGAACTGAACATGAGCAAGCCCACCGATCGCGGCATCCGCCGGTCGCTGGTCTTCGACACGGCCTTCCACGACGTCGACGCGCTGATCGAGCGGGTGCCGGCCGCGATGCTCCCGTCCGATCAGCTCAATGCGATCGGCGCACTGATCCAGTCGATGGTGACCAGCAGCGAGACGATCGAACGCTACGTGCTCGACCTCTGGGAGGCGAGCGAAGACCCGCTGCGTTTCGGCATTCAGCTCGAGGGCGTGGACATACGTCGCCTGGTGCTCGCGGGGGCCAGCCCCCGGGGCATGAGCGCGCTGCTGCGTGCCTCGCGCGTCGTCGCGTGGCTCGAAGGGCGCACGCACCTGGTTCCGGACGACGTGCTGGCGGTGCTGCCCTCCGTCCTCGCGCACCGCGTCTTCTTCACGCCGGTGTACGAGCTGCGGCGCGCCGAACTGGCACCGGCCCTGGTGCAGAAGATCATCGACAAGGTCGCCGCACCGTGAGTGGGGCGACGCACCAGCCGCAGGAGTTCCACTACCGGCTGCCGGCCACCTTCGGCGGGCAACGGCCTGGCGCCCACCGGGGCAGCAGCCTCGGTGCCGGACAGACCTTCGCGGCGCACCGCCGCCTGCTGGACCACCCGGACCCGCGCCGCCTGGACCTGCGCGCCAGCGTTCGCGACGTTCGGGGCGATTGGCTGGTCCGCATCCAGCGGCAGCGTGTGGCCGCCCCGGTGCACGCGGTCGTCGACGTGTCGGCGTCGATGCACTTCGGCGCACGGCGCAGCAAGCTCGACGTCGTGGCCGACTTCATCGAGGCGCTCGGCCACAGCGCCTTTCGCACCGGTGACCCGCTGGGCCTGCTGGCCTTCGACCACGGCCTGCGCGAAGACCTCTTCACGCCCGCGCGCCACAGCCGCGGGGCGGGCCTCGCGATGGCCGAAGCGCTTCGGCGGTGCGAAGCGGAATCGGCGTATCAGCACGACCGCTCGCACGAGCAGACCGTGGAAGCCCTCGGCCAGGCGATCGCGCCACTGTCGGGTCGCCAAGGGCTGGTCTTCCTGGTGTCGGACTTCCACTGGCCGCTGCAACCCCTGCATGCGGTTCTCGAACAGCTGACCCCGTCGTGCGTGGTGCCCATCGTCGTGTGGGACCCGGCCGAGACCGAACCGCCTTCGGCGCACGCGCTCGTGGCCCTCAGCGATGCGGAGACCGGCGTACGCCGCACCCTGTGGATGCGCGAACCCTTCCGGCGACAGTGGGCGGACGCGGTGGCGGCGCGCCGGGCTGCGCTGCACGCGGTCTTCAGCACGCACGGGCTGGCGCCGTTCCACCTGGAGGGCCGGTTCGATGCCGAGGCCCTGACAAGACACTTCATGGAGGCCGTGGTTTGAACGCGCGCCGAATGTCCCGTGGCTCCTTGCTCCTGGTGGCGTGGCTGGCCTTCGCGCAGCCCACGGTGGCGGCGGACGCAGTTCCGGTCGCGACGGTCGAGCAACCGCGCAGCTTCGGCCATGTGCTCGGAGATGTGCTCACGCAGCGCGTGCGGCTGCTGCGCGAAGGCCGCGAGGTCCAACCCTCGGCGATGCCGGCAGCCGATCGGGTCAACGTGTTCCTCGAACGGCGCGCCAGCCGCATCGAGACGGACGAGCTCGGCGCGCGCTGGTTGGTCATCGAGTACCAGGTCATCAACGGGCCGCGCGCGCTGACCCTGACTTCGATTCCGGCGGAGTCGCTGGCCACCGACGCCGGTCCGCTTCAGGTCCCGGCGTGGCCGGTCAGCGTCGGGCCGTTGACCCCGGCCGCGACGTACGACCAGGGCGCCCTGCAAGCCTTGCGACCGGACCGCCCGGTGGCGCCCCAGGCGACGGCGGGGCTGGAGCGAGACTTCATGAGGACGCTCGCTGCACTGGCCGCGGTACTGCTCGCGTGGGGCGGCTGGTGGGCCTGGCGGAACCACAGGGAAGCGCATCGGCTTCCGTTCGCACGGGCCTGGGAGGAGATCCGGCGCGTCGATCCCACGAGCGCGCCTGCGTGGCTGGCACTGCACCAGGCGCTCAACGCCACCGCGGGCCGCGTCGTGCACGGTCGCTCGCTGCCCCGCCTGCTGGCGGAAGCGCCGCACCTGCAGCCGCTTTCGTCGGACCTCGAGGCCTTCTTCCGCCACTCCGAGCAGCGCTTCTTCGCCACCCTGGCCGGTGCGGCCCCGGGTGAGCTTTCGCTGCGGCAGCTGGCGCTCGCGCTGCGCGATGCCGAGCGTCGCCACCGCGCCTGAGGGCTGCATGGGATTCGATCTCCTGCAACCGTGGTGGCTGCTGCTGCTTCCGCTGGCCGCGCTGCCGCTGCTGCGGCGCCGCAGCGACACGCTGCGTTTCTCCGCGGTCGCCTGGCTGCCGCCCGATCCCTGGGGCCGCGCCGCCGGTTTCCTCTGGCGGGCGTTTGCCTGCGGGGCGATGGTGGCCGCCATCCTGGGACTGGCCGGGCCGGGCAAGAGCGGAACCCAGGTCCTGCGCACCGGCAAGGGTGCCGAAGTGCTGATCCTGATGGACCGCAGTTCCAGCATGGACGCCAACCTGCTGCCGAAGGACGTGAAGGCCGGTGGACAGTTCAATGCCAGCATGCCGACGAAGATCCAGGTGGTCCGCGGCCTGCTGAGCGACTTCGTTGCCCGCCGGCCTGACGACCGCTTTGCGCTGATGACCTTCAGCACCAGCCCCATGCTGGTGGCGCCGTTCACGCAGGACCACAGCACCGTGCAGGCCGGCTTGCAGGCCACGGCCATCGGGCGCGGCCTGCCCGACACGCTGATGGGTCGGGCGCTGCTCGCGGCCATCGACCAGTTCGAAGGCCGCCCGTACTCCGGAAGCCGCATCGTCATCGTCGTCTCCGACGGCGGGGCGCGGCTCGACGAGTCGCAGCGCCAGCGTATCGCGTCCGGCCTGTCGCGGCATCGGATCGGACTGCACTGGATCTACATCCGAAGCGGTCCGAACTCGCCCGACCTCACCCAAGCCACCGCAGGCTCGATGGACTCCGAAGAGGAGACGGCGCTGCACGCCTTCTTCAAGACCCTGGCGACGCCGTATCACCTCTACCAGACCGACGATCCCGAGGCGATGGCCTCCGCCGTTACCGAGATCGACCGCCAGCAGAACTTCCCCCTCACCTACTTCCAACAGGTGCCGCGGCTGGACTACAGCGCCGGCTGCTACCTTGCCGCACTCCTGTGCTGCGTGGGGCTGCTCGCCTGCCGCGCACTTCAGCTGCAGAACTGGCAGGCCGTTCCATGAAACGAGTTTCGGTGCACGCACTGTTCGGCCTGGTGGCCGTGGCGGTGGCCACGCTCTCCGTCGTGCAGGGGGTTCGGCTGCAGCAGACGGTGCAGTTGAACCGGAACATCATGGCCGCTGCACGGTCGCCAGCCGGCGCTCCCGCGCTGGCGGCGTCGGCCGCACCACAGGCATCCGCCGCGTCCGGCCCGGACGCGACCGTCGCTCGTGACGCACCGCGACTGGTGCGCCTGGCCCAAGCGACGGCACTTTCGAAGGCCGGTGCGTTCGACGAGGCGTTCAAGGTCTACAGCGGCCTGCTGGAGCCCGGCCAGAGCGACACCGTGAGCCGCCACGCCCAGTACAACCTGGGCAACATGTACCTGCGCCAGGCGCTCGCGGGGGGCACCCGGGCCGACGCGGGGCCCTTGGTTGAACTGGCGAAGCAGCGCTACCGGGACCTGCTGCGCGCCGAGCCGCAGGACTGGGATGCCCGCTACAACCTCGAACGTGCACTGCGCGCTGCACCGGAGGAACAGGAAAGCACTGCCGAGGAGAACAACCAGCCTGTCGAGCGCCGCAGCGTTTCTCTGCGCGGCATGACGCCGGGAGACCTGCCGTGAGTCCTTGGCGCCGGTTCGCGAATGGGCTCGGCAGCCGGCAGAACCTGCCCATCGTGCTTGCGGCCACGCTGCTCGCGGTTGCCGTCTGGTTGCCTCCCATCACGCTGCAGCGGTCGACGTACCAGTACCTGGTGACCTTCGACGTGACCCAGAGCATGGAGGTGGACGACCAGACGGTGGCAGGTGCCGCCGTCTCGCGGCTTGCCTTCGCCAAAGCCGCAACGCGTGAGGCGCTGCGCCGCATGCCATGCGGGTCCAAGGTGGGCTGGGCGATCTTTGCGGACTACCGTGTGATGCCCTTGGTGCTGCCCATCGAGGTGTGCGAGAACTACGACGCCTTGCTGGCGTCGCTGGACCGCATCGACGGCAAGATGCGTTGGGCCAATGCAAGCAACATCGGCAAGGGCGTCACCTGGGCCATGCGCTCCGCACGGGCGATCGACAAGGAAACGCGCGTCGTGTTCTTCACCGATGGGCAGGAGTCACCGCCCCTGCGCAACAAGGACGTCACGCCGCCCATGGGAGACATCACACCGGGGGATGTGGGTGGCTGGCTCATCGGCGTCGGCGGCGACATGCCCGCACGGATTCCGCGATTCGACGGCGATGGCAATCCCATCGGCTTCTGGGCGGCGGCCGACGTCGTGCAGAGGTTCGGGCCCGGAACGCCCGGCACGGCCCATGAGCACCTTTCGGAGCTTCGCGAGCCGCACCTGCAGTCCCTCGGCAAGCTTCTCGGCCTTGGCTACAGGCGCCTGGCGAAGACCGATGTCGCGGCGGAAGCGATGCTCGATCCAGCCTTGGCCCAGCCCCGGCCGATCGGCACGGACTTGCGCTGGGTGCCGGCACTGCTGGGGCTTGGACTGCTGGCCTTGCGGTTCGTCCCTGACCTGGCGTTCGCGAGGACGAGGCGACAGGTCCAACGGCAAGGGTTTGACTCGACGCGAGCGGGACAGCCGTGAGCGCGCGTGCGCAGCGCCACCGTTCGGAGCCGCACCGGGCGTGGCGTGGCCAGCGCCACGGATGAGGCGCTTGTCATCGTCGCTGCGTCACTCCGGCGGTTGACCCGGCTGCAGCACCTGCAGCACGACGCGGCCCTGAGCCTTGCGACGGCGCAGAAGGTCCAGCGCGACGGCGAAGTCCTCCCAGGACATCGTGCATCCGACGTGCGGGCGCAACTCTCCGTTCCCCACCAGGCGCATCAGCGCTTCGTCGGCCGCGGCACTCTCGCGCGGATGGCGCTCGGCCCATGCGCCCCAGTAGGCGCCGACGACCGAGTAGTTCTTCAGCAATGGCAGGTTGGCCGCGACGCTCGGGATCTGCCCGCTGGCGAAGCCCAAGGGCACCAGGCGGCCGTCCCAGTTCATCGAGCGCGCCATGGCGGCGAACACGTCGCCGCCGACGTGATCGAGGCACACATCCACACCGCGGTCGCCGGTCAGCGACCGGATGCGCGCGCGCAGGTCTTCCTCGGTGTAGACGATCACGTGCTCGGCGCCGCGGTCGCGCACGACAGCCGCCTTGTCGCGCGAACCCACGCCGGCGATCACCCGTGCGCCGAGATGGCGTCCCAGGTCGACAGCCGCCAGCCCAACGCCGCCGGCCGCTCCGGTCACGAACAGCGTTTCGCCGGCCTGCAGACGGGCCTGCGTGACGAGCGCATAGCGCGCCGTCCCGTAGGCGTAGCGAACGGCGGCGGCCGTCTGGAAGTCGACGCCCGCCGGCAGCGGCACCGTGCTGCTTTCCGGGGCCACCATCCTCTCGGCCCAGGCGCCGTGCCAGTGGCCGCAGGCGACGCGATCGCCGACGTGGAAGCGCGTGACCTCGGCACCGACCGACACGACCACGCCGGCCGCATCGGTCCCGGGCACGTAGGGAAGTTCCGGCCGCATCTGATAACGGCCCTGGGCCATCAGCAGGTCCATGAAGCTGACCGCGGCGGCATGCACCGCGACCTCGACGTCATGCGGCCCGGGCGTGGGGGCCGTCGTCTCGCCGAGCTGCAGTTGCGGTTCGGCGGCGAAGCTGGTGCAGAGGATCGCCTTCATCGGGTCACCCCATGGCGGCGACGCGCACCGTCACCACCTCGGCCGTTGCGCATTCGCTGCCCTGCTGCAGCACGCGGCACGCGACGGTGGCCCGACGCGGCCCCGCGTCGACCACTTTCGCCCTCAGCTCCAGCGGCTGGTCGATGACGGCCGGCTTGAGAAAGCTCACGCTGAGGCGGCCGGTCACCACCGCAAAGGGCAGGGAGTCATGCGCCAGGTCGAAGCCTTCGTCACGACAACGGGCCGCCAAGGCGGTCCAGACCGCGTGGCAATCGACCGCCGACGCGATCGTTCCTCCGTAGACGACGCCCGGATAGCCGATGTGATACGGCTGCGGCTGCCAGATGCACACCAGTTCGTCGCCGCCGTCCCAGTGGCTCTTGATCTGCATGCCGTGCGCATTCAGGGCACCGCATCCGTAGCACTGGACCTTCCGCACGTCCTGCAGCGGGCGTCCGTCCATGTTGGTTCTCCGCAGTCTGTCGTGCCGCGAGTCTGCGACGGGTCGCCGCGCGAGCGACAGTCGGCCGATTGCGGTAGCCGGTCTGGTGGATACCGGGGCATCCCGGTAGGGCGGTGGCGCGTCAGGCCACGAACATGCGGCGCTCGGACGCGCGACCCACCGCCTCGGCGCGGGTTCGGCAGCCGAGCGCCTGCAGGGCGCGCGCCGCGTGCATCTCCACGGTGCGCGGGCTCAGCCCCAACGCCGCCGCAATCTGCTTGTCGGACTGGCCGAACGAGATCCGGCGCAGCACCTCCAGCTGGCGTTCGGTCAAGCGAATCTCGGCGCGCCCGGCCGGCGCGTCGTTCGTGCCGAGAAAACGCCGGGTCTCCCGCACGAAGCCTTGCCAGGCCGGCTCGTCGGGGAACGGGATGTGGTTGCGCCCCTCCAGCGGCACGAAGCGCGCGCCGGGAATGAGCGATGCAAGACGTCGTCCCTGCTCGAACCTGACCATCTCGTCGTCCTTCGGATGCAGCACCAGCGTCGGGCAGCGCACCCGCGCGGCCGCCTCCTTGACGTTCATGCCGTACATCGCGCGCAGGTAGCGCACCGCCACGTCGGGCGTCGCGGTCGTGCGCTGCTTCTCGTCGAAGGCCATCCACTGCGCCTGCGTGGCAGCGGGCAGGAAGCGCGAGACGAAGACCTGCCGGAACGCGGGCGAGCTGTTGCCCCAGCCCAGCTCGGCCAGCTCGATCATCAGGTCGCCTTCGCGGCGGATGGCCGGATCGGGATGGCTGGTGCTGTGGTACGACGTCGCGAACCCGCCGAACAGGATCAGCCGGCTCACGCGCTCGGGATGCCTGGCCGCGTACTCGACCGCGACCCCGGCCGCACAGGTGAATCCCAGCAGCGTGAACGGCTCGCGGCCGTGTGCGTCCGCCACGGCTTCCAGGTCGTGCACCCAGGCCTCGAAGGACAGTTCGTCCACCCGGCGCTGCGACAGGCCGCAGCCGCGTGTGTCGTATTCGACGTAGCTGAATCGAGGCGCGAACTCGTCGATCAACGCCTGCTGGATCGTGCCGGGCGCGGCACGTTCGATGTGCGTCAGCCACGTGGCCGCCTTGATCAACGTCGGGCCGGCGCCGTAGCGCGCGGTGGCGAGCTGGACGCCGTCCCGAGAAGAGATGAACTCGATGTCGCGCGCATGCCCCATGGAGTTCCTTCCTGGCCCACCACCCGTCAGCCGGGCCGACCCATCGCCGCAGCGCTTTCGCGCGCAGTCTTCAACTCGACTCTACTGCCAAAGGCGCCTCACGCAAGAGCGCCAGGTTCGGGGCCGGTCCTGACCGGGCCCACTGACTGTCACCTATGAGGAGCGACCGGCTGTTGACGTTGAAGTGGGAATGACGGGCACAAGAAGGTTGCCTTGCTCAGGCCTGGCGATCCTGCAGCCAGGCCCTGGGCGACTGGCCCACCGACAGCACGAAGGCCCGCGAGAACGAGGCGGCACTCGCGTAGCCCAGCTTCTCGCTGGCCAATTTGATCGAGCTTCCCGCCAGGAGCATCGACTGTGCGAGCGATACACGCCATCGCAGAAGGTAGTCGGCAGGGGTCACGCCGAGATGCAGCTTGAATTCGGCTGCAAACGCACTGCGTGACATGCCGGCAGCCTGGGCCATGGACCCCAATGCCCACGCGGCCCCCGGACTCTCGTGCATCGCCGTCAGTGCACGGGCCAGTTTGGGATGGGCCAGACCATGGATCAGCCCCTCGGTCATGGCGCCGTGTTCCGGGTGGTCCAGCAGCCAGCGCAACACCTGCAGCAACAGCACTTCAAACAGCCGGTCGGCCAACAGCCGTTGACCGCAGCGCACGCGCTCGGTCTCGGCGAACAGCAAGGCCAGCGTCTGTTCGATGCCGTCCACCGACCGCAAGGGCAGCACCACCACCGCGGGCAGCGACATCACCACCGGGTGCCGGACTCCGCCTTCGAAGTCCACCGTGGCGCACACGAAGTCCGATCCTTCCGCGGGCGCATTGTGGAACTGGTGCTCCAGGGGACGCGGGTAGAGCAGCAGGGTCGGCTCGGTGACCTTGATCCTGCGCGGCGCGCCACTGCGCGGCCGGTGCGTCACCACCATCTCGCCTCTGCGCAGCACATGAAGGAAGGCACGCCCCTCCTGGGCGTCGAAGTGCGTGACGCCGCACAAGGGTCCGGCGTGGAACAGGTGCGCATGCACGCGAAAGCGCTCGAGAAGCGCGGAGAGCCGGTCCACAGGCCCCGTTGGGATTGACGACATCGCCGGCTCGTTCTGGACGAAGTGGATTGTTTTGTAGACGATTCAGTTCCAATCATACAAGTCTTGACCCGACACTTCCCTCCAGCGCACAGGCACACCCGTCCTGCGCCAACCACCTAGAGGAGAAGTCATGAAGCCACAAGCACTGGCCGCCGCCCTGATCGCCGCGCTGGCGGTCATCCCGGCGTCGCATGCGATCGCCCAGTCGGCACCGGCCATTCCCGGCTACACGATGGGCCAGAAGTCGCTGGCCAAGGCGCCGTACACGCCGGCCGATCTGGAGTCGCTGAAGAAGACGCTGCTCTTCACCGACGAGGACATCCGCTACCTGCGCATGAGCAAGGCGATCCTGGCCGACCAGACCGAGGCGATCCTCGATGTCTGGTACGGCTTCGTGGCATCGACGCCGGAGTTGGTCGTCTACTTCAAGAACAACAGGACCGGAGCCCCCGACGGTGCCTACCTGGGCGCCGTGCGCAAGCGCTTTGCTCGGTGGATCACCGACACGGCCGACGCCAACTACGACCAGGCCTGGCTGGACTATCAATACGAGATCGGCCTGCGTCACACCACGCCCGGGAAGAACAAGACCGACCGGGCCGACAGTGTTCCGCTGGTGAACTTCCGCTACCTGTCGGCCCTGACGATCCCCGTGACGACCACCCTCAAACCCTTCCTGGCCAAGAAGGGCGCCGCAGCGGCGGACGTCGAGAAGATGCACGCCGCCTGGGTCAAGTCGGTGTTGATGCAGACCATCCTGTGGAGCCACCCCTACGTCCGCGACGGCCAGTTCTAAGTCTGCGATGCCGGTCCATCCGCCATCCAGTCCCATTTCACCAACCCCAACCTGAAGGACTCACCATGAACCGCGTTCCCCTCATCGACCGAAACGCCACCACCACCGACCGCAAGGCGTTGCTCGACTCGGTCCATGCCGCTTTCGGCGCCAGCCCCAACATGTTCCGCGCCGTGGCCAATTCACCGGCCGCGCTGAAGAGCATGTGGTCGGCCTTCGGTGCCTTGGGCGGCGGCGTCATCGCGCCCAAGCTCGGCGAGCAGATCGCCGTGGCGGTGGCCGATCGCAATGCCTGCGAGTACTGCCTCGCGGCGCACACGGCACTGGGCCGCAAGGCCGGCGCCAGCGCCGAAGAGATGCAGCACGCGCAAGCCGGCGAGTCGGCGGATGCCAGGACGCAGGCCGCACTGCGCTTCGCGCTCAAGCTCGTCGATGACCGCGGCCAGGTGGGCGATGCCGACGTGCAGGCCTTGCGTGCGGTCGGCTTCGGTGATGAAGAGATCGTCGAGATCCTGGCCCATGTGGCCTTGAATCTGTTCACCAACTACGTCAACGTGGCGTTCGCCGTGCCGGTCGACTTTCCCGCCGTCAAGCTGCGCCGCGCCGCCTGAGCCTGATTCGACGAAGCAACCCAACCCGCCTGGCGCCCGCGTGGCGCCGGGCACTTCCCACATCGCGCCCCATCATGAAAACCACCGCCGTCATCACGCCGCCCTTGCAGGCCAGCCAGTGGTTCAACTCGCCCCAGCCGGTCACCCTGGAGAGTCTTCACGGCAGGGTCGTGGTGCTGCACACCTTCCAGATGCTGTGCCCGGGCTGCGTGTCGCACGGCTTGCCGCAGGCCCTGCGTACCCACCGCCTGTTCCCGCAGGACCGCGTGAGCGTGATCGGCTTGCACACCGTGTTCGAGCACCACGACGTGATGGGTCCACGAGCCCTGCGCGTGTTCCTGGACGAGTACAGGATTCCGTTCCCGGTCGGCGTCGACCAGGCGGCCCCCGAAGGCCCGGTGCCGCTGACCATGCAGGCCTACGGCCTGCAAGGCACGCCCAGCGTGGTGGTCTTCGACCCAGAGGGGCGTGTTCGTCTGAGCCACTTCGGCCAGATCGACGACCTGCAACTCGGTGCCGTGATCGGGCAGTTGCTTGCCGAGGCGCCTTCGAACGAAGCGGTGGATGCCGCTTCAGCGGCGACAAGCCGCGATGGCGCGTCGGCGTGTGCCGACGGCGCGTGTCATGTGAAGCAATGACCACGCAGCGCGTTGCCTTGCGTCATGTGGCTTTCGAAGATGCTGGCCGGTTGAACCTGAGCTGAAGTACCGAGGCTGCGAGGTCGAGCGCGTCCCGCGTGTTGAAGGCTCGCGCAGAGGTCGACAGCCTGGCAGGGCGCCTCAACTGCCGTCCGGTCGTGTCCCACGGACTGCCGAGTTGCCCGCGCGAAGTCGACGCGCGCACTGACGGAAGCCGAGTTGCCTGACCTGCACTACTGGCAGCACGGCGGCTTCGGCACCGTGCGGGTCAAGGAGCCGATGGTGCTGGGGCACGAGATCTCCGGCTGCATCGAGGCGGTGGGCGCGGACGTCGCCGGCTTCGCGGTCGGCGATCGCGTGGCCATCAGCCCGAGCCGGCATTGCGGCAGCTGCCGCTACTGCCAGCAGGGCCTGCAGAACCACTGCCTGGACATGCGCTACTACGGCAGCGCGATGCGCACGCCGCACGTGCAGGGCGCCTTTCGCCAGCAGATCGTCTGCGAGCCGGGGCAGGCCTTCAGGCTCGCCGACACCGTGAGCGACGCCGAGGGGGCGCTGGCCGAGCCGCTGTCCGTGGCCCTGCATGCCGTGAACCGCGCCGGGCCGCTGCTGGGCCGGCGCGTGCTCGTCACCGGCTGCGGGCCGATCGGCGCGCTGATCGTCGTCGCCAAGGAGTTCGACCTGCGCGGCGCGTTCCGCTTCCACGAGGAGTTCGCGGTCGCGGTGGACCTGCTCAACAAGGGGCTGGTGGACGTGAAGCCGCTGATCTCGTCGACGCTGCCTTACCGCGACGCGGGGCGGGCGTTCGCACTGGCCGCCGACCGCACGCAGGCGATGAAGGTGCTGCTGGACTTCGGGTGAGCTGCGGGCGCGGGTGGCCGCGCGGGTGCGCGGGGCGGGTCGTCCTGCAGCCGTGCCCCGATGCGTAAGGCCGGCCGGCAAAGTCGTGATACCGTCTTCGGCCACCCTCATCGGGTCGCGGAACCGTCGTGTCGATACCGTCCATGCCTCCACATTCGATCCCGAGCGATCCCGCCGACCGCGGCGGGACCCGCCTTGCGGCAACCGACTGGGCGTGAGGCGGCGGTGATGCGTGCCCTCTTCTCCATCGTCGGCCTGCTCGTCGTGCTGCTGATCGTGATGTCGCTGACGAAGAAGCAGGTCAGCGCCGTGATGCCGGTGGCCGACCCCGCGGCCGCGGGCGGGCCGCCGGCCACGCAGGTCCAGCGTGCTGCACAAGACCTGCAGAAGGCCCTGGAGCAGGGTGCTGCCGCGCGCGCTTCCGAGGCCGACCGGTGAGCGAGGCCGACCCCGGCGAACAACGCCAGCTCGACGAAGCCGCGATGCGCATCGCGCTCGACCAGGCGCAGAACGCCTGGCTCGTCGGCGAGGTGCCGGTCGGCGCCGTCATCATGCGGCCGGGCCCGAACGGACCCCAGGTGCTGGCCACCGGCTACAACCGGCCCATCACCACCCACGACCCGACGGCGCACGCCGAGGTCGTGGCACTGCGCCACGCGGCGACGCTGGTCGAGAACTACCGCCTGCCCGAGTGCACGCTGTACGTGACGCTGGAGCCCTGCGCGATGTGCGCGATGGCGCTGATGCACGCGCGCTTCAGGCGCGTCGTCTTCGGCGCCGCCGACCCCAAGACCGGCGCCGCCGGCTCGGTGGTCGATCTCTTCGCGTTGCCGCAGCTCAACCACCACACCTCCATCGAAGGCGGCCTGCTCGCCGGACCTTGCGGCGACATCCTGCGCGGCTTCTTCGCCGAGCGGCGTGCCGCGGCCAAGGCGCGCGGCGAAGGCCCCGAGATTCCCGCCGGCGAGGCGACCGAACTGGGCGAACTGCCGCCCGCCGAAGGCTTTCCGTGACGACCTCACTCACGCTCTACACCCCCGCCGGCGTGCTGCCGAAAGCCGCGCCGCTTCGGCTGGCCGCGAAGCGACTGGCCGCGCTGGGCTTCGAGGTCACGGTCGACGAAGCCGCGCTGGCGCGCTCGCAGCGATTCGGCGGCGACGACGACACGCGGCTGGCCGCCATCCACCGCGTGGCCGCGGCCGCGCCGTCGATCGCACTCGCGTCGCGCGGCGGCTACGGCCTGACGCGGCTGCTCGACCGGCTGGACTGGAAGCGCATCGGCAAGAGCGTCGAGCGCGGCACGCGCTGGGTCGGCCACAGCGACCTCACGGCGCTGCAGCTCGGCCTGCTGGCGCACACCGGCGCGCCCAGCTGGGCCGGCCCGCTGGCCAACGACGATTTCGGCCGCACCGAAGAAGACGGCGGCGTCGACGACGTCACCAGCGCCTGCTTCACCGAAGCGATGAGCGGCGAGCTCGAGGCGGTGGGCTTCCGCACCGAGGCCGGCTTCGACGGCACCGGCGTGCGCGGCACGCTGTGGGGCGGCAACCTCTGCGTGCTGTGCTCGCTGCTCGGCACGAAGCACCTGCCGAACGTGAAGGGCGGCGTGCTGTTCCTGGAAGACGTGAACGAGCACCCGTACCGCGTCGAACGCATGCTGCTGCAGCTGCACCAGGCGGGCGTGCTGGGGGCGCAGAAGGCGGTGCTGCTGGGCGAGTTCAGTGCGTGGAAGAAGTCGCCGCTGGACCACGGCTACACGCTGAAGAGCGCCATCGCGCACCTGCGCACGCAGACGAAGGTGCCCATCCTCACCGGCCTGCCGTTCGGCCATGTGCCGACGAAGGTGACGCTGCCGGTGGGCCGGCGCGTCACGCTGGCGGTGCAGGGGCGCGACGCGCTCGTCGGCTGGTAGCGCCCGTTTGCGGGGGTTCGCCCGCAGCGGAAGGCGTGGGCCGCCGCCCTAGAATCCGGCCCGCCTCGTCGCGCTGCCGGCCACAAGCGGGCGCGTGTTCGGGGCATTGTTCATTCGACGTCTGCCGCGCCCCACCGGGTGCCGCGGGCGCGGCCTTGGGAGTGCGCGCATGCGCTGGTCATCGTGGGTTCGTCGTCTTGGCCTGGGGCTGGCCGCGCTGTCGGCGCTGGTCGCCGCCGGCTGCGACAACAGCCCGTACCCGGCGGGTGCCGAACGCAGCAACACGCTGTTCTATTCGTTCGACGAACGCTCGCCGCGCTACCTGGACCCGACGGCGTCCTACGCCAACCCCGAGTCGGCCTACACCTTCCAGATCTACGAGCCGCCCTACGGCTACCACTACCTCAAGCGGCCCTACGAGCTGACGCCCAAGTCGGCGGCCGCAGTGGTGAAGCCGAAGTACCTCGACAAGGACGGCAAGCCGTTGCCCGACGATGCGCCGGCCGAGCAGATCGCCGAGAGCGTCTACGACGTGCCGATCCGGCAAGGCGTGCGCTTCCAGCCGCACCCCGCGTTCGCGAAGGACGAACAGGGCCGCCACCGCTACCTCGCGCTGACGCGCGAGCAGCTCGGCAACAGGCGATCGCCGTTCGACTTCGAGCACCAGGGCACGCGCGAGCTCGTCGCCGAAGACTTCGTCTATGCGTTGAAGCGCCACGGCACCACGCGCATCGAGACGCCGCTGTTCGGCGTCTTCTCCGAGTACGTGATCGGCCTGAAGGAGTACGCCGAGCTCGTCAAGCGCGAAGACGCGAAGCTGCTGAAGGGCCTGCCCGAGGACATCCGCGACAAGCCGTTCCTCGATTTCCGCCAGTGGCCGCTGGCCGGCACCAGCGCGCCGGACAAGTACACCTGGCGCATCCGGCTCAAGGGCAAGTACCAGCAATGGAGCTACTGGATGGCGCTGCCGTTCCTGGCGCCCATTCCCTGGGAGGCCGACGCGTTCTACGCCCAGCCCGGCATGAGCGAGAACGGCCTCAGCCTGAACCAGTGGCCGGTGGGGACGGGGCCGTACATGATGGCCGAGTTCGTGCGCGACCGCCGCCACGTGATGAAGCGCAACCCGAACTTCCGCGGCGAGCCCTACCCCTGCGAAGGGCAGCCCGAGGACAAGGCCGCCGGCCTGCTGGCCGACTGCGGCAAGACCATGCCCTTCATCGACACGCTCTACGTGACGATCGAGAAGGAGGAAACGCCGCGCAAGGAGAAATTCCGCCAGGGCTTCCTCGACGTGCCCGAGATCGAGCGCCCGGAGTGGGGCGTCAAGTTCCGCAGCGACGCCGACGACTCCGACGACGTCAAGCGCCTGTTCGACGAGCGCGGCTTCCAGTTCCCGCTGATGACCGACATCTCGAACTGGTACCTCGGCTTCAACATGCTCGACCCGGTCATCGGCAAGGGCGACACGCCCGAGCAGGCCGAGAAGAACCGCAAGCTGCGGCAGGCGCTGTCGATTGCGATCGACTGGGAAGAGGGCTATGGCCGCATCTTCAAGCACAAGGGCGGCGTGGCCGCGCATTCGCCGCTGCCGCCGGGGCTGTTCGGCTCGCGCGAAGGGCAGGGCGAGTTCCACAATCCGGTCACGCATGTCTGGAAGGACGGCAAGCCGGTGCGCCGGCCGATCGAGGACGCGAAGAAGCTGCTCGCCGAGGCCGGCTACCCCGACGGCCGCGACGCGAAGACCGGCAAGCCGCTGGTGCTGAACTACGACTTCCAGCGCGCGCTGACGCCGGAGTTCAAGAGCGAGAACGACTGGATGGTCAAGCAGTTCGCCAAGCTCGGCATCCAGCTCGAGATCCGCGCCACCGACTTCAACCAGTACCAGGACAAGACGCTGAAAGGCAAGCACCAGATCTTCTGGGGCGGCTGGCTGGCCGACTACCCGGACGCCGAGAACTTCCTCTTCCTGCTCTACGGCCCGATCGGCCGCTCGAAGAACCAGGGCGACAACTACGCCAACTACGACAACCCGGAGTACGACGCGATGTACCGCCGCCTGCAGACGCTGGACGACGGCCCGGAGAAGCAGGCGCTGATGGACAAGATGGTCGCCGTCGTGCAGCGCGACTCGCCCTGGGCCTTCGGCTACTTCCCGTGGGGCGGCCTCGCGTTCCAGCAGTGGGTGCACAACGGCAAGCCCAGCATCCTGATCCGCGACATGGCGAAGTACTACCGCGTCGATGCCGAGCTGCGCGCGAAGAAGCTCGCCGAATGGAACCAGCCGATCCGCTGGCCGCTGGCGCTGCTGGCCGCGGCGCTGCTGGCGCTGGCCTGGGTGGCGCGGCGCAGCTTCAGGGCGCGCGAGACGGCCACCGCGCGCGGCACCGCGGCCGCAGGCACGGCGGACTGACCCGATGCTGGCCTACATCGTGCGCCGTCTCGGCTACGGCTTCCTGGTCCTCGTCGGCGTCAACCTGCTGACCTTCTTCCTCTTCTTCACCGTCAACACGCCGGACGACATGGCGCGCCTGAACATCGGCGGCAAGCGCGTCACGCAGGAGCAGATCGACAAGTGGAAGGGCGAGCGCGGCTACGACCGTCCGCTCTACTGGAACGCGGCCGAGGAGGGCGCCGGCAAGCTCACGCGCACGGTGCTCTGGGAACGCTCGGTCTCGCTGATGGCCTTCGACTTCGGGCGCAGCGACTCGGCGCGCTCGGTCGACATCGGCCACGAGGTCGCCACGCGCATGGGCGTGAGCCTGCGGCTGGCGCTGCCGCTGTTCGTCCTGCAGCTGATCGTGAGCGTGACGTTCTCGCTGCTGCTGGTGTTCTTCCGCCACTCGAAGATCGACTTCTGGGGCGTCGTGCTGTGCGTGCTGATGCTGTCTATCAGCAGCCTCTTCTACATCATCGTCGGCCAGTTCCTCTTCAGCCGCGTGCTGCGGCTGGTGCCGATCTCGGGCTACGCGCCGGGGCTGGACGCGGTGCGCTTCCTCGCTCTGCCCATCATGCTGTCGCTGCTGGCGCGGCTGGGCGGCGAGGCGCGCCTGTACCGCGCGATGTTCCTCGAGGAGATCGGCAAGGACTACGTGCGCACCGCGCGCGCCAAGGGCCTCGCCGAGCAGGTGGTGCTGTTCCGCCACGTGCTGCGCAATGCGCTGATCCCCATCATCACCAGCGCCGGCTCGTACCTGCCGTACGTGTTCCTGGGCAGCCTGGTGTTCGAGAGCTTCTTCGGCATTCCCGGCCTCGGCGCCTTCGTCATCGAGGCCATCGCCGGGCAGGACTTCGCGATCGTGCGCACGATGGTCTTCCTGGGCTCGGCCCTGTACATCGTGAGCAACGCGCTGATCGACATCGCCTACACGTGGGTCGACCCCCGCGTGCGGCTGGCCTGAGGGGCGGGGCATGGGTTTCAAGTTCGTCGTGCTGTGGACCGATGCGGCGCTCTGGCTGCTGTTCGCGGCGATCGCGGCCTACGCGCTGCAGGTGCTGCGCACGCCGCAGCAGCGCGCCACCTGGACCAAGGTCATGCGCGACCCGGCCGCGCTGTGCTCGGCGCTCGTGCTGCTGGTCTTCCTGGGCATCACCGCGCTGGACAGCGTGCACTTCCGGCGCGCGCTGCTGCCGGCCGCCGGCCAGGCACCGGGGTCGGTCTTCTACGACAGCCGCACGCAGTCGTTGCTGGACCTGGTGCTGGCGCGCCAGATCGGCATGCGTGAGGCGAGCTACTCGGTGCCGCTGGGCTACGTCGGTTTCGCGAAGCAGCCGGTCGAGCGCGACGGCCAGGCGCTGCGCGAGCACCCGCGGCTGGCGCATGGCGGCGCGCACCTGAAGGACCCGGCGCGCGAATGGGCCGGCGACGTGACCGCGCGCGCGCTCGCCGGCGCCGCTGGCGGGCTGGCGGTGGCGGCGCTCGGCAGCCTGCTGCTCGCCTTCGCGGTGCGCGGCGCCCACGGCGGCACGGCGCAGGCCTGGCGCGACCTGATGGCCGACCGCACGCTGCTGCCGCTGCGCGCGCTGCTCGTCACCTTCACGCTGGTCTGCGTCGCGGCCGGCGTCGTCGCCGCGCTCGCCGGCCACTACCACGTGTTCGGAACCGACCGCACCGGCAACGACGTGCTGGTGCAGACGCTGAAGAGCGTGCGCACCGCGTTCGTGATCGGCGCGCTGTCGACACTGGCCACGCTGCCCATCGCCATCGGCCTGGGCATCCTCGCCGGCTACTTGCGCGGCTGGGTCGACGAGGTGGTGCAGTACCTCTACACGACGCTGTCGTCGGTGCCCAGCGTGCTGCTGATCGCCGCCTGCGTACTGATGGTGCAGGTGGCGCTGGACAAGCACCCGGAGTGGTTCGAGACCGGCGTCGAGCGTTCCGACCTGAAGGTCTTTCTGCTCTGCCTGATCCTCGGGCTGACCGGCTGGGCCACGCTGTGCCGGCTGGTGCGCGCCGAGACGCTGAAGCTGCGCGAGCTCGACTTCGTGCAGGCGGCGCAGGCCTTCGGCGTGCCGCCGTGGCGCATCATGGCGCGCCACATCTTCCCGAACGTCGTGCACCTGGTGCTGATCACCACGGTGCTGAGCTTCAGCGACCTGATCCTCTACGAGGCGGTGCTGACCTACGTGGGCGTCGGCGTCGACCCGTCCACCTCCAGCTTCGGCGGCATGATCAACCTGGCGCGCAGCGAGATGAGCCGCGACCCGGTGGTCTGGTGGTCGTTCGCCGCCGCCTTCGGCTTCATGGTGATGCTGGTGCTGGCCGCGAACCTGTTCGCCGACGGCGTGCAGCAGGCATTCGACCCGCGCGCCCGCGCGCTGCGCCCGCGGCTGGGCTTCAAGACCCGCAAGGCGGCCTGACCATGCTGCGCATCGACAACCTCGAAGTGGCGCTCGACGCCGAGGCCGGCGTCGTCAAGGCCATCGACCAGCTGACGCTCGCCATCGAACGCGGCGAGACCTTCGCACTCGTCGGCGAATCCGGCTGCGGCAAGAGCATGACGGCGCTGGCGCTGATGCGCCTGCTGCCGGAGAACGGCAGCGTCACCGGCGGCCGCGTGCTGCTGGACGGGCAGGACATCGTCGACCTGCCCGAATCGGGCATGCGGCGCGTGCGCGGCGGCCGCGTTGGCATGATCTTCCAGGAGCCGTCCACCAGCCTGAACCCGGTGATGCGCGTCGGCGACCAGATCGTCGAGGCCATCGAGACGCACACCGACCTGCGCGGTGCGGCGGCGCGCGCCAAGGCCATCGACTGGATGCGCCGTGTCGGCATTCCCGAGCCCGAACGCCGCATCGACGACTACCCGTTCCGCATGAGCGGCGGCCAGAAGCAGCGCGTGATGATCGCGATGGCGCTCGCCACCGAGCCCGACTTCCTGATCGCCGACGAGCCGACCACCGCGCTCGACGTCACCATCCAGGCGCAGATCCTCGACCTGCTGAAGGACCTGCAGCGCGAGCACCGCATGGGGCTGCTGCTGATCACGCACGACCTCGCGGTGGTCTCGGGCATGGCGCACCGCGTGGCGCTGATGTACGCCGGCCAGATCATCGAAGTGGCGCCGGCGGCCGAGTTCTTCGCCCGCCCGCTGCACCCCTACGCACGCGCGCTGTTGCGCGCGCTGCCGGCCGGCGAACGGCGCGACGAGCCGCTGGAGGCCATCGCCGGCACCGTGCCGCCGCTCTGGCTGGACTTCGACGGCTGCCGCTTCGCGCCGCGCTGTGCCCACGCGCAACCGCGCTGCGCGACGACGCGCCCCGCGATGCACGACCACAGCGCGACCCACGGTGTGCGCTGCCTGCGCCAGGAGCCCGGTGCCGAGCCGATGCCGCCCGACACCCCGCTGGCGCGCGCCGCGGCGCCGGTGTCCCGCACGGCGCCGGCGGTCAGCGAGCCGCTGCTCGACGTGCAGGACCTGCGCGTGCGCTTCCCGCTGCGCGGCGGCCTGCTGCAGCGGGTGCGCGGGCACTTCGATGCCGTCGACGGTGTCAGCTTCGCGGTCGGCCGCGGCGAGACGCTGGCACTGGTCGGCGAATCGGGTTGCGGCAAGACGACCACCGGCAAGGCCGTCGTGCAGTTGCTGCGCCGCGTGGCCGTCACCGAGGGGCGCGCGCTGCTCGGCGGCCGCAACCTGTTCGACCTGCAGGGCGACGCGCTGGTCGATGCGCGGCGCCAGGTGCAGATCATCTTCCAGGACCCGTTCGCGTCGCTGAACCCGCGCCTGCGCGTCTTCGACCTGCTCGAGGAAGGCCTGGTGGCGCTGAACCGCGAGCTCGATGCCGGCGCACGCCGCGCCCGCATCGAGCGCCTGGTCGACCGCGTCGGCCTGCGGCGCGACGCGCTGGCGCGCTACCCGCACGAATTCTCCGGCGGCCAGCGCCAGCGCATCGCCATCGCGCGCGCCCTCGCGGTGGAGCCGCGGCTCATCGTCTGCGACGAGCCGACCTCGGCGCTGGACGTGTCGGTGCAGGCGCAGATCCTGAACCTGCTGCGCGAGCTGCAGCGCGAGCTGGGCGTGTCCTACCTGTTCATCACGCACAACATCGGCGTCGTGGAGTACATCGCCGACCGCATCGCGGTCATGCGGCGTGGCCGCATCGAGGAGCAGGGCGCCGCGGCCGACGTGCTGGCCCGTCCGCAGACCGACTACACCCGCAGCCTGCTGGCGGCGGTGCCGCGCCTCGCCGCCGCCTGACCGGCGCCGCGCAAGGCGCCGACCCTGCGGGTGTTGTCGCGCACCAACAAGGTACCGGACCCTGTTCGCGGGGGTGTCCGTGGCGCGCCGGGCACGCGCACCCGGCGCAGATGCCTCGTTACCCCCGTTTACCGAGGGGAGCCGCGTCATGGTGCGGTGGCGAGTGCGGGCCCGGCGGGTGCCCGGCCGCTTGAGTCATGGCTTTCCCGAGGGGTGGGCCTGTGAGGCAGCCTTGACAATCGTTTCACATGTCTGAAAGAGCACTTCACATCCCCTTTACAAGATGGGCATGCGGCTTGCTGTCGGACTGGGTCTTTCTATCAACGTCACCACAGGAGTGATATCAATGTTCAAGCGAACGAAAGTTTGCGCCGCGGTGCTCGTCGCCATCGGGGGTGGCATCGGCACCTTGCCCACGGCCGCCGTCGGGCAGACCGCTGAGCGCATCGAGGTGACCGGCAGCCGTATCCTGAAGCTGGATCTGCAGTCGGCGAGCCCCCTCGTGACCGTGACCGACAAGGAGATCACGGGTCGCCAGGACATCACGCTCGAGACCTTCCTGAACTCGCTGCCGCAGGTCAACCCGGCCGGCACGACGACTTCCAACAACCCGGGCAACGGCGGCCAGGCCAACATCGACCTGCGCGGCCTCGGCGCCAACCGGAACATCATCCTGATCGACGGCCGTCGCGCGATGGTGTCGGCGTCCGACCAGTCGGTGGACGTGAACACGATCCCGCTGGCGATGGTCGAGAGCATCGAGGTCATCACCGGCGGCGCCGGCGCCGTCTACGGTGCCGACGCGGTGGCCGGTGTCATCAACGTCAAGCTCAAGCGCAAGGTGCAGGGCGTCACGCTGACGGCCGGCACGTCCAACGCGATGGACAAGCGCGACGCGCGCGAGGACCGCATCTCGATCGTCGCCGGCAATGCCTTCGAAGGCGGCGCCGGTGGCGCGACGATGTACTTCGACTATGCGAAGCGCGAGGCCCTCATCAAGAGCCAGCGCGCCTTCGCGGCCGTCGCCACGTCGACGACCTCGTTCTTCCCCGAAGGCGGCTATCGGCCGTCGGGCAACAACCCGACGCAGGCGGCCGTCGACGCGCTCTATGGCCAGGCGGCCTACCGCCAGCCGCTGCCCGGCCAGGCGGTCGGTGGCGACGGCCTGGTGCCTTACGCCAGCGGCGACGTGCCCAACACCTCGGTGCACAGCTTCAACACCGACGGCACGCTGATCTACCCGGGCATCTTCAATTCGCCGCGTGACGTGCGCAACTGGCGTTATCCGGTCGACTCGGGCGTCAACACGAGCATCTTCCCGGACGCGTACTCGTACAACTTCGACGCGGTCAACATCCTCGTGCTGCCGATGGAGCGCTTCGCCCTCGGCACGAAGATCGACTTCACGCTGCCGAACGGCGCCGAAGTCTTCGGCCGCCTGATGAACACGCGCTACACGACCAAGTCCGCGCTGGCGCCTTCGCCGGTGCCGACCGTGCGCGTCGCCGCCACGGGCAGCGCCGCCGCGGGCCAGGCCGAGAGCTCGCTCGTCGTGCCGGGCCAGTCGACCGCGAACAACCTGGTCGTTCCGGTCACGAACCCGTTCATCCCGGCCGACCTCGCCGCGCTGCTGGCCACCCGCACGGGCGACCAGGGTGCGATCGTCGGTGCGGGCGCGACCGAGCCCTTCCAGCTGCGCTGGCGCACGCTGGGCGCCGGCCTGCGCGAAGCGAACTACGTGAACAACGTGTTCCAGGGCCTGTTCGGCATGAAGGGTGATTTCGGCAGCTCCGGCTGGTCGTGGGAAACCTCGGCCTCGCTGGGCAAGACGAAGATTTCCAACCAGCAGACGGGCAACATCGACACCAACCGCCTGCAGCTGGCCCTGGAAGCGCCGGATGGTGGCGCCAGCCTCTGCACCGGTGGGGTCAACCCGTTCGGCCGCCAGTCGCTGTCGGCATCGTGCGCGCAGTACCTGAACGTCGACAACACGATCACGACCACCTTCGACCAGAAGATCGTGCAGGGCTACGTGACCGGCGACATCGTCAAGCTGCCCGCCGGCGCGATGTCGGCCGTGGCCGGCGCCGAGACCCGCCGCTTCGAGTACGCGCTCGATCCGGGCACCGCGTCGGGCCCGATCTCGGGCTTCAACGTGCAGTCGAAGGCCGGTGGCAAGAACAACTTCACCGACATCTTCGGTGAGTTGCAGGTCCCGCTGGTGCGCAAGGCGCCGTTCATGGAGTCGCTCGACCTGTCGCTCGCGGCCCGCACGTCGGTCAGCAAGTTCACCGACACCGAGAAGGAGGTGTCGGGCGAGAAGCAGCGCAGCAACACCTTCGCGCTGAACCTCACCTGGCAGCAGACCGCCGAACTGCGCACCCGCACCTCGCTGCAGCGCGCCGTTCGTGCCCCGAACTTCGGCGAGCTGTTCGACGGCGGCGGCAGTGCGCCGCAGTACTTCGACCCCTGCTCGGCGACCTCGGTCGGCCGCACCACCGGCGCCAACGCCGCCCAGCTGACCGCGCTCTGCGCGGCGGTCGACGCGGCCGGCGTGCCGCTGGCCGGCTCGTACGTGCAGACCCCGGGCACGCAGGCCTCGATCAGCACGGCTGGCAACACCGCGCTGAAGCCCGAAACCGGCACCAGCTTCACGCTGGGTCTGGTGTTCGCGCCGAGCAACCAGAGCGCGCTGCGCGGCATGACCGCGTCGGTCGACTACTTCCAGATCAAGGTGAAGGACGCGATCACGACGCCTGACGTGAACGAGGTCATCGCCGACTGCTACAACTACTACGGTCGCAATCCCGGCTACGACCCCAACTACATCAACTGCCAGGGGATCTTCCGTGGGGGTGGCGACATCCTCTTCGTGGACGATCCGCAGAGCGCGGCCGGCGACGGCACCTTCAGCGGCAGCAACGGCGGCAAGATCTCGACCTCGGGTCTGGACTTCGCCCTCGGTTGGCGGGGCAACGCCGGTCCGGGCCAGCTGTCGCTGGGCCTGAACTGGACCTACCTGCTGTCGTACAAGTCGCGCAGCGCCGACTTCCTGCCCGAGAAGGACCTCGCCGGCACGATCCCGTACTTCGGCGCCGGCCTCGGCCAGGCGTTCCCGAAGAACAAGTTCGTGGTGTCGTCGGCCTACGACTTCGGTGCGGTCGAAGTCGATGCGCGCTACCGCTGGTTCTCGGCCATGACCAACCGCATGGCGCAGAACTTCCCGGGCGAGCAGTTCGGTGGCACCCAAGCCACCGGCTATCTCGACATGGGCGTGACGGGCGACATCGGCAAGAACTTCAAGGTTCGTGTCGGCGTCAACAACGTGCTCGACCAGGAAGCCCGCACCTACGCGCCGAACGTGCAGTCGGGCACCGACCCGTCGACCTTCGACGTCATCGGCCGCCGCTTCTTCCTGCAGGGCGAAGCCAAGTTCTGACCCCAGCCGGCGCAAGCCACTGAAAGGCCTGCCCCTCGGGGCAGGCCTTTTTCATTGGGGACCGTCCTGCGCTACGGCCGGCGGCGGCGCAGCCAGCCGGTGATCGACAGCCGCGGCGTCGCCGGGTCGGCCATCGGCGCGACCGCACTCACCAGGTGCCGCTGCGGCACGCGCAGCAGGTTCAGCGCGTTGAAGGCGGGCACGAAGGCCTCGGCCACGTGGCCGTCGTCGGCCAGGAACTGGAGCTGGCCGCCCCAGTGCGGCCGCCACGGCTGCGTGAGGTTGACGACGTAGGCCGCGACACGGTCCTTGCCGGCGACGTCGTCGTCGTGCTCGTTCAGGAAGTGCCCGGGCCGGTACAGCGTGGCCTGGCAGTCGGCATATGCGATGTCGTCGCAGCCGACGAGCCGGCGCGCGAAGGCAAGGAACGCCGCCGAGTTGAGGAAGCGGGCGAACGCGTCCAGCGCCGGCACGCCGCTGCTGGCGGCCGCATCGTCCGGAACCCGGATGTTCTCGAACACGTACTCGAAGTCGTGGCGGCCCTCGCGGTGGATCGCACCCAGCAGCTGCGCCAGCTTCTCCGCACCCATCGCGTCGCGCGTGGGCCGGTCGAGCTCGTAGAGCTGGTCGCCACGGTTGAAGACGAGGTTCCAGCGCTCGCTGGCGAGCAGCGTGTCGCGCAGCGCGGCGGCGCCTTCGGCCAGCAGACCGGCGGCGTGCAGGCGCCCGCTCGAACGGAAGCGGGCCGTCAGTTCGGCTTCGTCGTCGCGCAGGCGCAGCGCGTAGGGCATCGCGGCCAGGCGGGCGGCGTCGCCGGCGTCACTTCGGCGCCATGCGGATCGCGCCATCCAGGCGGATCACCTCGCCGTTGAGCATGTCGTTGGTGACGATCTGGTGCACCAGCTTCGCGTAGTCCTCGGGCTTGCCCAGGCGGCTGGGGAAGGGCACGCTGGCGGCCAGCGCGTCCTGCACCTCCTGCGGCATGCTGAAGAGCATCGGCGTGCCGAAGATGCCCGGCGCGATCGTCATGTTGCGGATGCCGTTGCGCGCCAGGTCGCGTGCGATCGGCAACGTCATGCCGACCACGCCGCCCTTGCTGGCCGCGTACGCGGCCTGGCCGATCTGGCCGTCGTAGGCGGCGACGCTGGCGGTGCTGATCATCACGCCGCGCTCGCCGGTGCTTTCCGGCGCGTTCTTGCACATCGCCTCGGCGGCGAGGCGGATCATGTTGAAGGTGCCGATCAGGTTGACGTTGATGACCTTCGAGAACGAGGCGAGCGGGTGCGCGCCGTCCTTGCCGACGGTCTTCACGGCCGGCGCGATGCCGGCGCAGTTCACCAGGCCCATCAGCTTGCCGAGCGTCGTGGCGGCGGCCACAGCGGCCTGGCCGTCGGCCTCCTGGCTGACGTCGCACTTGACGAAGACGCCGCCGATCTCCTTCGCGACCGCCTCGCCGCGGTCGACCTGCAGGTCGGCGACGACGACCTTGCCGCCGTGGGCGGCCAGCATGCGCGCGGTGCCCTCGCCGAGGCCCGAAGCGCCGCCGGTGACGATGAAGACCTTGCCTGCGATGTCCATGGGAACTTGCTCTTTCTCTGTCGATGAGTCGGGGTTCAGCCGCCCAGCGCGGCGAGGGCGCGCGACGTGATCTCGTCGACGCTGCCGGTGCCGCTGATGCGGCGGTACTGCGGAGCCTGCGCGTCGCCCTTGGCGGCCCAGGCGGAGTAGTAGTCGACGAGCGGACGCGTCTGGTCCTGGTAGACCTGCAGGCGCTTGCGCACGGTCTCTTCCTTGTCGTCGTCGCGCTGGATCAGCGGCTCGCCGGTGGCGTCGTCCTGGCCCGCCACCTTGGGCGGGTTGAACTTGACGTGGTACGTGCGGCCCGAGGCCACGTGCACGCGGCGGCCGCTCATGCGCTCGATGATGGCGCTGTCGGGCACGTCGATCTCGAGCACGAAGTCGAGCTTGACGCCGGCCGCCTTCATCGCGTCGGCCTGCGGGATCGTGCGCGGGAAGCCGTCGAAGAGGAATCCGTTCGCGCAGTCCTGCTGCGTGATGCGTTCCTTCACGAGGCCGATGATGATGTCGTCGCTGACGAGGCCGCCCGCGTCCATCACCTTCTTCGCCGCCACGCCCAGCGGCGTGCCGGCCTTCACCGCCGCGCGCAGCATGTCGCCGGTGGAGATCTGCGGGATGCCGTACTTCTGGCAGATGAACGCGGCTTGCGTGCCCTTGCCGGCGCCGGGCGCCCCCAACAGGATCAGTCTCATCGGGTTCCTCGTGTCTCGTTGTGGTGTGTTGCGGTGGCGCTGTGCGCACGACCCGCCCGTCTCCGGACGAGATTATCACGGGCTTCCCTGCACCTCCCTGACGCGCGGCCGCACGCCGCGAGGGCCCTTCAGGCGAACAGCGCGCGCACGCGCGCCAGGTCCTCGGGGGTGTCGACGCCGGCGCCCGGCGCGCTGTCGCTCACGTGCACGGCGATGCGCTCGCCGTGCCACAGCACGCGCAGCTGCTCCAGCGCTTCCAGGTGTTCCAGCGGCGCCGGCTCCATCTGCGGAAAGCGGCGCAGGAAGCCGGCGCGATAGCCGTACAGGCCCATGTGGCGCAGCGGCGCGGGCGACGGCAGCGCGCCGCGCGGGCCGTCGCGCCAGCACGGGATCGAGGCGCGCGTGAAGTAGAGCGCCCGGCCTTCGCGGTCGAGCACCACCTTGACGACGTTCGGGTTCGCGTAGTCGGGCTCGTTGTCGATCGGGTGCGCGGCGGTGCTCATCACGCAGTCGGGCCGCTCGTCGAGCAGCTCGGCGCAGCGGCGCACCAGCGCGGGGTCGATCAGCGGCTCGTCGCCCTGCACGTTGACGACGCGGTCGTCGCCGTCCAGGCCGAGCAGCGCGCAGGCTTCGGCGAGGCGGTCGCTGCCGCTCGGGTGGTCGCGCCGCGTCAGCACGGCGTCGACCTCGTGGTGCTCGCAGGCGGCGACGATGCGGGCGTCGTCGGCGGCGACGACGACGCGCGCCGCACCGGCCTCGGCCGCGCGCTGCGCCACGCGCACCACCATCGGCAGGCCGCCGATGTCGGCCAGCGGCTTGTTCGGCAGGCGTGTCGACGCGAGCCGCGCCGGGATCAGGACCGAAAAGGTCATGCGTTCGTGACCGGGTCCAGCGGCCGGGCTTCGTTCTCGAGCATCACCGGGATGCCGTCGCGGATCGGGAAGGCGAGGCGGTCGCCCGGGCACACGAGCTCGATGGGGCGCGAGCGCTCGTCGCGGCGCATCTCGAGCGGGCCCTTGCAGACCGGGCAGACGAGCAGTTCGAAGAGGCGGTGGTCGAGGGTCATGGGGCGGTGTCCAGTCGGCGCAGCACCTGGGCGACGAAGGCCTCAGGCAGCGCGAAGTCTAGCCCGACGACCCAGACGCGCGTCGCGCCGCAGGCGGTGGCGTCGAGCTTGACGGCGTCCTTCTCGGTGACGACGACGTCGGCGGTGCCCACAGGCCAGGGCAGCGTGGCATAGGGGTGGTGGTCGGGCAGCGGCAGGCGCTGGATCGCAAGGCCGGCGCCCTCGAGCATGCCGAAGAAGCGCTCCGGCGACGCGATGCCCGCCACGGCCACGAGCGGCCGCCCCCGCAGCGCGGCGAGCGGCTGGGCACCGTCGGCGCGGCCCGCCTGCCATGCGGCGAGCGGCACCGCGTCACCGAGCCGGCGCAGCGCCAGCGTGCCGCGCACCGCCGTGCTCGGCGCCGCGGCGTTGTAGAGCACCAGGCGCGTCGCCGGCCACGCGGCGGGCATCGGCTCGCGCAGCGGCCCGGCCGGCAGCAGGCGGCCGTTGCCGATGCCGCGTTCGTCGAAGACGACGATCTCGACGTCGCGCGCCAGCGCGGCGTGCTGCAGGCCGTCGTCGGCCACCAGCAGGTCGACCTCAGGGTGTGCGGCGCACAGCGCACGGGCGGCGGCCACGCGGTCGCGGCCGACGAACACCGGCACGCCGGCGCGCCGGCGGATCAGCAGCGGTTCGTCGCCGACCGCGGCCGCGACGCTGCCGGGCTGCACCTCGTGCGTGCCATCGCCGCGGCGGCCGTGGCCGCGCGAGATGACACCGGGGTGGCGGCCTGCGGCCCGCAGCGCCTGCACGAGGGCGATCACGGTCGGCGTCTTGCCGGCGCCGCCGGCCACGAGGTTGCCCACCACGACGACCGGCCGCGGCGCGCGCTGCGGCTCGACGCGGGCCGCTCGGCGTGCCAGCACGCCGTACAGCCACGACAGCGGTAGCAGCAGGGCGGTGAGAAGCGTGAGCCCGCGCCGCCACCAGTGGCGCGCCAGCAGGGCTTCCATCAGCGCGACGCGTTGGGCGTCTGCGAGGCGAAGGTCAGCCGCGCCAGGCCGGCACGGCGGGCGGCGTCGAGCACGTTGATGACGGCCTGGTGCGCGGTCATCGCGTCGGCCGAGACGATGATCACCGTCTCGGGCTTGCCGTTCGCGGCGGCGGCCAGCTCGGCCGTCAGCAGCTCGACGCTGCGGCCCTCGACGGCCTTGCGGTTGACGGCGTAGCGGCCGTCGGCCGAGATCGCGACGATGATTTCCTGCGGCCGTTCCTTCAGCTTGTCGGCGTCGGCCGTCGGCAGCGTGACCTGCAGCTCGGTGAAGCGCGAGTACGTGGTCGACAGCATCAGGAAGATGAGCACCACCAGCAGCACGTCGATGAACGGGATCAGGTTGATCTCCGGATCCTCGGGGCGGTGGCGGCGGAAGTTCATCCCGCTGCACCCGCCGAGCGCACCGCGAAGCGCATCAGGTGCGGAACCAGGCGCGCCGCGGCGATTTCCATCTGCAGCTGGAAGGTGTCGACCTTGCCGCGGAAGTAGCGGTAGAACATCAGCGAGGGGATGGCGATGATCAGGCCGAACGCGGTGTTGTAGAGCGCCACCGAGATGCCGTGCGCCAGCTGCTGCGGGTTGGTGCCGCCGGTGGGCGCCTGCGAGCCGAAGATCTCGATCATGCCGACCACCGTGCCGAACAGGCCGAGCAGCGGCGCCGCGGCGGCGATGGTGCCCAGCGTGTTCAGGTAGCGCTCGATCGAGTGCACCGCGGTGCGGCCGCTGTTCTCGAGGTTCTGGCGCAACGCCTCTTCGGTGATACGCGGTTCGGCGATCACGCTGCGCAGGCCGGTGGCCAGCACGCGGCCGAGCACCGAGTTCTCGGCCAGCTTGTTGACGACGTCGGCGGCCGGCAGGCTGTTGCGCGAGACCGAGATCACCTCGTCGAGCAGGGATGCCGGCGCGACGACCGATTCGCGCAGGTGGTACAGCCGCTCAATGATCAGCGCGAGCGCCACGACCGAACACAGCAGCAGGGGCCAGATCGGCCAACCGGCCGCTTGTATGATGGACAGCAAGGGGTTCTCTCGGGGGTCTGGAGAACACGGCGGGGTGCCGTAGCGGGCGAGATTATGGCCGATGGCCGTGAGCCGACCGCAGGTTCGCACGCTTCGTGGCGCCGCCGCCTCAGCCTGTCCACCGCTTCTGTGGACAACTTTGTGGGCAAGCTGCCCGCAGACCCCGCAAACCCGCACCAGTGCTCACGCCGGCCTTGATTGCCCGTTTTTTCAGCAGCAATTTCTCATTGCAAATCAATCACTTGGCCGATCGTGACGAATTCGTGAAGGCGCCATCGCCGGTTTCGGCCCGCGCCGGCGCCCCTGTGGAGTTCCAGGCCCGCGCCGTTGCTGGGGCAGGGCGTGATTGACGCCCCGGCGCCGCTGTCGCCGCGCACCGTCTGGAGCGTCGCCGCGCTGCTGCAGGCCACCGGCGATGCACTCGCGGCGCGCTTCGGCGCCGTGGCCGTGCGCGGCGAGCTCTCGGGCTTCGTGCGCGCGGCCAGCGGGCACTGCTACTTCTCGCTGAAGGACGCCGGCGGTGCCGGCGCGCTGCTGCGTTGCGCGATGTTCCGCCGCGCCGCCGCGCTGGTCGACTTCGCACCCGCCGATGGCCAGCAGGTCGAGCTGCGCGGCCGCCTGGGCGTCTACGAGGCGCGCGGCGAACTGCAGGTCGTCGTCGAGTCGCTGCAGCGCGTCGGCGCCGGCACGCTGTACGAGGAGTTCCTGCGCCTGAAGGCGCGCCTGGAAGCGCAGGGACTGTTCGACGCCGGGCGCAAGCGGCCGATCGCGCGCGCGCCTGCCGCAGTGGGCATCGTCACCTCGCCCGGCGCGGCGGCACTGCACGACGTGCTGACCGCCTTCGCGCGCCGCGCGCCCCAGGTGCGCCTGGTGGTCTACCCGAGCCTGGTGCAGGGTCCGGAGGCGCCGCCCGCGCTGGCGGCCGCGCTGGCGCTGGCGAACGCGCGCGCCGAGGTCGACACGCTGCTGCTGGTGCGCGGTGGCGGCTCGCTGGAGGACCTGTGGGCCTTCAACGACGAGCGCGTCGTGCGTGCCGTGGCGGCGAGCCGCATCCCGGTGATCTGCGGCGTCGGCCACGAGACCGACGTGACGCTGGCCGACCTGGCCGCCGACCTGCGTGCGCCGACGCCGACCGCTGCCGCCGAGCTGGCCGCGCCGGCGCGCGACGAGCTGCTTGCCGCGCTGGCGCAGCGCGAGGCTGCGCTCGGCCGCGTGCTCGCCCGCGCCCTCGAACGCGAGGCGCAGCGGCTGGACACGCTGGCGCTGCGGCTCGGGCGGCCGGCGCGGGCGCTGTCGGCGCAGGGCGAGTGGCTGCAGTCGGCGCAGGCGCGCCTGCAGCGCGCGCTGCTGCAGCAACTGCAGCGCCAGGCCGAGGCGCCGGCGCGGCTGGCGCAGCGGCTCGCGCGTGCCGGCCAGGCGCAGCGCGACCGGCTGCACGGCCGCCTGGACACCGGCGCCGAGCGGCTCGCGGCGCTCGACCCGGCGCGCGTGCTGCAGCGCGGCTACGCGTGGGTGGAGGGCGCCGACGGGCGGCCCGTCGTGTCGGTGCGCCAGCTCGCGCCGGGCGCGCGCGTGCAGGCGGTCTGGGCCGACGGCCGCGCGCTCGCCGAGGTGCAGTCGGTGGAGCCCCTGTCGCCGGCAGCGTGACGGCTGCGTGCCTACAATCGCGCCCTTCGCAGACCCCCACAACGCAGAGGACCCGCTCCATGGAACACAAGCTGCCCGAACTGCCCTTCGCGATCGACGCGCTGGCGCCGCACTACAGCAAGGAAACGCTGGAGTTCCACCACGGCAAGCATCACAACGCCTACGTGGTGAACCTGAACAACCTGCAGAAGGGCACCGAGTTCGAGGCCATGACGCTCGAGGAGATCGTCAAGAAGTCCTCCGGCGGCATCTACAACAACGCGGCGCAGATCTGGAACCACACGTTCTTCTGGAACTGCATGAAGCCGAACGGCGGCGGCGAGCCGACCGGCGCGCTGGCCGCGGCGATCAACGCCAAGTGGGGCAGCTACGCGGCCTTCAAGGAAGCCTTCGTGAAGAGCGCGGTCGGCAACTTCGGCTCGGGCTGGACCTGGCTCGTCAAGAAGGCCGACGGCAGCGTCGACATCGTCAACACCGGTGCCGCCGGCACGCCGCTGACCACCGCCGACAAGGCGCTGCTGACGGTCGACGTGTGGGAGCACGCCTACTACATCGACTACCGCAACCTGCGCCAGAAGTTCGTCGAGACCTTCCTCGCGAACCTGGTGAACTGGGGCTTCGCGGAGAAGAACTTCGCCTGATCGCTGGCGATAGGCGCCGAGGGCCGGGCGGCATGCGCATTCTCCTCGTCGAGGACGACCGCGCGCTCGGCCTCGGCGTGCAGCACGCGCTGGAACGCGAAGGCTGGCGCGTCGACCTGCTCGCCGACGGCGAGCAGGCGATGAGCGAGGGCCTGCTCGGCCACCACGACCTCGCGATCCTCGACCTCGGCTTGCCGCGCCGCAACGGCCTGGACGTGCTGCGCCACTGGCGCAGCCACGGCGCGCACATGCCGGTGATGCTGCTGACCGCGCGCGACGAGCTGAACGACCGCGTGCAGGGTCTGGATGCCGGCGCCGACGACTACCTCGTCAAGCCCTTCGACGTGCCCGAACTGCTGGCGCGCCTGCGCGCGCTGAAGCGCCGCGCCGCCGGCCGCCTGGCCGAGACGCTGTCGCTCGGCGAACTCGAGCTCGACCTCACCCACCGCGAGCTGCGCCACCGCGGCGAACGCGTGTCGCTGAGCCCGCGCGAACTGGCGCTCACCGAGCTGCTGATGGACAAAGCCGGCCGCGTCGTGCCGAAGGATTCGATCGTTGCGCGCCTGTCGAGCTGGGAGAGCGACTTCAGCGAGAACTCGGTCGAGGTCTACGTGCACCGGCTGCGCAAGCGATTCGCCGAGCTCGGCGTCGTCATCAAGACGGTGCGCGGCTTCGGCTACGTGATGGAGGCGGCCGAGGGCTCTGGCCCCGCACCATGAGCGCCCGCTCCGCGCGCCACGGCCCGAGCCTGCGGCGGCGGCTCTTCGTGCCGCTGTTCTGGAGCTGGGCCGTCGGCCTGCTGGCGGTGCTGGCCGGTGCCCACTGGCTGGCGCGCAACAGCGCCGACCGCGCTTTCGACCGCAGCCTGCAGGACGAGGCCGCAGCGCTGGCGGCGAAGGTGAACTGGTCCGACCGCGGCCCGCTGCTCGACGTCAGCAAGCAGACGCTGGAGCTGCTCACCTGGGACAGCCGCGACCGCAACGCCTTCGTGATGGTCGACCTCGACGGCTACCCGCTGGCCGGTGACGCCAGCGTGCCGGTGCCGCTGCAGCGTGGCGACAGCTTCGGCCAGCCCAAGCTGTTCGATGCGCAGTACCAGGGGGAACCGGTGCGCGGCGTGGTGTTCTCGGTCACCTCGCCGATGCTCGACCGCATGGTGTCGATCATCGTCGTCGAGAGCCGGCGCAAGCGGGTCGACGTCGTGCGTGACCTGCAGATCGGCATCGCGCTGCCGGTGCTGGCGCTCGGCACCCTGACCTTCGCGCTCGTCGGCTGGGGCGTGCGGCGCAGCCTGCGGCCGCTGCGCGACATCGGCGCCGAGGTCGCGCTGCGCGACGTCAACGACTGGCGGCCGCTGCCGCTGGCGAACGTGCCGGCCGAGGCGGTGCCGCTGATCGAGCGCCTGAACCAGCTGCTGCACGAGGTGCAGCAGTCGGTGACGCTGCAGCGCCGCTTCGTCGCCGATGCCGCGCACCAGCTGCGCACGCCGGTGGCCGGCATCCGCGTGCTCGCCCAGGAGCTCGAGCGCGAGCTCGCGGCGCAACCGGTCGGCGAGGGCTGGCGCCCGCTGCTGGCCGAGATGCGCGGCACCAGCGAGCGGCTGTCGCGCCTGATCGCACAGCTGCTGAGCCTGGCGCGCTCGGAGACCGCGCTGACGATGAACGCCGAGCACCACCCACAGGACATCGTGCCGCTGCTGCGCGAGGCGACCGAGCCACTGGTGCTGCAGGGCCTGCGCGCGGGCCGCTCGATCGAGCTCGACGCGCCCGATGCGCCGGTGGTCGCACGCGCGCACCCGATCTGGCTCGGCGAGGTCGTCAACAACCTGCTCGACAACGCACAGCGCTACGGCGGCGGCCACATCCTGCTGCGCGTGCGCGCGCTCGCCGGCGGCGGCGCCGAGGTGACGGTGGAGGACGACGGCCCCGGCGTGCCGCCCGAGAACATGCCGCGCCTGTTCGAGCCCTTCTGGCGCGGCGAGCGCGCCGACGTGCGCAACGACGGCGGCACCGGGCTCGGGCTGGCGATCGCGCGCGAGATCGTCGAGCGGCTCGGCGGTTCGATCGAGGCGCAGAGCCGGCCCGAGGTGGCCGGCATGCGCTTCACGGTGAAGCTCGCCGCGTGAGCCGCGCGGGCACGATCATGGAGACACGGCGTGGCCGGGTGTGCCGGGTCCGCCGGGGAGCTCAGTTCCCGAACGGCTTGCCGCGCAGCTTGGCGCCGGCCTTGATGCCGCGCTTGGCGAACCAGCCCTGGTTCATCTCGAGCGCGAAGCGCACCGGCTTCTCCGAGCAGTGCGACGCCTCGCTGCGCGGCGCCATGTCGGCCAGGTTGACGATGGTGCCGTCGTCGTCGATGAAGGCGATGGTCAGCGGCAGCAGCGTGTTGCGCATCCAGAAACAGCGCATGCCGGGTTCGTCGTTGACGAACAGCATGCCCTCGTTGGTGCCCATCGCGGTGCGGAACATCATGCCGGTCATCTGCTGCTGCGGCGTGATCGCCAGTTCGGCCTGGATGACGTGCATGCCGGCGGTGATCGGCACCGTCGCCAGCCGACCCTGCGGGCCGGATTGGGCGAAGGCGGCCCCGAAGGCCAGCGCCGCGAAGGCGAACGCGAGGAAGCGGTTGACGTAGGTCATGCGGTCGATGAGGTCCGTTTCATACATTATCGGTCGACGGGCGCCTGCGGCCGTTCACGAGCCCCCGCCATGAGCGCCATCGCCGAGACCTCCCTGCAACTGGCAGGCATGCACTGCGCAGCCTGCGCCGGCCTCATCGAGCAGGCGCTGATGGGCGTCGACGGCGTCGTCGGCGCGCAGGTCAGCGCCGCCGCGCGCCGCGCCACCGTCTCCTGGGATCCTGCACGCACGCGCCCTTCGGCGCTGGTCGCGGCGGTGCGTGCCGCCGGCTACGACGCCGCCCCCGACGCCGCCGCACCGGCGCGCGCGATGCGTCGCAGCGAGGCGCGCACCGCGCTGTGGCGCCTGTTCGTCGCCGGCTTCTGCGCGATGCAGGTGATGATGTTCGCGACGCCGAGCTACGTGGCCGCCGCCGGCGAGCTCGAGCCCGGCCTGCGCCAGTTGCTGAACTGGGGCAGCTGGGTGCTGTCGCTGCCGGTGGTGCTCTTCGCCGCCGGCCCGTTCTTCCGCAACGCCTGGCAGGGCGCGCGTCGCGGCCGGGTCGTGATGGACCTGCCGGTGGCGATCGGCGTCGCCGTCACGTTCATCGCCAGCACCGGGGCCACCTTCGCGCCCGGCGGCCTGTTCGGGCACGAGGTGTACTTCGACTCGCTGACGATGTTCGTCAGCTTCCTGCTCGGCGGCCGCTACGTCGAGATGCGCGCCCGCCACCGCGCCGCCGCCGCGCTCGAGGACAGCCTCTCGCACCGCCCCGAGACGGCGCTGCGCGTCGCCGCCGATGGCCGCGTCGAGGAGGTCGAGGCCGCGCTGCTGCGCGCCGGCGACCGCGTGCGCGTGAGCCTGGGCGCGATGTTCCCGGCCGACGGCCGCGTGCTCGAAGGCCGCACCGAGGCCGACGAGGCGCTGCTCACCGGCGAGTCGGCGCCGGTCATGAAGGGCGAGGGCGCGGCGGTCGTCGCCGGCAGCGTGAACGTCGGCGCGCCGGTGCTGGTGGAAGTCGAGCGTGCCGGTGCCGACACGCGCTACGAGGCCATCGTCGCGATGATGCGGGGCGCGCTGTCGCAGCGGCCGGCGCTGGCGCGCACCGCGGACCGCTTCGCCGGCCCGTTCCTGGTCGGCGTGCTGCTGCTCGCCGCGCTGGCGGCGGCGGCGTGGAGCGTCATCGATCCCGACCGCGCGGTCGAGGTCGCCGTGGCGGTGCTGATCGTCACCTGCCCGTGCGCGCTGTCGCTTGCCGCGCCGGCCACGCTGGTGGCCGCCGCCGGCGGCCTGGCGCGCCGCGGCGTGCTCGTGCAGCGGCTGGACGCCCTCGAGACGCTGGCGACCGTGAAGCGCCTGTTCTTCGACAAGACCGGCACGCTGACCGACGAGCGCGCCACGCTGCGCGAGACGAAGCTGTTCGATGACACGGTCGACGCCGCGGGTCGCGCCGCGTCGCTCGCGGCCTGGTCGCAGCACCCGATGTCCCTGGCGCTGGTGGCGGCACTGCCGCCGGCGCAGCATGCCTGGTCCGACCTCGAGGAAGCCACCGCGCGCGGCGTGCGTGCGCGCGACGCGCAGGGGGTCGAGTGGCGTCTGGGTAGCGCGGCGTGGGCCGGGCGCGAAGGCGAGGGCGGCGACTTCCAGGTCTGGCTCGCGCGCGCCGGCGTGCCGGTGGCCGCGTTCGCATTCGACGAAGCCGCGCGCCCTGGCGCCGCCGAGGCCACCGCCGCGCTGCGCGCCGATGGCGTGCAGCTCGCGCTGCGGTCGGGCGACGCACCGCAGCGCGCAGCGCGGCTGGCCGAGCGGGTCGGCATCGAACAGGTCACGGGCGGTGCGACGCCGGAGGCCAAGCTCGCCGCCATCGCCGAGGCGCAGCGCGGCGGCGAAGCGGTGGGCATGGTCGGCGACGGCGTCAACGACGGCCCCGTGCTCGCGCGCGCCGACGTGTCGATCGCGATGGGCCAGGGCGCGCTCGTGGCGCGCGCGCAGGCCGATGTCGTGGTCATGTCGAACCGGCCGCTGGACATCGTGCTGGCGCGCGGCGTCGCGCAGCGTGCGCTGCGCATCGTGCGTCAGAACCTCGTATGGGCGGCGATGTACAACGCCTTGTGCATCCCGCTTGCTCTCGTCGGTTGGTTGCCGCCCTGGGCGGCCGGCCTCGGCATGGCGGCGAGCTCGCTCGCGGTGGTGCTGAACGCGCTGCGCGCGGGCCGCTGAAGCCACACTGACACAACGCTGACGACACCCGCGACCCGATGGAGATCCTGTACCTGCTGGTGCCGCTGTCGGCGGTGCTCGTGCTGCTGATCATCGCCGTCTTCGGCTGGGCCCTCACGCGTGGCCAGTTCGACGACCTCGAGGACGAGGGCCGGCGCATCCTTGATGACGATCAAGCGGGTGCAAAGACCCCACGTGAACAATTGAAAGAGGGGCGCAGCTCATCTGCGTCATGAGGAGAAAAGAATGGCCAACCCTGCGGCACCGGCGGCTTCGGTGTATTTCGACCAGCCGGTTCGCTGGTTCGCGCTCGCGTCCGTCCTATGGGGCATCGTGGGCATGCTCGTCGGCGTGATCATCGCCGCCCAGCTCACGTGGCCCGAGTTGAACCTCGGCATCCCGTTCCTGAGCTACGGCCGCCTGCGGCCGCTGCACACCAACGCGGTGATCTTCGCGTTCGGTGGCTGCGCGCTGTTCGCCACCTCGTACCACGTCGTGCAGCGCACCTGCCAGACGTCGCTGTTCCTGCCCAAGCTCGCGATGTTCACGTTCTGGGGCTGGCAGCTCGTCATCGTGGCCGCCGCGATCTCGCTGCCGCTGGGCTACACGCAGGGCAAGGAATACGCCGAGCTCGAGTGGCCGATCGACCTGCTGATCGCCGTCGTCTGGGTGGCCTACGCCGTGGTGTTCTTCGGCACCGTCGGCACCCGCAAGATCCGCCACATCTACGTGGCGAACTGGTTCTTCGGCGCCTTCATCCTCGCCGTCGCGCTGCTGCACATCGTCAACAGCGCCGCCATTCCGGCCGGCCTGATGAAGAGCTACTCGGCCTACGCCGGCGTGCAGGACGCGATGGTGCAGTGGTGGTACGGCCACAATGCGGTGGGCTTCTTCCTCACCGCCGGCTTCCTGGGGATGATGTACTACTACATCCCGAAGCAGGCCGAGCGCCCGGTGTACAGCTACCGCCTGTCCATCGTGCACTTCTGGGCCCTGATCTTCACGTACATGTGGGCGGGCCCGCACCACCTGCACTACACCGCGCTGCCCGACTGGGCGCAAAGCATCGGCATGATCTTCTCGCTGGTGCTGCTGGCCCCGAGCTGGGGCGGCATGATCAACGGCATCATGACGCTCAGCGGTGCCTGGCACAAGCTGCGCGACGACCCGATTCTGAAGTTCCTGATCGTCTCGCTGTCGTTCTACGGCATGTCGACCTTCGAAGGTCCGATGATGTCGATCAAGACCGTCAACGCGCTCAGCCACTACACCGACTGGACCGTCGGCCACGTGCACAGCGGCGCGCTCGGCTGGGTCGGTCTGGTGTCGATGGGCGCTCTGTACCACCTGATCCCGCGCATGTACGGCAAGACCCAGATGTACAGCAAGCGCGCGATCGAGCTGCACTTCTGGATCGCCACCATCGGCATCGTGCTGTACATCGCCGCGATGTGGATCGCCGGTGTCATGCAGGGCCTGATGTGGCGCGCCATCAACCCCGACGGCACGCTGGTCTACAGCTTCGTCGAGAGCGTGAAGGCGACCTTCCCGTTCTACGTGATCCGCCTGCTCGGTGGCCTGCTGTACCTGAGCGGCATGGTGATCATGGGCTGGAACACCGTGATGACGGTCAAGAGCGGCAGCGTCGCGCAGGCTCGCATCCCGCTCGCCACCGCGCACGCCTGAGCACGAGGAGAAACACAACATGGCTCAGACACACGCACCCGTTGGTCACGAGAAGATCGAGACCAGCAACTTCCTGATGATCGTGCTGATCCTGCTGGCCGTCGCGGTCGGCGGGCTGGTCGAGATCGTGCCGCTGTTCTTCCAGCGCTCGACGACGCAGCCGGCCGAGGGCGTCAAGCCCTACACGCCGCTGCAGCTGGCAGGCCGCGACATCTACCTGCGGGAGGGCTGCTACAACTGCCACTCGCAGATGATCCGGCCGCTGCGCGGCGACACGCTGCGCTACGGCCCGTACTCGCGTGCCGGCGAGTTCGTCTACGACCATCCGTTCCAGTGGGGCAGCAAGCGCACCGGCCCGGACCTCGCGCGCGTCGGCGGCAAATACAGCGACGAGTGGCACCGCGTGCACATGACCAACCCGCGCGACCTCGTGCCGGAGTCGAACATGCCGGCGTACCCGTGGCTCGTGACGGCCCAGGTCGACGCGGCTTCGCTGCCGGCGCACCTGAAGGCGCTGCGCACCGTCGGCGTGCCGTACACCGATGCCGACATCGCCGGCGCCGCCGAGGCGGTGAAGGGCAAGACCGAGCTCGAAGCGCTCATCGCCTACCTGCAGGTGCTCGGCACCGCGGTCAAGTAAGGAGCGCGGCATGGACCTCAACGACATCCGCAGCGGCGTGACGCTGGTGAGCTTCCTCACCTTCGTCTGGCTCGTGGTCTGGGTCTGGGCGCGGAAGCGTCGCGATGCATTCGAAGAGGCGGCGCGGCTGCCCTTCATGGACAACGAGGGGGAATCGCAATGAGCGACTTCGTCAACTCGGGCTGGGCGATCTACGTGGCGGGTGTCACGATCGTCAGCCTGATCGTCTGCCTCGTGCTGCTGGCCATCGCCAGCAAGCGCAAGGTCATGGCCAACGACAACACCACGGGCCACGTCTGGGACGAGGACCTGCGTGAACTGAACAACCCGCTGCCGCGCTGGTGGATGGGCCTGTTCGTGCTCACGGTCGTCTTCTCCGGCGTCTACCTCGCCTTCTATCCCGGCCTGGGCACCAACCCGGGCAGCCTGGGCTGGACCAGCGTCAAGCAGCACGACGACGAGGTGGCGAAGGCGCGTGCCGCGATGGCGCCCGTCTACGCGAAGTACACCGCGATGTCGGCGGCCGACCTGGCCAAGGACCCGAAGGCGATGGCGATCGGCGAGCGCCTGTTCGCCAACAACTGCGCGCAGTGCCACGGTGCCGACGCGCGCGGCAGCAAGGGCTTCCCGAACCTGACCGATGCCGACTGGCTGTACGGCGGCGCGCCCGAGAAGATCGTCGAGACCATCAACGGTGGCCGCCAGGGCAACATGCCGCCGATGGCCGCTGCGGTGGGCAGCGCCGAGGACGTGAAGAACGTGGCCAACTACGTGCTGAGCCTGTCCGGCAGCCCGCACAACGCGGTCGCGGCCGAACTCGGCAAGGCCAAGTTCGCCGTCTGCGCCGCGTGCCACGGTCCCGACGGCAAGGGCAACCAGGCCCTCGGCGCGCCGAACCTGACCGACAAGATCTGGCTGCACGGCTGGGGCGAGCAGGCCATCGTCAACATCGTCACGCAGGGCAAGGTCAACGTGATGCCGGCGCAGAAGGAGCGCCTCGCGCCCGAGCAGATCCACGTGCTCGGCGCCTACGTCTGGAGCCTGTCGCAGGGCAGGGCCGTCGCCACCGCCCAATGACCCCCCCGCCCGCCACCGCCAACCCTGCGGGCGACGACTCGCCAGCGCTGGTTTCGCTCTACGCGAAGACCAAGAAGATCCACCCGCGGGCGGTGAGCGGGTGGTTCGCCGGCTGGCGCTGGGCGCTGGTCTGGGCCACGCAGCTCGTCTTCTACGGGCTGCCGTGGCTGCAGTGGAACGACCGCCAGGCGGTGCTGTTCGACCTGGCCTCGCGCCGGTTCTACATCTTCGGCCTCGTCCTCTACCCGCAGGACTTCATCTACCTGACGGGCATCCTGATCGTCTCGGCCTACGCGCTGTTCCTGTTCACCGCGGTGGCGGGGCGCCTGTGGTGCGGCTACGCCTGCCCGCAGACGGTCTACACCGAGATCTTCCTCTGGGTCGAGCGCCACTTCGAGGGTGACCGCAACAAGCGGCTCAAGCTCGAGGCCGGCGGCTGGACCTTCAACCGCTTCTGGCGCACCGGGGGCAAGCAGGTCGTGTGGATCGCCAGCGGCCTGTGGACCGGCATCACCTTCGTCGGCTACTTCACGCCGGTGCGCACGCTGCTGCCCGCGATCGCCGCGCTGGCGCTCGGGCCCTGGGAGTGGTTCTGGGTCCTGTTCTACGGCTTCGCCACCTACGGCAACGCCGGCTACATGCGCGAGCAGGTCTGCAAGTACATGTGCCCGTACGCGCGCTTCCAGAGCGCGATGTTCGACAAGGACACGCTGATCATCAGCTACGACAAGGCCCGCGGCGACCCGCGCGGCACGCGCTCGCGCAAGATCGACGCGCGCAGCCAGGGGCTGGGCGACTGCATCGATTGCGGCCTGTGCGTGGAGGTGTGTCCGACCGGCATCGACATCCGCAACGGCCTGCAGTACGAATGCATCGGCTGCGCCGCGTGCATCGACGTGTGCAACGGCGTGATGGACAAGATGAAGTACCCGCGCGGGCTGGTGCGCTACGTCACGCAGCACGGCCTGGACCAGCAGCTGCCGCCGGCGGACATGTGGCGCCGCGTCGCGCGGCCGCGCGTCATCGTCTACACGGTGATCCTGCTGGTCATCGTCGGTGCGCTCGCCGCCAGCGTGGCGCTGCGCAGCCCGTTCCGTGTCGACGTCGTGCGCGACCGTGCCTCGCTCGCGCGCATCGTCGACGACGGGCTCGTCGAGAACCTGTACCGGCTGCAGGTGATGAACGCCACCGAGCAGCCGCAGCGCTACCGCGTCAGCGTCCAGGGCCTGAAGGACCTGCAACTGGTCGGCAAGGACGAAGTCCAGGTGGCGCCGGCCGAGGCCCGCTGGGTCACGCTGGCGGTGCGCGTGACACCCGACGTGGCGCAGCAGGCCGGACCGGGCGCGCACCCGATAATGTTCACGATCCAGCGTCTCGGCGACGCCCCCGCGGCCGCCGCCGAGAAGTCGACCTTCGTGGTCCCCCGCTGAGCAGGAGCCCCTCATGAGCCGCAAGTCCCCCGCAGTCACCGACACCCAGCCCTGGTACCGCTATCCGATGGTCTGGCTCGTGGTCGGCGGTCCCGCCGTCGTCGTGGTGGCGGGCATCGTGACCGCCGTCATCGCCTACCGCGGGGCGGACCCCGTCGTCACCGCCGTGCCGGGTGCCGTGCCGGCCAAGTCGGCGCGCTGACGGGCGGTCGCCGTGATCCCCCGTCGCTTCGCCAGCACTGCGATGGCCGTGGCCTGGCCGTCGTTCCTGATGGCGGGCGTGCTGGAGATGCTGGTGTTCTCGCTCGTCGACCCCGGCCAACTGCATTGGTTCGGTGGCGCGGCGATCGAGACGAGCGCGTCGACCGTCTACTCGCTCGCGTTCATCGTCTTCTGGGCCGTGATCGCGGCGGCCGGCCTGATGTCGCACCTGCTCGCGGAGAGCGCGACCGAGATCAACAGCCGCACGTTCCGCTGAACGTGCGGCGGGCGCGCCCTCAGCAGGGCGTGCCGTTCACCAGGCGCTGCAGGCCGTCGCCGTCGAGCACGCGGATGTGGCGCTGCTTCACTTCGAGCAGGCCGTCGTCCTGGAACTTGCTGAACGTGCGGCTGACGGTCTCGAGCTTCAGGCCGAGGTAGCTGCCGATCTCCTCGCGCGTCATGCGCAGGATCAGCGAGTTCGGCGAGAAGCCGCGCGCCTTCAGGCGCTGCGTCAGGTTGACGAGGAAGGCGGCCAGGCGCTCCTCGGCGCGCATGCTGCCCAGCAGCAGCATCACGCCGTGGTCGCGCACGATCTCGCGGCTCATGATCTTGTGGAACTGGCGCTGCAGGTCGCTGAACTCGCGCGACAGGTCTTCCAGGTCGTGGAACGGGATGATGCAGACCTGGGAGTCTTCGAGTGCCACCGCGTCGCAGGTGTGGCGGTCGGTGCCGATGCCGTCCAGGCCCAGCAGTTCGCCGGCCATCTGGAAGCCGGTGACCTGGTCGCGGCCGTCCTCGGACGACACGCAGGTCTTGAAGAAGCCGGTGCGCACGGCGTAGATCGAGCCGAAGGCGTCGCCGACGCGGAACAGCGTCTCGCCGCGGCTGACGGTGCGGCGCGTGGCGATCATCGAATCCAGACGTTCCATCTGGTCGGTCGACATGCCGACGGGCAGGCACAACTCACGGAGGTTGCAGCTCGAGCAGGCAACCTTAAAGGGCTCCAGGCGGAGCGGCGGGACTGGGGTCTCCATCCTGCTGACTGTATCTTCCATGACTGACTCCGGATTGACCCTGATTCGCGATGCGGGTGCTGGGTGGGCTTGCGTCAGATCAATCGGAAATCTGAGCGGTTTGGCAGAGTCCGCACATGAGCTTGATCTCGGATGACTTGCTTCGGCGCCTGGACGTACCCGGGCCGAGGTACACATCGTACCCGACCGCGGATCGCTTCGTCGAGGCGTTCGGCCCTGCGGAGTACCGGCAGGCCCTGCGCCAGCGCGCCGAAGGCGCCACCGTGGGCGGGCGAACGCCGCTGTCGGTGTACGTGCACGTGCCGTTCTGCGAATCGGTGTGCTACTACTGCGCCTGCAACAAGGTCATCACGAAGCACCACGAGCGCAGCGCCGAGTACCTGGCCGCGCTCGACGTCGAGATCGAACTGCACGCCGCCGAACTGGGCCGTCAGCACGCGGTGTCGCAGCTTCACTTCGGCGGCGGGTCGCCCACGTTCCTGAGCGACGACGAGTTGACGGCGCTGATGGCGTCGCTCAAGCGCGGCTTCACGCTCGCGCCCGGGGCCGAGATCTCGATCGAGGTCGACCCGCGCACCGCGTCGCCGGCGCGGCTGCGGCACATCGCCGGCCTCGGCTTCAACCGCATCAGCTTCGGCATCCAGGACTTCGACGCCGCGGTGCAGCAGGCAGTGCACCGCGTGCAGTCCTTCGACTCCGTGCGCGACCTCATCGTCGAGGCCCGCGCGCTCGGCTTCGAGTCGATCAACGCCGACCTGATCTACGGCCTGCCCATGCAGACGCCGGAGTCCTTCTCGCGCACGATCGCGCAGATCGCCGAACTGCGCCCGGACCGCATCGCGCTGTACGCCTACGCGCACCTGCCCGAGCGCTTCAAGCCGCAGCGGCGCATCGACCGCGCCGACCTGCCGCGCCCCGAGCAGCGCGTGCGCATGCTCGGCGACGCGATCAGCGGGTTCATCGGCAACGGCTACACCTACATCGGCATGGACCACTTCGCGCTGCCGGGCGACGCGCTCGCCGCTGCCAAGCGCCAGGGTCGCCTGCATCGCAACTTCCAGGGCTACAGCACGCAGCCGGACGCCGACCTGATCGGCCTCGGCGTGTCGTCGATCGGCCGCATGGGGGCCACCTACAGCCAGAACGCCAAGACGCTGCCCGAGTACTACGACGCGATGCGCCAGCGTGAATTCGCCGTCGTGCGCGGGCTCGCGCTGACGCGCGACGACCTCGTTCGCCGCGCGGTGATCATGGCGCTGATGTGCCAGGGCCGCGTCGACTTCGAGTCGATCGAACTCGCGCACCTGATCAAGATGAAGGACTACTTCAGCGCCGAGATCGAGTCGCTCGCCTCGCTCGCCGAAGGCGGCCTCGTCGAGGTGGCCGACGACCACATCCAGGTCACCGCCAGCGGCTGGTTCTACGTGCGCGGCATCGCGATGGCCTTCGACAAGTACCTGCGCGCGCACCAGGCGCGGGAGCGTTTCTCGCGCATCATCTAGGCGTGGACGCCGCGCTCATCGCCAGTGCTGCCTTGCTGGGCTTTGCCGGGTCGCCGCACTGTGCGGCGATGTGCGGTGCCGCGTGTGCCGCCGTCACCGGTCGCGGGCCGGCGGGCGCCTCCAGCCTGAGCTTCCACGTCGCCCGCGTCGCCGGCTACGCTGCCGCCGGCGCGGTTGCGGCGGCGAGCGTCGGCGCGCTGGCGCAACTGGGGCAGTGGAGCCCGGCACTGCGACCGCTCTGGACCCTGGCGCACGTGGCGGCCTCTGCGCTCGGCCTCTGGCTCATCGTGAAGGGGCGCCAGCCCGCGTGGCTGGAGCGTTACGGGCGGCGGCAGGACGCGCCGGCCGCAGCGGGTGGCTGGCAGCGCGTGCGCGGGCCGGCCGAAGCGGCGCTCGCGGGCGGGCTGTGGTTCGCGTGGCCGTGCGGCTTGCTGCAATCGGCCTTGGTGGTGGCGGCACTCGCCAATGGCCCGGCCGGCGGCGCGGGCGCGATGGCGGCCTTCGGCATCGCCAGCGGCGTGGGTCTCGCCGCCGGGCCGTGGCTGTGGATGCGCCTCGGCGGCACCGCCGCCGCCGGCAGCAGCGCGTGGGCGGTGCGCGCGGCGGGCGCGCTGCTGGCCGCGACTTCGGGCTGGGCGCTCGGCCACGGGCTCTGGCAGACGGTCGCCGCGTACTGCGGCTTCTGATCGGTCGCGCGCGCGGGACACCCGAAAACGCAAACGCCCGGGCGAGCCGGGCGTTGCGCGCCGGAGCACCCCGAGGGGGCTCCGTCAGCCGAAGCCGATTACTTCTTGGCTTCTTCCTTCTTCGCGGCCGGGGCGGCAGCGGCGGGCTTCGCCTCTTCCTTCTTGGCGGCCGGGGCGGCAGCAGCGGGCTTCGCCTCTTCCTTCTTGGCGGCCGGGGCGGCAGCGGCGGGCTTGGCTTCTTCCTTCTTGGCCTCGGCGGCGAAGGCGCCGGTGGTGGCGAAGGCGGCGGCGATCAGGGTGGCCAGGATCTTGTTCATTTGCAGGTACCTTTTGAAAGTTTCAGTTCACCCCCCTCCAACCGGGAGGCCCAACCGAAACGGGCGGGCGCGTCAGTCGGTTGACAGGCCTGCTGACTTAGAATTTCGTGTTCCCCTGAAACAGCCAGACCCCTTCGGAGACTTGCGTCCATGTACCAGCACATCAAGGTGCCGACCGGCGGCCAGAAGATCACGGTCAATGCCGACTTCTCGCTGAACGTCCCTGACCAGCCCATCATTCCCTACATCGAGGGCGACGGCACCGGCCTCGACATCACCCCGGTGATGCTGAAGGTGGTGGACGCCGCGGTCGCCAAGAGCTACGGCGGAAAACGCAAGATCCACTGGATGGAAGTCTTCGCGGGCGAGAAGTCGACCAAGGTCTACGGCCCCGACGTCTGGCTGCCCGAAGAGACCCTGCACGCGGTGCGCGACTACGTCGTCTCCATCAAGGGCCCGCTGACCACGCCGGTCGGCGGCGGCATCCGCAGCCTCAACGTGGCGCTGCGCCAGGAACTCGACCTCTACGTCTGCCTGCGCCCGATCCAGTACTTCAAGGGCGTGCCCAGCCCGGTGAAGGAACCCGAGAAGACCAACATGGTGATCTTCCGCGAGAACTCGGAAGACATCTACGCCGGCATCGAGTACGAAGCCGAGACCGACAAGGCGAAGAAGCTCATCAAGTTCCTGATCGACGAGATGGGCGTCAAGAAGATCCGCTTCCCGAACACCTCGGGCATCGGCATCAAGCCGGTCAGCCGCGAAGGCACCGAGCGCCTGGTGCGCAAGGCCATCCAGTACGCCGTCGACAACGACAAGCCCAGCGTGACCATCGTGCACAAGGGCAACATCATGAAGTTCACCGAGGGTGGCTTCCGCGACTGGAGCTACGCGCTGGCGCAGCGCGAGTTCGGCGCGCAGCCGATCGACGGCGGCCCGTGGTGCAAGTTCAAGAACCCGAAGACGGGCAAGGAAATCACCATCAAGGACTCGATCGCCGACGCGTTCCTGCAGCAGATCCTGCTGCGCCCGGCCGAGTACAGCGTGATCGCCACGCTGAACCTGAACGGCGACTACGTCTCCGACGCGCTCGCCGCCCAAGTCGGCGGCATCGGCATCGCCCCGGGTGCGAACCTCAGCGACAGCGTCGCGATGTTCGAAGCCACCCACGGCACGGCGCCGAAGTACGCCGGCAAGGACTACGTCAACCCGGGCTCCGAGATCCTCTCGGCCGAGATGATGCTGCGCCACATGGGCTGGACCGAAGCGGCCGACCTCATCATCGCGTCGATGGAGCGTTCGATCCTCAGCAAGAAGGTCACCTACGACTTCGCGCGCCTGATGGACGGCGCGACCCAGGTCTCGTGCTCGGGCTTCGGCCAAGTGATGATCGACCACATGTAATGCGGTCCCGGGGCGTCTCCGAACGTCCCCATCGGTCTCACACGGAACCCCAGATCGTTGACTCGACTGGGGTTTTCGCTTTTCCTGGGGCCAGCGCTTCCGACCCCCTTCGCGGTCCAG
>CAUJHQ010000148.1 GCA_963204815.1 Pseudomonadota bacterium | reverse complement strand
CGTGGTGGCGCCGGCGGCCTTCGTGCGGCGGCTGCCGGCCGGCGTCGGCATGGCCGAGGGCGCGACCTTCGCCGTCGCCCACGTGACGGCGGCGTTCTGCCTGCAGCGCCTGGCCGGGCTGCGCGCCGGCCAGACCGTGCTGGTGCACGCCGCGGCGGGCGGCGTCGGCCTGGCGGCGCTGCGGCTCGCGCGCCTGGCGGGCGCCACCGTCTACGCCACCGCCGGCGCGCCGTGGAAGCACGAGCTGCTGCGCGCGCTGGGCGCGCAGCAGGTGTTCGACTCGCGCAGCGCCAGCTTCCTGGACGGCGTGCGCGCCGCCACCGGCGGGCGCGGTGTCGACGTCGTGCTGAACTCGCTGGCCGGCGACCTCATCGACCCCAGCTTCGCGGCGCTCGCCGATGGCGGCACCTTCGTCGAGATCGGCAAGCGCGGCATCCGGACGGCGGCCGAGGTGGCGGCGATGGGCCGCAACCTGCGCTACCACGTCGTCGACTGGGGCGAGACCGCGCAGCACGCGCCGGACGCCGTCGGCCGCCTGTTCGGCGAGCTCGTCGACCGCCTGGCCGACGGCACGCTCGCGCCGCTGCCGCGCCACGACTTCGAGCTCGCGGACGCGCCGCGCGCCTTCCGCTTCATGGCGCAGGCACGCCACGCCGGCCGCATCGCGCTGCGCCACGCGCCGGCGGCGGGCTGGCAGCCATCGCCGCGCGGCAGCTACCTCGTCACCGGCGGGCTGTCGGGCGTCGGCCTCGCGGTGGCGCGCTGGCTCGGCGAGCGCGGTGCCGGCCGCCTGGTGCTGGTCGGCCGCCGCGGCGCCACGCCGGAGGCGGCCCCGGTGCTGGCCGCGCTGCGCGCGCGCGGCGTCGACGTGCAGGCGCACGCGCTCGACGTCGCCGACGAAGCCGGCCTCGCGGCGCTGCTGGCGGCACTGCGCGCCGGCGGGCCGCCGCTGCGCGGCGTCTTCCACGGCGCCGGCGTGCTCGACGAAGCCGCGCTGCGCCACCAGGACGCCGCCCGCTTCGACACCGTGTTCGCGCCGAAGCTGCACGGCGCGCGCCTGCTCGACCGGCTGACGCGCGCCGACGCGCTCGACGTCTTCGTGCTGTTCTCGTCGATCGCCGGCGTGCTCGGCTCGGCCGGGCAGGCCAACCACGCCGCGGCGTCGGCCTTCCTCGACTCGCTGGCGCACGACCGGCGCAATCGCGGCCTGCCGGCGCTGGCGGTCGACTGGGGCGCCTGGGGCGAGGTCGGCGCCGCCGCGCGCGACGGCGTGGAGGCGCGGCTCGCCGCGCAGGGGATGGCCACGTTCTCCAACGCCGACGCGCTGGCGGCGCTGGAGCGCCTGCTCGTGCGCGGCAGCGCGCAGGCCACCGTGGTCGCGGCCGACTGGGACGTGTGGCGCCGCCGACAGCCCGCCACGGCACCGTTGCTCGAAGAACTGGCGCGGCGCCGCGCGGCGGTCGCCGCCCCGGCCGCTGCCACCGGCAGCGCCGACGCGCTGGCCGAACTGCGCCAGGCGCCACCGGCGCGCCGCCGCACCCTCGTCGCCAACCTCGTGCGCGAACGCGCGCTGCGCGTGCTGGGGCTCGACCCCGGCCATGCGCTGGACCCGCGCGCACCGCTCGGCGACCTCGGGCTCGACTCGCTGCTGGCGGTCGAACTGCGCAACGCGCTCGGCACGACCCTGAAGCTGGCGCTGCCGGCCACGCTGCTGTTCGACCACCCGAACGTCGAGGCGCTGACGCAGCACCTGCTGGACACGCTGTTCCCCGCCGCGCCGCCCGCGGCCGCGCCGGCACCGGCGCCGAAGGCGGGCTCGGTGCTCGACGCCGTCGCCGACCTCTCCGACGACGAGGTCGAACGCCGCCTCGCGGCCCGCAAACGCAACAAGACCTGACGCCGTGAGCGACGACCTCCTCTCCCGCATCGACCAGCTCTCTCCCAAGCGGCTGGCGCTGCTGGCGCTCGAACTTCAGGAGCAGCTCGACGCGGCGACGCGGCGCGAGCCGCTGGCGGTGATCGGCATCGGCTGCCGCTTCCCCGGCGGCGCCGATTCGCCGGCCGCGTTCTGGCAGCTGCTGTCCGAAGGCCGCGATGCCATCCGCACGGTGCCGCCCGACCGCTGGGACGCCGACGCCTGGTTCGACCCCGACCCCGACGCGCCCGGCCGCATGTCGGTGCGCCAAGGCGGCTTCCTCGACGCGGTGGACGGCTTCGACGCCGCGTTCTTCGGCATCGCGCCGCGCGAGGCGCTGACGATGGACCCGCAGCAGCGCCTGGCGCTCGAGGTCGCCTGGGAGGCGCTCGAACACGCCGGCCTCGCGCCCGAGCGGCTGGCCGGCACGCCCACCGGGGTCTTCCTGGGCGTGTGCAACAGCGACCACGTGCAGCGCGTGCTCGACCGCGGCGTCGACACGATCGACGCCTACTTCGCGTCGGGCAACGCGCACAGCGTGGCGGCCGGGCGCATCGCCTACTGCCTGGGGCTGCAGGGCCCGGCGCTGGCGATCGACACCGCGTGCTCGTCGTCGCTCGTCGCGCTGCACGCCGCCTGCGCCAGCCTGCGCCGCGGCGAGACGCGCGTGGCGCTGGCCGGCGGCGTGAACCTGATGCTGCTGCCGCAGATCACGGTGGCGCTCAGCAAGGCGCACATGCTGGCGCCGGACGGCCGCTGCAAGAGCTTCGACGCCAGCGCCGACGGCTTCGCGCGCGGCGAAGGCTGCGGCTTCATCGTGCTCAAGCGCCTGGCCGACGCGCAGGCCGACGGCGACCGCGTGCTCGCCGTCATCCGCGGCAGCGCCACCAACCAGGACGGCCGCAGCGGCGGCCTCACGGTGCCCAACGGCCCGGCACAGGAAGCCGTGATCGCCGCGGCGCTGGCCGACGCCGGCCTCGCGCCGGCCGACGTCGGCTACGTCGAAGCGCACGGCACCGGCACCACGCTCGGCGACCCGATCGAGGTGCGCGCGCTCGGCCGTGCCTACGGCGCCGGCCGCGCGGCCGACGCGCCGCTGCTCGTCGGCTCGGTGAAGACCAACCTCGGCCACCTGGAGTCGGCGGCCGGCATCGCCGGTGTCATCAAGGCCGTGCTCGCGCTCCACCACGGCGCGCTGCCGAAGCAGCTGCACTTCACGCAGCCCAGCCCGCACATCGACTGGTCGCACCCGGTGCGCGTGGTCGACCGCGCGCGCCCCTGGCCGCGCGGCGCGGTGCCGCGGCGCGCCGGCGTGTCGTCGTTTGGCTTCTCGGGCACCAACGCGCACGTCGTGATCGAGGAAGCCCCAGCGGCCGACGCCGCGCCGCCGCGCGCCGCGCCGCCGCTGTGCGTGCTGCCGCTGTCGGCGCGCACGCTGCCGGCGCTGCGCCAGCTGGCGCAGGCGGTGGCCACGCGGCTGGCCGCCGGCGACGCCACGCTCGACGAGGTCGCGCATGCCGCCGGCACCGGGCGCTCGCACCTGGCCGAGCGGCTCGCCGTCGTCGCCACCGACGCCGCGCAGGCAAGCGAGGCGCTGCTCGCCTTCGCGCGCGGCGAGCCGCACGCCGCGCTGCACCACGGCCGCGCCGCCGGCGGCGGCGTGCCGGAGACCGTGTTCCTCTTCACCGGCCAGGGTGCGCAGCACCCCGGCATGGGCGAGCGGCTGTACGCGCTGGTGCCGGCCTACCGGGCCGTGATCGACGCCTGCGACGCCCAGCTCGGCGCCGACGCGCAGGGCCGCCGCCTGCGCGACGTGCTGCGCAGCGACGCCGTGCACGAGACGGCGTGGACGCAGCCGGCGCTGTACGCGCTCGAGATGGCGCTCGTCGCGACGTGGAAGTCCTTCGGCGTCGAGCCGGCGGCCGTCATCGGCCACTCGCTCGGCGAATACGCCGCCGCCTGCGCCGCCGGCGTGTTCCTGCTCGAGGAAGGCCTGAAGCTCGTGGCCGAGCGCGGGCGCCTGATGCAGGCACTGCCGCCCGGCGGCGCGATGGCCTCGGTGTACGCGGCGCCCGAACTCGTCGAGCGCGCCGTGGCGACGCACGGCCGGAGCCTCGCGATCGCGGCCCGCAACGCACCCGACAACGTCGTCGTCAGCGGCGACGCCGAGGCGGTGGACGCGCTGCTGGCCACGCTCGCGTCGCAGCAGATCGAAGGCAAGCGGCTGCACGTGGGCCTGGCCGCCCACTCGCCGCGCGTCGAGCCGGCGCTGGCGCCGCTCGCCGCGGTGGCGGCGCGCGTGGCCATGCAGGCACCGCGCCTGCCGGTGGCCTGGAACGTGACCGGCGGGCCGCTCGGCGCCGACGCGCCCGACGCCGCTTACTGGTGCCGCCACCTGCGCGAGACCGTGCGCTTCGGCGACGGCATCGCCTGGCTGCACGCGCAGGGCTGGCGCCAGTTCCTCGAGGTCGGCCCCCACCCGACGCTCGCCGCGCTGGCGCAGCGCGGGCTGCCGGAGGATGGCGTGCACCTTGCGGGCTCGCTGCGCCGCGGGCGCGACGACTGGCACGAGCTCTCGACGACGCTCGCCGACCTGTACGTGCGCGGCGCCGCGATCGACTGGGCCGGCGTTGCCGGCACGCCGGCGCCGCGCCGCGTCGAGCTGCCGACGACGCCGTTCGAGCGCCAGCGCTACTGGATCGACGCGACACCGGTGCGCCGGCAGGCGGCGCCGCCGGCGCGCGGTGCGAACCCGTTCGCCGGCACGCGCCTGGACACCGCGGTGCCGATCGTCGAAACGTTGCTGGCCGCCGACCGGCCCGCCTGGCTGGCCGACCACCGCGTGCTCGGCCGCGTGCTGCTGGCCGGGCCGGTGTTCCTGGAACTGGCGCAGGCCGCCGCGGCCGCCTGCGGCACGGCGCGGCCGCGCATCGAAGGCTTCGAGGTCCAGGCCCCGCTGGTGCTGGACGACGCCGGCCGCGTGCTGCAGGTGCACCTGGGCGAGGACGGCCGATTCGAGGTGCACAGCCGCGCCGCGGACGGCGCCGGCGCGTGGCAGCGCCACGCCGTCGGCCGCTTCGCCGACGCACGCGGCGGCGAAGCGCCCGCGGCCGGCCCGCGCCCTCATGACGCCGCCGTCTGCGACGAGCACGACGGCCGCCTGCGCGCGCTCGGCATCACGCTCGACGGCGCCTGGCGCAGCCTGCGCGCGGCGCAGCGCTTCGACGGCGGCGCGCGCGTGCTCGTCGCGCTCGCCCCGGAACGGCACGCCGACCCGGTGGCGCTCGCGCACCCGGCCCTGCTCGACGGCGCGCTGCAGGCGGTCGGCCTGGCGCTGCCCGGCGATGGCCGCACGCTGTACCTGCTGGCCGGCATCGACGCGCTGCAGCTCGACACCGCGCTGCCGCCGGAGCTCGTCGCCACCGTCCGGCTGCACGCGGCCGCGTCGCCCGAGCCCGCCGAGTGGCGCGCCGACGTCGCGCTGCACGCCCCCGACGGCACGCCGCTCGGCCGGCTGGACGGCGTGCGCCTGCGCCGCGCGGCGCGCGAGGCGCTCGCGCAGGCGCTCGGAGCCGCGCCCGACGCCGGCCTGGCCTGGCATGTCGACTGGGAGCGTTGCGACCCGGTGGCGTCGGCGGCGCGCACCCTCGTGCCGCCCGCGCAGTGGGTCGACGCGGTGCGCGCCCGCTTCGGCGCGCTCGCCTCGCAGCACGGCCTGGGCGTGTACGACGCGCTGAACCGCGAGCTCGACGCCCTGAGCGCGCTGCACGTCGGCCGTGCGCTGCAGGCGCTGGGCTTCGACGCCACGCCCGGCCGCCGCTTCGACACCGCCAGCGAGGCCGCGCGCCTGGGCGTCGTGCCGCGCCAGCAGCGGCTGTTCGGCCGCCTGCTGCAGATGCTGGCCGAGGACGGCGTGCTGCAGGCCCGCGACGGCGGCTGGCAGTGCCTGCGCGCGCCCGACACCGCCGACCCCGCGCCGCGCGACCGCGCGCTGGAAACGCGCTTCACCGGCGTCGACGCCGAACGCGCCGTGCTGCGCCGCTGCGGGCCGGCGCTCGCCGAGGTGCTGCGCGGCACGCAGGACCCGCTGCAGCTGCTGTTCCCCGGCGGCTCGCTTGCCGAGGCGCGGCAGCTCTACGTCGAGTCGCCGTTCGCGCGCACCTACAACGGCGCGCTGGCGGCCGCGCTGTCGGCGGCGATCGCGCAGCGCGCGCCCGGCGCACCGCTGCGCGTGCTGGAGATCGGCGCCGGCACCGGCGGCAGCACCGGCTACCTGCTGCCCGTGCTGCCGCCGCAGGACACGCGCTACACCTTCACCGACCTGTCGCCGCTGTTCCTGGAGCGCGCCGCCGAGACGTTCGCCGCCTACCCCTTCGTCGAACGCCGGCGGCTCGACATCGAGCGCGACCCTGCAGGGCAGGGCTTCGAGCCCGGCCGCCACGACGTCGTCGTCGCCGCCAACGTGCTGCACGCCTGCGCCGACCTGCGCGCCGCGCTGCGCCACGCGCGCGAACTGCTTGCCCCCGGCGGGCTGCTGCTGCTGATGGAAGGCACGCGGCCGGAGCGCTGGGTCGACCTGAGCTTCGGCCTGACCGAAGGCTGGTGGCGCTTCACCGACCACGAGCTGCGCGCCGACCACCCGCTCGTCGACCGCGCGACCTGGCTGCGCCTGCTCGCCGAGCTGGGCTTCAGCGACGCCGCCGCGCTGCCGGCCGACGGCCAGCAGGCCTTGATCGTCGCGCGCGCGCCGCGGCCGCCTCGGCGCTGGACGCTGGCCGGCGGCCCCGGGCCCTTCGCCGCCGCGCTGGCGGCCCGGCTGGCGGCACGCGGCGACGTCGTCGCGCGCGTCGCCGCGGGCGAACGCGATGTGCCGGCCGCCGACGACTGGGTCTGGCTCGGCGCGCTGGAGGGCCGCGGTCTCGCCGCGGCGGTGAACGAGCCGCTGCACGCGCTGGCCGCGCTGGCCGCCCGCCCCGACGGCGGGCGTGCCTGGCTCGTGACGCGCGGGGCGCAGCCGGTGCCCGGCCACGCCAGCCCCGGCGGGCCCGACCAGCTGCCGCTGTGGGGCGTGGGGCGCGTGTTCGCGCTCGAGCACCCGGCGCGCTGGGGCGGCGCGGTCGACCTCGACGCCGACGGCGGCGACGCCGCGGCGCTCGACGCGCTGCTGGCCACGCTGGACAGCGACGACGGCGAGGACCAGACCGCATGGCGTGCCGGCCAGCGCCGGGCGCCGCGCCTGCTGGCGGGCGACGCGCCGGCCGAGCGGCCGGACGCCGCGGCGCCGCCCCTCAGCTTCGAAGGCAGCTACCTCGTCACCGGCGGCTTCGGCGGCCTCGGGTTGCTGGTGGCGCGCTGGCTCGCCGAACGCGGCGCGCGCAACATCGGCCTGCTCGGCCGCCACCCGCAGGCCGGCACGCCGGCGCTGCGCGAGATCGAGGCGCTCGGCGCGCGCGTCGTGCCGCTGGCCGGCGACGTCTGCGACGCGGCCGCGGTCGAGCGCGCCGTGGCCGCACTCGAAGACGGCGGCGCGCCGCTGCGCGGCGTGCTGCACCTGGCCGCGCACCTCGACGCCGCGCCCATCACGGCGCTGACCGACGCCCAGGTCGAGGCCATGCTGCGGCCCAAAGTGAGCGGCACGCAGAACGTCATCGACCTGGCGCGAACGCGGCGGCTCGACTTCGTCGCCCTGTTCTCGTCGACCACCGCCCTGCTGGGCGCCGCCGGCTTCGCGCACTACGCGGCGGCCAACCTGTTCCTCGACGCGGCGGCGGCGCAGGCGCGCGCCGAGGGCCTGCCGGTGCTGTCGATCGCCTGGGGCACGTGGGCCACGATGCGCGTTGCGTCCGACGCCGACCGCGAAGGCTTCCGCCTCGCAGGCCTGGACGCGATGGACGACGCGGCGGCGCTCGCCGCGCTCGGCCGGCTGCTCGCGGCCGGCCGCGCCCACGCGGTGGTGGCGAGCGTCGATCCGCCCCGGCTGCGCGCGCTGCACGAGGCGCGGCGGGCGCGGCCCTTCCTGAAGCGGCTCGACACCGCGCCGGCGGCCGCG
>CAUJHQ010000147.1 GCA_963204815.1 Pseudomonadota bacterium | reverse complement strand
CGTGGGCTTCATCGCCGGCGTGACCGCGCCCCCGGGCAAGCGCATGGGCCATGCCGGTGCGCTCATCAGCGGGGGCGCCGACACGGCAGACGCCAAGCTCGCCATCATGGAGGAGTGCGGGTTCAAGGTGACGCGCAATCCTTCCGAGATGGGCCGCATCCTCAAGAGCCTCGTGTAAGAGCGTCGCGCGCAGGCGCGCCCGGTGCGTATTTCCACGCACCGGCGCCCGCCAAGACGCTGCCTACACTCCGCCGGATAAACCCGCGCCCCACCGAGCGGCGCGCTAGCCATAACAAGCGGAGAGGTCATGGAATTCACTTCGGCAGCCTTCTGGGCCGCACTCGGATCGATCATCTGGGTGAACATCCTGCTGTCCGGCGACAACGCCGTCGTTATCGCGCTGGCGGCCCGTTCGCTGCCGCCGGAACATCAGAAGAAGGCGATCTTCTGGGGCAGTGCGGCCGCCATCCTGATGCGGATCGGCCTCACGGTCATCGCCCTCGAAATGCTGAAGTGGCCGTTCCTGAAGATCGTCGGCGGCCTGTTGCTGCTGTACATCGGGGTGTCGCTGCTGCTCGAGGAGGACGACGGCGGCGATGTCGGCAAGGACGGTGCGTCGTCCAGCATGTTCAATGCGATCCGCACGATCCTGATCGCCGACCTCGTGATGAGCCTGGACAACGTCATTGCGGTAGCCGCCGCAGCGAAGGGCGACGTGCCGCTGCTCGTCATCGGCCTGGCCATCAGCATCCCGTTGATCATCTTCGGCAGCACGCTGCTGCTGAAGGTGATGGAGCGCTACCCGCTCATCGTCACTGCAGGCGCGGCGCTGCTGGGGTTCCTGGCCGGCGAGATGCTGCTCACGGACCCCTGGGTCGTCGGCCGCTTCGGCGAGCAGTCCCACACCGTGGTGAACATCGCCGGCGCGATCGGGGCCGCCCTGGTCGTCGCCATCGGCACCGTGCTCCAGCGCCGCCACGCCCGCGCCGCCGCCGCGCGCGCAGAGTAAGTATTCCTACGCGTCCGGACCCCCGGTGCGGGCGCTATGATTCCCTTTCGAAGGGGAGTAGCTCCTGCCGGAACGACAGCGCATCCGTCGTCGCATCCGGTCGATGGCAGGCCGTCAATACGAAGCGCGCACCGCTTCCGGTCTCCCGGGCCATAACCAAACACTCCAGCCGAGCAAGACCTTCGACGCCGTGAGCACCCGACATCGGGTGTGGCCGGCGTCGTTCGTCGATCGATTGCTTTGCCGGAGTCAAGATGGAGTTCCTTTCCCCCGCGTGGCTGTCCGCCCTGGCCGCCATCGTCCTCATCGACATCGTGCTCGCGGGTGACAACGCCATCGTCATCGCGCTGGCCGCCCGCAGCCTGCCGCCGCAGCTTCGTCGCCGCGCCATCGTCTGGGGCACCGTCGGCGCCGTCGCCGTGCGCTCGGCGATGACGGTGGCGGTGGTCTGGCTGCTGCAGATCCCCGGCTTGATGCTGGCCGGCGGCCTCGGCCTCGTCTGGATCGCCTACAAGCTGCTGGTTCCCGCCGGTGAAGGCGACGAGCACGGCCCCGCGGCGGCCACCTTCTGGGGCGCGATGAAGACCATCGTCGTCGCCGACGCGCTGATGGGCGTGGACAACGTGCTGGGCGTCGCCGGCGCCGCGCACGGTCGCTTCGACCTCGTCATCATCGGCCTGCTGGTGAGCATTCCGATCGTGGTCTGGGGCAGCTCGATCGTGCTCAAGCTCGTCGACCGCTTCCCGGCCATCATCTACATCGGTGCCGGCGTGCTTGCCTTCACCGCTGCCAAGATGATCGTCGAGGAGCCTCTGCTCGACCGCGTGTTCGACCCGCATGTCGCGGCCCGCTTCGGGCTCTATGCCCTCTCCGTCGTCGGCGTGCTCGCCGCCGGCTGGTGGGTGGCGCGCCGCCGTCGCGCGGACGCCGTCCACGCCCAGGTCGCCTGACCCCTTGCGTTCACCCGGAGGACCCGCCATGGAAAAGATCGCTGTCTTCGTCGATGACGCCGAATACGCCGAACGGCTGCTCGCACCGCTGCTGACCGGCAGCGCGGACACGACACGCTGGGTCGTCATCGCCTGCGCACCGCGCCTCACGCACCGCATCGGGCGCTTTGCTTCGCACGCCAGCCGCGAGCAGTGGCGCGACCGCTGGGCGCGCACGCTGCGCGAGACGCTCGAACCGACCTTCGCGAACGCCGGTGCGCGCGACTGCACGTGGACGCTGGCGCGCGGCCCACTGGACCGCCTGGCAGGCCAACTGCGAGTGCGCGAAGGCAGCGACCTGCGCCTGCTCGACCTGCGGCGGCCGAAGCTGGGCGCGGTCGCGCCGGCGCTGGTGCCGGGCGCCGAGGCCTCGGCCGCCAACCGCTGGGCGGCCCCGGTCGCCGTGACGTCGAGCCTTTCGGTGGTGTTGGCACTCACCGACTGACGCGGCGGGCCGGTGCCACGCCGGCCCCTGTGATAGCGTGGCGCCTCCAGGAAGCAGTGTTGGAGGCGTCCATGTCGACCGCCGAACCAGCGGCGACGCCGACCATCGGCCCGTACAGCCTGTACGGCGTGCTCGGCAGCGGGGCCACCGGCGAGGTGCGCCGCGCCATCGACAGCCGCACCGGCCAGCCGGTGGCCGTGAAGCTGATGCACGCGGCCGCCGACGCGGACGCTGAGCGATTCGTCATCGAGGCCGCGGCCGCCCGCCGTCTCGAACACCCGAACATCGTGCGTGTCCTCGACGCCGGCGTCGAGAACGGGCGCGCCTGGCTCGCGATGGAGTTGCTCGCCGGCTGCGACCTGCAGCGTTACACGCGAGCCGCGCGGCTGCTCCCGGAGCCGGTGGTTCTACGCATCGGCGAGCGGGTTGCCGACGCACTGGCCTGTGCCCACCGGCAAGGCATCGTTCACCGTGACGTGAAGCCCTCGAACGTCGTCGTCGATTGGACGACCGATCGCCTCACGCTCACCGACTTCGGCATCGCCCACCTCGCGGACGGCGCGCGCACCGCGACGGGCGTCGTGCTGGGCACGCCCGCCTACATGGCGCCGGAGCAGCTGGCCGGGGCGTCCGCGTCGGCGGCGGGCGACCTCTACGCGCTGGGTGTCCTGCTCTTCGAACTTCTGACCGGCCGCCGACCGCACGACGCGCCGACGCTGGGCGAGATGCTGCAGCGCGCGGCGCTGGAATCCGCACCCGACCTTGCTGCACTGCGGCCGGACCTGCCGCCAGCAGTGCCGCGCCTGGTCGCGGCGCTGCTGGCCCGGCAGCCGGCCGAGCGCCCCCCCGATGCCGACGTCGCGGCGCGACAACTGGCAACGCTGCGCGCCACGATGACAGGCGCATCGCGCGGACCGAGTTCACATCCCTGAGCCGGTTCGCGGCCGGAACCGTTGTCGATACGATGCACAATCCGTCGATCTTTGCCACCGCATATCGCCGCCGTCTTCCGTGCCCATGACGATCGAGCTCTTCGCTGCCGTTGACGCCGGCCGCTCACGGAGCAACAACGAAGACTCGGTCGCGCTTGACGACGCCGTGTCCCTGGCCGTGCTGGCCGACGGCATGGGCGGCTACAACGCCGGTGAAGTCGCCAGCAACATGGCGACCAGCTTCATCCGCACCGAGCTCGGCCGCTGGCTGCGCGAGGCCAGCGCCCAGGCGACCGACGCCGAGGTGCGGCGTGCGATGGACATCTGCGTCGACAACGCGAACCGCGCCATCTTCAACGCCGCCAACGCGAACCCGCAGTACGCCGGCATGGGCACCACCCTCGTGGTGGCCGTGTTCCGCGACAACCGCCTGCTCGTCGGCCATGTCGGCGATTCGCGCTGCTACCGGCTGCGCGGTGGCCGCCTGCAGCAGATCACGCGCGACCACTCGTTGCTGCAGGAGCAGATCGACGCCGGCCTCATCACGCCCGAGCAGGCGGCGTTCTCGGCCAACAAGAACCTCGTCACGCGCGCCGTCGGCGTCGAGGACACGGTGCTGCTGGAGACACACCAGCACGATGTCGCCCCGGGCGATGTCTACCTGCTGTGCTCCGACGGCCTGTCGGACATGCTCGACGACGCGAGCATCGCCCAGTTGCTGCAGTCCGGCGAACCTCTGGACGCCACCGGTCAGTCGCTGATCGATGCCGCCAATGACGCTGGCGGGAAAGACAATATTTCGGTGATACTCGTGCGCGCCTCCGGTGGCGCGAGTACCTCTGGCAGGTCGTGGTGGCCCTTCAGGCGCTGACATGGCTAGCGGGAGCATCAAGGTCAGATTCGGCGCCGCAGAGCGTCACGACCGCCGCCGCCGGCGGGGGGCACAGTAGAGGTCAGAGATGGGCAAGCTGGTCGTTTCGCTCGACGGGGTGGTCATCAAGGAAGTCCAGATCACGAAGGACAAGACCACCCTTGGCCGTCGACCGTACAACGACATCGTGATCGACAACCTCGCCGTCAGCGGCGAGCACGCCGTGCTGCAGATGGTGGGTGCCGACGTCTTCATCGAAGACCTGAACAGCACCAACGGCACCTACATCAACGGCAAGGCGATCAAGAAGCAGCTGCTCGCCCACAACGACACCGTCGAAATCGGCAAGTACAAGATCAAGTACCTCGTCGACGAGAGCGGCGACTACGAGAAGACCATGATCATGCGGCCAGGCGGGGCCGTGCCGCCTTTCGCGCCGACCCAGAACCCGATGCAGTCCGGCCAGCCCGCCTACGGCGCTGCGGCCGCGCACACCGGGCAGGCGCTGACGCCGGCGTCGATCAAGGTGCTCAATGGCGCGGCGGCGGGCCGCGAGGTCACGCTGACGAAGGTCGTCACCACCGTCGGCAAGCCCGGCGTGCAGGTCGCGTCCATCACCAAGCGGCCCAATGGCTACGCCTTCGCGCATGTCGAAGGCACCACGCGGCCCAGCATCAACGGCGTGCCGCTCGTCGGCGACTCGGTGCCGCTGCGCAACGGCGACGTGATCGAGCTCGCCGGCACGCAGATGCAGTTCATCCACCACTGAGCCCGTCGCGCGCGGCGGTGCGCCGCGCGTGAATCCCGTCACGCGGGCCCGGCCGCTCGTCGCATCGCAAAGGCGGGCGGCGCGACATTCGTGGTTTCGGACCCTTGCGCCGGCGCGGTGCACGGCTCAGCATCGGGGGTCTCGCCGGCGCGTGGGGCGCCAGGCTCGCGCCACGGGCATTCGCTTTTCATGCAGATCCGCGTCCTCGGTTGTTCAGGCTCGATTGCCGCCGGCAGCCGGACCACCTCGTTCCTCCTCGACGATGACGTGCTCATCGACGCCGGCACCGGCGTCGGCGACCTCACGCTCGACGAGATGGCGCGCATCGACCACATCTTCGTCAGCCACTCGCACCTCGACCACGTGCTGGCGATCGGCCTGCTGGCCGACAGCGTGACGCGCCGGCGCAGCGCCGCGAACCGCCCGCCGGTGCGCGTGCACGCCTTGCCGCAGACGCTGGACGCGCTGCGCACGCACATCTTCAACGGCGTCATCTGGCCCGATTTCACGCGGCTGCCCGACGCCGAGCACCCGGTGCTCGCCTTCGAGCCCGTGAGCGTCGGCCAGGTGCTCGACCTCGGCGGACGGCGCATCGAAGTGCTGAGCGCGGCGCACACGGTGCCGGCGGTGGGCTACGCTGTGTTCGGCGCCGACGGCCGCGCCTGGGTCTACACCGGCGACACCGGGCCGAACCCGGCGCTGTGGTCGCGGCTGGCATCGATGAACGTGCGGGCGCTGGTCATCGAGACCGCCTTCCGCGACGACGAGCTCGCGCTCGCGAAGGTGAGTCGGCACCTGTGCCCGTCGCAGCTGCGGCTGGAACTGGCGCATCTGCGTGAGCCGGCCGACGTGTTCATCACGCACATCAAGCCCGGCGAGGTCGACGCCGTGATGTCGGAGATCGCGGCGCACGGCAGCGTGCATCGCATCCACGCGCTCGCGCCCGGCCACCGGATCGAGCTCGGCACCTGAGACGCGAGGGGTGACGTTTCCTGTCACCCCATGTCAGCCCGTCGGCCCGGCCAAGGCCCCCGAAGTGACGCACCGCGTCACCGCTCGTGACGGATGTCGCGCCGGGACACATGGCACGCGCCCTGCATGTTTGGGGGTGTCTTCCGCCCAACCCTCCTCCAGGAGCTTTCACATGAAGCGCGTTCAGCAAGGTTTCACTCTCATCGAACTGATGATCGTCGTGGCGATCATCGGCATCCTGGCGGCGGTTGCGCTGCCGGCTTATCAGGACTACACGGTCAAGGCCAAGGTCTCCGAAGTCATCCTCGCGGCGTCGACCTGCCGTACGGCCATTACCGAAGCGGTCCAAACGTCGCCGGGCAGCCTGCCGGCGACCGACGACACCTGGGGTTGCGAGACCGCTTCCTCGACCTCGAAGTACGTCGCCAGCATCTCGACGAAGGCCACGAGCGGCAAAGTCCGCGTCACCACGCAGGGCTTGCCGGTCGCCGGCAACGTGATCCTGGTGCCGACCATCACTGGTGGCGTGGTCACCGAGTGGTCCTGCGGCACTTCCGTGTCCGACTTCAAGAAGTACCTGCCGGGCTCGTGCAAGGCCGACATGACCTTCTGATCGACTGCGATATCGATCCGAACGGGCAGCCTACGGGCTGCCCTTTTTCTTTGGAGACGCCGTGACGACATGGACTGCGGTGGTGGCGGCCGTGCCGCTGGCCTGGCTGCTGCCGAACCACTATCGCCCGTGGCCCACGGCGTGGCAGGACGGCTTCGTCCTCGCGCTGGTCGTGATCGCCGCGCTGGGTCACCGCAGCGCGTCGCGCGTGGCCTGGCCGCTGGCCCTGTTCGTGGGCGTCGCGTTGGTCTCCATCGCGTGCCAGGCCATGCTTGGCACGATCTACTTTGCAGGCGATGCCGTCGTCGCCGTGCTCTACCTTGCAGGCTTCTTCGTCGCAGTCGCCCTGGGCAACGGCCTGGCGGTCGGCGACCGCGCGGAAGGGCTGACCGCGTTCTGCGCGGGCATCGTCGTCGCGGCCGTGCTGTCGGTTGGCGTCGCCCTGCTGCAATGGACTGGCGGCTCGGCACTTGGCATCTGGACGGTCGACATGCCGCCCGGCGGCCGACCGTACGCGAACGTCGCGCAGCCGAACCACTTCTGCACCATCTGTCTGTTCGCCATCGCAGCGGCTGGCGTGCTGTGGCAGCAGCAGCGCATCGGCCGCGTCGCCTTCTGGACGATCGCCTCGTGGATGGTCTTGGGGATGGTGATGTCCGGCTCGCGTACCGGCTGGCTGCAGATGCTGCTGTTGACCACGATCGCCATGACACTCGGCCCGCGCCAGGGGCTGGCGCTCGGACGCCGCGGCGCCCTCCTCCTGGGACTTCTCTACGCCGCCGGTGTCACCGGTTGGCCGCTGTTGAACGCGGCACTGCGGCTGGAAGAGGGGCGGCCCTTGGTCGAGTCCATGCAGGCCGGAACACGCACCTTGCACTGGGCCGCGATGATCGACGCCATCGGCCGGCAGCCGTGGTGGGGCTACGGCTGGCAGCAGGTGGGCGTCGCGCAGGTGCTGGGCGCCGAGGCGCACCCGTTCGTCGGCGAAAGCATCGAGCACAGCCACAACCTCGTGCTTGACCTGCTGATCTGGTGCGGCATCCCCGTAGGCGCGGCGCTCGTCGCGATGGCGGGCTGGTGGTACTTCAGCCGGCTGCTGCGCTGCCGCAACGCCACCGCGGCCTGGCTGATGATCGCCGTCACCGGCCTGTCGGCGCACGGCATGGTCGAGTACCCGTTGACCTACGCCTACTTCCTGGTGCCGCTGGGAATCTTCATGGGCGCTGTCGACCGAATCGAGCAGCGCTCCGAGGGCCTGCGGATACACCGGAACATGCTGCTGGGGGGTGCGTTGGCCGTGGGTGTGCTGCTCGTCGGAGTTGGACGAGACTACCTGGCGGCGGAGCAGGCCCACAGGTTGCTGAGGCTGGAGTCGGCACGCATTGGCGTCGCGGGGCTCACCACGCCGCCACCGGATCTGCGGTGGCTCACGCAACAGGATGCCTTCCTCAAGTTCGCGCAGACGCAGGCGCGCGTGGGCATGAGCCCCGAGGAGCTCGACTCGATGCGGCGCGTATCGGAGCGGTTCGCGTATCCGCCGTCGATGTACCGGTACGCGCTGGCGGCCGGCCTCAACGGCCAGCCCGATCGGGCCCGTCTGACGCTCGTGCGGCTGTGCCGCATGCACCCGATCGAACGTTGCGAAGAGGCGCGCGAGGCCTGGCGTGCCGCACGCGCGCAGCACGCCGAGTTGCCCGCCTTCGAGCCACCGGCGCCGCCGTAGCCCGGGTCGCTGGTATCTTCGGCGACCCCATGTCGCCGAACCCGATGTCCCCGAGGCTCCTGCTCGCCGCGCTGGCCGCCACCGCGCCCTCGCTGCTCGCCTACAACGTCTCGCCCTCGCCGACCTTCCTCAACCAGGCGTTGGCGGTCGCGCTGTGGGGCTGGTTCGTGGTGGGCAGCGCGCCGGCGTCGGGCGGTGCCGGGCGTGGTGTCGCGGCCCTGCATCTCGCGCTTGCGCTGGTGCTCGCCGGCGTCTGCTGGTCCTGGGGCCCGGGCTCGCTGCCGACCGGCCTCGCGCTGTCGGCCATCGGGCTGCTCGCTGCGGCCGGCGTGATGGCGGCGGCGGGGGCGGCGGCGCATGCGCGCGGTGACACCGCCAGCGTCTTTGCCGACGTCTGCACCGGCCTGGCGGTCGCCGGGGCGCTGAACGTCGGCATCGCGGTCATCCAGGTCTTCGCGCCGGAACTGACCGACGGCGACTGGATCGCCACGTCGGGCCTGCCCGGCCGCGCGGTCGGCAACTTCCGCCAGCCCAACCACCTGAGCAGCCTGCTGCTCTGGTCGGCGATCGCCGTCGTCGCGCTCGTCGAACTGGAGCGGCTGGGCCGGCGCGCCGGCGCGTTGCTGTTCGCGGCGCTCGTCTTCGCGGTCGTGCTGACGGCGTCGCGCACCGGCCTCGTCGGGGTCGTGCTGCTGGCGCTCTGGGCGCTGGCCGACCGCCGGCTCGCGCGGCCGACGCGCCTGCTGCTGCTGGCCGCGCCGGTCCTCTACGCGCTGGCGTGGTTCGGCATGGCCGAATGGGCGCGCCTGTCGCAGCACACCTTCGGCGGCGCGGCGCGGCTGGCCGCCGGCGACATCTCCAGCTCGCGCTTCGGCATCTGGCAGAACACGCTGGCGCTGATCGCCCACCAGCCCTGGGCCGGCGTCGGCTTCGGCGAGTTCAACCTCGCGTGGACGTTGACGCCATTCCCGGGCCGCCCGGTCGCGTTCTTCGACCACACGCACAACCTGCCGCTGCAGTTGTTCGTGGAGCTCGGCCTGCCGCTCGGTACCGGGGTGATGGCGGCGCTGCTGACCTCGCTGTGGCTGGCCGCGCGGCTGGCGCTGCGCGCCGAAGGCAGCGTCGGCGTGGCGCGGCGCGCCGCCGTCGTGATGGTGCTGATGATCGGCCTGCACAGCTTGCTGGAGTACCCGCTGTGGTACGCCTACTTCCTGCTGCCGGCGGGCTGGCTGCTGGGCTATGCGGCCGGCAGCGCGACGCTGCCGCGGGTGCCGGGCGCGTCGCGCGTGCTGGTGTCGGGCGGCGTCGCGCTCGTCGTCGGCGCCGTGCTGGCGGTACTGGACTACCTGCCCGTCACGTCGATCTACAACGCGTCGGCCGGCGCCGCGCCGCTCGAGATGCGCATCGCGCGCGGCCAGCGCAGCGTGTTGTTCGCCCACCAGGCCGACTACGCGGCCGCGACCACCGAGGCCGGCGGCGGCGGCCTCGCGCCGTTCGACACGGCCACGCACTTCCTGCTGGACACGCGCCTGATGCTGGCCTGGGCGAAGGCGCTCGCCGCGCACGGCGAGATCGACGAGGCACGCTGGGTCGCGGCGCGGCTGCGCGAGTTCCGCAACCCGGGCAGCGACGACTTCTTCGCCCCCTGCAAGGACGCGCCGGAACCGGCCAAGCTGCCTTTCCAGTGCGAAACGCCGCAGCGCCTGCGCGACTGGCGCGACCTGGTCCGCTAGCCTGCGCAGGCCGCCGCTAGGGCGCGACCCACTCGCCGCTCTTGCCGCCGCGCTTCTCCAGCACGCGGATGCCGTCCATCACCATGCCGCGGTCGGCCGCCTTGCACATGTCGTAGACGGTCAGCAGGCCGACCTGCACGGCGGTCAGCGCTTCCATCTCGACGCCGGTGCGGCCGAAGGTCTCGACCTGCGCGGTGCAGCGCACCTCGCTCCTCGCGGCGTCGAGCTCGAAGTCGACCGCCACGCGCGTGATCGGCAGCGGGTGGCACAGCGGGACCAGGTCGGCGGTGCGCTTGGCGCCCTGGATGGCCGCGATGCGCGCGATGCCGATCACGTCGCCCTTCTTCGCGCGCCCTTCGGCGACGAGCGCGAACGTGGCGGGCAGCATGCGGATGACACCGCTGGCGCGTGCCACGCGGTGGGTCTCGGCCTTGGCGCCGACATCCACCATGTGGGCCTGCCCCTGGGCGTCGAAGTGGGTCAGCGGCGAGTTCATCGATGGAAACATGCGGGCAATGCGAAGCTGTCATCATAGTCACCGGACCTGCCCGAGCGACTTCCGAGCGACCCCTCTGCGCGACCTTTCTCCCGTGAAGCTCCTTGCCCGCCGATGGGGGGCCTGTGCCCTGGCGCTGGCCCTTGCCTTGTCGCTGCCTGCGCAGGCGCAGGCGCAGGTGCGGCTGCCCTCGCTCGGCGAATCGGCGTCGGAAGACTTCAGCGTCGGCACCGAGCGACGCACCGGCGAGCAGATCATGCGCGAGATCCGGCGCGACCCCGCCTATCTCGACGACCCCGTGCTGCTTGAATACATGCAGTCGCTGTGGCAGCCGCTGGTCGCCGCCGCGCGTGCGCGGGGCGATGTCGAGCCCGGCATCGGCCAGTTCCCGTTCGAGATCTTCCTGGTGCTCGACCGCAGCGTGAACGCGTTCGCGCTGCCCGGCGGCTACGTCGGCGTGCACCTGGGCCTGATCGCGCTCACCAGTGCCGGCGACGAGCTTGCGTCGGTGCTCGCGCACGAGCTCTCTCACGTCACGCAGCGCCACATCGCGCGCAGCGTCGGCAACTCGCAGCGCGCCTCGATGATCGGGCTGGCGGGGCTGATCCTCGGCATCCTCGCGGCCTCGCGCACCGGCAACGTCGACATGGCCAACGCCGCCATCATGGGCGGTCAGGCCGCGGCCATCCAGGGCCAGCTGAACTTCTCGCGCGACATGGAACGCGAGGCCGACCGCATGGGCTTCGGCATGCTCGGCGCCGCCGGCTTCGCGCCGTCGGGCATGTCGGCCATGTTCGAGAAGATGGACAACGCCAGCCGCCTCAACGACAACGGCGCGTTCCCCTACCTGCGCACCCACCCGCTGACGGTGGAGCGGGTCGCCGAGGCGCGTTCGCGCGCGCTCTTCGACGGCGGCGCGCGCGGCACGCCGCCGCTGCGCCATGCGCTGGCGCAGGCGCGCGCGCGGGTGCTGATGGACACCGACCCCCAGCAGCTCAACCGCCTGCAGGACCAGGCCGGCGGCGTGCCCGGCACGCCGCTGCGCGAGCGCCTCGCCGCCGCATACGCCGGCGCGCTGGCGGCATCGGTGCAGCGCAACCACGCGCTCGCCGAGAAGGCCGCGGCCGACGCCCTTGCGCTGGCGCGCCAGGCGGCGCCGCGCGAGCCGCTGGCCGAGCGCGCGGCGCAGCTGCTGCAGGCGCAGGTGCGGCTGGCGCGTGGCGACGCCGCCGCGGCGCTGGCCGCGCTCGACACCATCGAGGTCGACGCGCAGGGCCGCGCGCCCACGCTGGCGCGCGCGCAGGCGCTGCTCGACCAGCGGCGCGCCGGCGGCGGCAGCGTCGCGACGATGCGCGAGCTGACCGAACGCCTGCAGACCTGGGTCTCCGACCACCCGAACGACGCCGCCGCGTGGGCGCTGCTGTCGGCCAGCGCCGAAGCCGCCGGCCTGAAGCTGCGTTCGCTGCGCGCCGGCGCCGAGGCGCGCGCCGTCAGCGGCGACCTGAACGGCGCCATCGACCGCCTGCGCGCCGGCCAGGCGGCGGCGCGCAGCGCGAGCGCGCCCGACTTCATCGAGGCCTCGGTCATCGACGCCCGCCTGCGCGAGCTGGTGGCGCAGCGCCGCGCGCTCGCCCTCGAAGCGCGCGGCGGCCGCGGCCCGCGCGACGACGACGAGCCGCCGCCGTAGGCCGCGCACAGGCGCGCCCTACACTGGGCGCGTGCTGCGCCGAACCTCCACCGCCTTGCTCCTGTCGGCAGCGTTGCTGCCGGCCTTCGCCGCCCGCGTCGTCGCCGTCAGCCCGCAGGGCGACGTGGCCGAGGTGCGGCAGATCAGCATCCGCTTCGACAGCGCCGTCGTGCCGGTCGGCGACCCGCGGCGTCCGCCTCCGTTCACTTTGCAGTGCAGCGGCCGCAGCCCCGAGGGCGACGCCCGCTGGGCGAGCGAGCGCGTCTGGCTGTTCGACCTGAAGGCGGCGCTGCCGCCCGGCCAGCGCTGCACGCTGACGGCCGACCCCGCCTGGAAGCCGCTGGCCGGCGCGCTCGAAGGCACCACCGAGTACCGCTTCAACACCGCGCCGCTGGCGGTGCAGCAGCTGCGGCCCTACCCCGGCGGCCGCATCGACGAGGAGCAGCAGTTCCTGCTGCGCTTCAATGGCGACGCGGCGCCGAAGCAGGCCGCCGCCGCGTGGTGCGAGGTCGAAGGCCTGGCCGACCGGATGCCGGTGCGCGTGATCGACGGCGCGCCGCGCGCCGAGCTGCTGCGCCATCAGCGCATCACGGCCGACGCCGCGCGCTGGCTGCTCGTCGCCTGCGAACGCCCGTTCCCGGCCGACGCGCGCGTGCGCCTCGTGTGGGGGCGCAGCTTCGAGTGGCGCGTGCGGCCGCGCCTGCTGGCCGAGTTCAGCTGCGAACGCGAGCGCGCCGCCGCGCCTTGCATGCCGCTGCGGCCGATGAGCGTGCGCTTCAACGCGCCGGTGGCACGCGCCGCGGCGCTGGCGGCGCGGCTGCAGCCGGCGCAGGGCGCCGCGCTGGCGCCGCAGGCCGAGCCGGGCGACTGGGTGAGCGAGGTCCGCTTCGACGCCCCGCTGCCCGAGCAGCAGCGCTGGCGCCTCACGCTGCCGGCCGGTGTGCGCGACGAAGCCGGCCGCGCGCTGGCCAACGCGAACGCGTTCCCGCTCGACGTCGCCACCGGCCCGATGCCGCCGCTGGCCAAGTTCGCCGGCAGCTTCGGCATCGTCGAGGCCGGCCCGGACGCGATGCTGCCGATGACGCTGCGCCAGGTGCAGGCCGACCTGCAGGGCGCCAGCACCGGCGGCCAGGTGCGCGTGAAGCGGCTCGATGCGAGCACGCCCGATGCCGAGCTGATGCGCTGGATGGCACGGCTGCAGCAGTTCCAGAGCGGCCTCTGGGAAGGGCGCGAGACCAGCGCGCTCACCGGCGAGGCCGATGCCCGCCGCAGCGACCTGCCGCAGCTGAAGGACAGCGCCCCGCGCGCCACCGAGGTCATCGGCCTGCCGCTGCCGCAGACCGGGCTGCACGTCGTCGAGGTCGAGTCGCGCATCCTCGGCAGCGCGCTGCTGGAGAAGGCGGGGCCGATGTACGTGCGCACCGCCGCGCTCGTCACCAACCTGGGCGTGCACTTCAAGCGCGGCCGCACGTCCAGCCTGGTGTGGGTGACCACGCTCGACCGCGGTCGGCCGGTGGCGAACGCCGCCGTCGCCGTCAACGACTGCCGAGGCCGCCCGCTGTGGAACGGCCGCACCGACGGCGCCGGCATCGCCCGCATCGAGCGCGGCTTCGACGACGAACGCGACAGCGCGGGCTGCGTCAGCCGCGACGGCCTGATGGTCAGTGCGCGCACCGCAGGCGACGTCGGCTTCGTCTACAGCGACTGGGCCAAGGGCATCGAGTCCTGGCGCTTCAACCTGCCGACCGCGTCGCCGGCGCTGGGCGGCGCGCTGCCGGGCCGCGTGGCCCACACGGTGTTCGACCGCACGCTGCTGCGCGTCGGCGAAACGGTGTCGATGAAGCACTTCGTGCGCGACGAGGTGGCCACGGGCCTCGCGCTGCCGGCGCCGGACACGCTGCCCGACCAGCTCGTCATCACGCATGTCGGCAGCGGCAGCGAGACCTCGCTGCCGCTGGCCTGGCCACGCGGCGCGCGCAGCGCCGAGAGCCGCTGGCCGATTCCGGCCGCCGCGAAGCTCGGCGCCTACGACGTGGAGCTGCGCCGCGGCAGCCGCCACTGGGCCAGCGGCAGCGTGCGCGTCGAAGCCTTCCGCGTGCCGCTGGTCGACGCGCGGCTGGCGGCCCCGAAGGGCGCGCTGGTGGCGCCGCGCGAACTGGCACTCGACGCCCAGCTCAACATGAACGCGGGCGGCCCGCTGGCGCGCGCGCCGCTGAAGCTGTCGGCACTGCTGCGTGCCGCGCCGCCCGCCTTCGCCGGCTACGACGAGTTCAGCTTCCAGCCGCCCGGCAGACCGCCGCGCCGACGACGACGAAGAGCGTCGCGACGATGGCGCCCGCCTCGTCGCCGACAAGCTCGCGGCCGGCACCGACGCGCAGGGCGCGGCGCGCATCGTCGTCAAGGATCTGCCAGCGCTGAAGGGCGCTTCGGAACTCATCGCCGAATTGAGCTTCGACGACCCGAACGGCGAGGTGCAGACGGTGAGCCGCCGCGTCGCGCTGTGGCCGAGCGCGGTGGTCGTCGGCCTGCGCGCGCGCAACTGGGCGGCGGTGCGCGGCCAGGCGCGTTTCTCGGCGGTGGTGCTGGACACCGCGGGCCAGGCGCTCGCCGGCCGCGACATCGAGGTGCTCGGCCGCCTGCACAGCACGCTGTCCGTGCGCAAGCGCCTGGTCGGCGGCTTCTACGCCTACGACCAGCAACGGCAGACGAAGGAACTCGGCGTGCTGTGCAGCGGCAAGAGCGACGCCCGCGGCCTGCTCGAATGCGACGCCGCGCTCGACGCCGCCGGCGAGGTGGAACTCGTCGCCCGCGCGAAGGACGACGCCGGCCGCGTCGCCGAGGCGGCGAACTCGGTCTGGGTCAGCGGCCGCGGCGAGCTGTGGTTCGAGCAGGACAACGACGACCGCATCGACCTGCTGCCCGAGAAACGCGAGGTCGAGCCCGGCGAGACCGCGCGCCTGCAGGTGCGCATGCCGTTCCGCGAAGCGACGGCGTTGGTGAGCGTCGAGCGCGAGGGCGTCGTCGACGCGCGCGTCGTCACGCTGCGCGGCCGCGAGCCGGTGGTCGAGGTGGCGGTGCCGAAGGGGGCGGGCTCGTGGGCGCCGAACGTCGTCGTCAGCGTGCTCGTGCTGCGCGGCCGCCTGCGCGACGCGCCCTGGCATTCGTTCTTCACCTGGGGCTGGCGCGAGCCCTTCGAGTGGTGGCGCGCCTTCCGCTACGAAGGTCAGGACTTCCGCGCACCGACGGCGATGGTCGACCTCTCCAAGCCGAGCTTCAAGTTCGGCGCCGCGATGCTGAAGGTGGGGCTGGCCGAGCACCGGCTCGACGTGAAGGTGCTGCCCGCCAAGGCCCAGGCCGGCGTGCGCGAGACGGTGCCGACGAAGGTGCTCGTCACGCGCAACGGCCAGCCGGCGGCGGGTGCCGAGATCGCCTTCGCGGCGGTCGACGAAGGCCTGCTCGCGCTGCAGGGCAACGACTCGTGGAACCTGCTTGAACAGATGATGCAGCCGCGCCCGTGGGGCGTGGAGACCGCCACCGCGCAGGGCGAGATCGTCGGCCGCCGCCACTACGGCCGCAAGGCGCAGCCGCCGGGCGGCGGCGGCGGCCGCAACCCGACGCGCGAGCTGTTCGACACGCTGCTGCTGTGGCGCGGCACCGTGGTGCTCGACGCGAAGGGCGAAGCGACGATCGACGTGCCGACGAACGATTCGCTCACCAGCTTCCGCCTCGTCGCCGTGGCCGATGCGGGCGCCGACCGCTTCGGCAACGGCAGCGCGGTGCTGCGCGTCTCGCAGGACCTGCAGATGCTGGCCGGCCTGCCGCCGCTGGTGCGCGAGGGCGACCGCTTCGACGCCGGCTTCACGCTGCGCAACACGACGGCGCGCGCGATGACGGTGAAGGCCACGCTCGCCGGCCCCGGCCCCGGCGCCGCGCTGGCACCGCAGACGGTGACGCTGGCGGCCGGCGCCGCCGCGCAGGTGTCGTGGCCGGTGCAGGTGCCGCCCGGCGTGTCGAAGGTCGAATGGACCGCCAGCGCCGACGAGCAGGGCGGCGCCGCGCGCGACCGCGCGAAGATCGTGCAGGCGGTGCAGCCGGCGGTGCCGCTGCGCGTGATGCAGGCGTCGCTGCAGCCGCTGGAAGGCGCGCTGACGATCCCGCTCGCCGCGCCGGCCGACGCGCTGCCGGGGTCGGGCCGGCTCGGCGCGACGCTGCAGCCCAGGCTGTCGGGCGCGCTGCCGGGGCTGAAGCGCTTCTTCGAGACCTACCCGTACACGTGCCTGGAGCAGAAGACCTCGAAGGCGATCGCGCTGCACGACGCCGCGGCCTGGGCGTCGATCGCGAACGAGGCGGCGGGCTACCTCGACCGCGACGGCCTCGCGAACTACTTCCCGCCGCGCGCCGAAGACGCACCGCGCGGCAGCGACCGCCTCACCGCGTACCTGGTCGCCGCCGCGCACGAAGCCGGGCTGGCCTGGCCCGACGCCACGCGCGACGCGATGCTGCAGGGTCTGGCCGCGTTCGTCGAAGGCCGGCTCGAACGCCGTTTCAGCGCGCCGCGGCCCGACATGGCGGTGCGCAAGCTCGCCGCGCTCGAAGCGCTGGCGCGCCACGGCCGCGTGCAACCGCGCCACTTCGGCCTCGTCGAATGGACGCCCGGCCCCTGGCCGACGGCGGCGCTGCTGGATGCGTGGAGCCTGCTGCGGCGCGTGGAAGGCGCGCCCGACCGCGCGGCGCGGCTCGACGAAGTGCAGCGCCTGCTGCGTTCGCGCCTCGTGCAGGGCGGCACCACGCTGCGCTTCACCACCGAGGACAGCGACAACTGGTGGTGGCTGATGGACAGCGCCGACGGCAACGCCGCGCGCCTGGTGCTGGCCGCCGCCGAGTCGCCGGCCTGGAAGGACGAGGTGCCGCTGCTCGTGAACGGCGCGCTCGCGCGCCAGCGCGGCGGCGCCTGGCAGACGACCACCGCCAACCTCTGGGGCGTGCTGGCGCTCGAACGTTTCAGCGCGCGCTTCGAAGCCGAGCCGGTGGCCGGGCGCAGCACGCTGGACACCGGCGCCGCGCCGCGCACGGTGGACTGGGCGGCCACGCCGGCCGGCGCCGTCGAGACGCTGCCCTTCGGCCCGGCGCTGAAGGCGCGCCACGACGGCAGCGGCCGGCCCTGGCTGGCGGTGCAGGTGCTGGCCGCCGTGCCGCTGAAGGCGCCGCTGGCGGCGGGTTACCGCGTGGCGAAGACGCTCAGCGCGGTGCAGCGCAAGGTGCCGGACGCCTGGTCGCGTGGCGACATCGTGCGCGTGCGGGTCGAGGTGGACGCGGTCGGCGACATGGGCTGGGTCGTGATCAGCGACCCCGTGCCGGCCGGCGCCGCAGTCCTGGGCGGCGGCCTCGGCCGGGACTCGGCGATCGCCACGCGCGGCGAGCAGCGCGAAGGCGCGGCCTGGCCGGCCTTCGAGGAGCGCGCGGCCGACGCCTTCCGCAGCTATTACGGCTGGATGCCGCGCGGCCGCCACGTCGTCGAATACACGATGCGCCTGAACAGCAGCGGCCGCTTCGCGCTGCCGCCCACCCGCGTGGAGGCGATGTACGCGCCGGAGTCCTTCGGCGAACGCCCGAACGACGCGCTCGAGGTGCGGCCGTGAAGCGACCCGTGTCGAAGGGCTCGTGCGGGCCGAGCGCCGGGCCGCCCCCAAGCCGGCCCGCGATCCCCTCGGGGGATCGTCCGGCGTACCCGACGGACGAGGGGACGTCATGAAGCGGCTGGCGGCGCTGCTGCTCGCGGCGGTGCTGCCGGCCTTCGCGCTGCCCTCGTTCGACGAGGTGAAGCGCGCCCACCGGCCGTCCGACGTCGAGTGGACCGACCGCCACGGCGTGCCCATCCAGGCCCAGCGCACCGACGACCGCGTGCGCCGCCTGGCCTGGATGCCGCTGGCCGAGGTGTCGCCGGCGCTGCGCGAGGCCATCGTGCTCGGCGAGGACCGGCGCTTCTGGGAACACAGCGGCGTCGACTGGCGCGCGCTCGCCGCCGCCGCCTGGGCGAACGCCTGGAACGAGCGCACCCGCGGCGCGTCGACGCTGACGATGCAGCTCGCCGGCCTGCTCGACGACGACCTCGCGCGCCCGGCCGGCGGCCGCAGCGTGGCGCAGAAGATCGGCCAGGCGGCGAGCGCGACCGAACTCGAGCGCCGCTGGACGAAGGCGCAGGTGCTCGAAGCCTGGCTCAACCTCGTGCCCCTGCGTGGCGACGCGGTGGGCGTGCCGGCGGCGGCGTGGGCGCTCTTCGGCAAGCGGCCGGGCGGGCTGAACAGCGTGGAAGCGGCGCTGCTGGCGGCCCTGGTGCGCGCGCCCAACGCGAAGCCCGAGGCCGCCGTGCGCCGCGCCTGCGAACTGCTGAAGGCGCAACGCCAGCCCTGCACCGGCCTGGAAAGCACCGCCGAGCGCGCCTTCGCGCGCCGAGCGCCGCCTTCGCCGGGCGAGGCGCTGGCGCCGCACTTCGTGCGCCACTGGCGCGCCGCCGGCGGCGCACCGCGCACCACGCTCGACGCCGGCCTGCAGCGTGTCGCCACGCAGGCCTTGCGCCAGCAGCTGGCCGAACTGCGCGGCCGCAACGTCGAGGACGGCGCCGTCATCGTGCTCGACAACGCCAGCGGCGAGGTGCTGGCGTGGGTCGGTTCTTCCGGCCCCGGGTCGGCGGCGGCGGCCGTGGACGCGGTGCTCGCGCGCCGCCAGCCGGGGTCGACGCTGAAGCCTTTCGTCTATGCGCTGGCGCTCGAACGCCGGCTCGTCACGGCGGCGACGCGGCTCACCGACGCGCCGCTCGAACTGGCCGCCGGCGACGGCCTGTACGCACCGCAGAACTACGACGGCGGCTTCAAGGGCGACGTCAGCGTGCGCACTGCGCTCGCCTCCAGCCTCAACGTGCCGGCCGTGAAGGTGGGCGCGATGGTCGGCGCCGACGACCTGTTCGCACGCCTGCAGCGCGCCGGCCTCGGCCTGAAGGAAAGCGCGGGCTTCCACGGCAACGCGCTCGCGCTCGGCACCTCGGAGGTCACGCTGGCCGACCTGGCCAACGCCTACCGCATGCTCGCCAACGGCGGCCGCTGGAGCGCCATCGCCGTCGGCCCGCCGGCGCCGCCGCGGCGTGTCTTCGACGAGGCCAGCGCCTGGCTGGTGGCCGACATCCTGGCCGACGCGTCGGCGCGCGCCGTCACCTTCGGCTTCGACAGCCCGCTCGTCACGCGCGGCTGGGCGGCCGCCAAGACCGGCACCAGCAAGGACCTGCGCGACAACTGGGCGCTCGGCTTCACGCGCCGCTACACGGTGGGCGTGTGGGTCGGCAACGCCGGCGGCGAGCCGATGCACGGCGTCAGCGGCACGCAGGGCGCCGCGCCGGTGTGGCGCGAGGTCGTGGCCCACCTGCACGCGGCCGAGCCTTCGCGCGCACCGCCGCTGCCGGCGGCGCTGCGGCGCGAGGGCGGCGAGTTCTACCTCGCCGGCACCGGGCCGGCGCGCGCCGGGCGGGCGTCGGCGCTGGGCATCACGTCGCCGCGCGACGGCAGCATCGTCGTGCTCGACCCCGACATCCCGCCGGCGCTGCAGCGCCTGGTGTTCCGCGGCGCGGCCGGACGCTGGTCGGTCGACGGCCAGCCGGTCGGCGAGGGCGAGCGCGTGGTGTGGAAGCCGATGCCGGGTCGGCACCGGCTGGAGCGCACGGGCGGCGGCAGCGCCGACGCCGTGCAGTTCGAGGTCAGGTGGAAGCGCTAAAGAGGCGCTCGACGGCGGCGTCGATGACGATGCCGCACACGCTGTAGATCAGCGACCCGATCAGCGCGGCGCCGAAGCCGGTGACGTTGAAGCCGTCGAGCACGCCGGCCGCGGCCCAGAACATCAGCGCGTTGATGACGAAGAGGAAGAGCCCCAGCGTGAGCAGCGTCACCGGCAGCGTCAGCAGCACCAGCAGCGGCCGCACCAGCGTATTGAACAGGCCGAGCACGAAGGCCGCGATGAGCGCAGCGCCGAAGCTCGAAACGCTGACGCCGGTGTAGAGGTACGACACCAGCAGCAGGGCGGCGGCGAGCAGCAGCCAACGGACGAGGATCTTCATGGGCGACAGCATACCGTTGCAGGAATGCCTTTTACCTATGAAAAACGCTTCTCTTCACCTAGGAGGCGCAGTACCATCGCGCCTGCACGGCGGTTCCCGGGCAGACGCGAGTCCATCGAGACCGCGCGCAACGCCGGCATCCGAGCAACAACTGACGGAGAAACTCCACATGGCAACTGCGAAGAAGGCGGCGGCGAAGAAGGCCCCCGCGAAGAAGGCCCCGGCCAAGAAGGCCGCACCGGCGAAGAAGGCGGCACCGGCCAAGAAGGCCGCAGCCCCCGCGAAGAAGGCCGCCCCGGCCAAGAAGGCCGCACCGGCGAAGAAGCGCACCCCGAGTGCCGCCTTCATGAAGCCGATGTCGCCGAGCGCCGCGCTCGCCGCCGTGATCGGCGACAAGGCGATGCCGCGCACCGAGGTGACCAAGAAGGTCTGGGAGTACATCAAGAAGAACGGCCTGCAGGACAAGGCCAAGAAGACGATGATCAACGCCGACGCCAAGCTGAAGGAGATCTTCGGCCGCGCCCAGGTGACGATGTTCGAGATGACCAAGCTCATCTCCAACCACCTGAAGTGATGGTGCGCACGGCGGGCCTGGCGCCCGCCGCGTGATGACAGGGCCGGCTTCAGCCGGCCTTTTTCATGGGCGCTCGCGAAGCGCTCAGGCCTTGGCCAGCGTGCGCTCGCAGTGGGCGCGGTCGCCGGCGTCTTCCACCTGCGGCAGCAGCGCCGCCATGTGCGCGCGCTGCGCCGCGGCCGCGGCCGTGTCGCCAGCCGCACGGTGCGCGACGAGCAGCGCCTCGTGGCCGAAGAAGCGCTCGAACGCGTCGGCGCCCTCGGCCTCGCAGCGCGACAGGCAGGCCTGCGCATGGCGCAGCGCGCCGGCGGCGTCGCCCGCCGCCGCGTGGCAGTGCGCCAGCATCCAGTCGGCGCGCTCGACGTTCATCCAGGTGCCCGCACGCTCCCACGCGCGGCGCGCCAGTGCGGCGGCCTCGAGCATCAGCGCATCGAACGCGGCGCCGCGCGGGCCGTCGAGCAGCGCGCCGGCGACGCCGTTGGCACTGGCGGCGAAGGCGCGGCGCACGGCCGTGTCGGCGTGCTCCACCGCCTCGGCTTCCAGTGGGAAGAGCGTGTCGCGCGCAGCGTCGAGCCGGCCGCCGAGCACGAAGGCCGTGGCGACGTCGCCGACCACGGCGCAGCGCACCGCCAGCGGCGCCGACACCTCGCGCCCGGCCAGCAGCGCGAGCGCGCAGCGTGCACGCTCGACCCCCGCCGCCAGCGCGGCATGGGCGGGCAGGCGCGCGAGCAGGGAGCCGAGCGCGGCCTGCGCCGCCGCGTCGCCCAGGTGGCCCAGCGCCGTGTGGCGCGCCAGGCGCAGGGCGTCGGCGCCGTCGTCGTCGTCCGGCAGTGCAGCGGCGCGCTCGTGCAGGCCGGCCAGCACGTCGTGCGGCTCGCGGTCGTGGCGCTCCCACGCGGCGTCGAGCCAGATCCTCAGCGGCGGCGTCTCGTTCATCGTGTCGCTCCCGTTCGCTCGGCCCACAGCAGGGCCATCTCGGTGCGGTGCTCGCGGTCGTGCGCGACCATCGCGGTGAGCAGGTCGGCGGCCGAACTGCGGCGGCCGCCGAAGGTGGCGGGCGTGTCCAGCGACCCGGCGTCGAAACGCGCCAGCGCGCGCAGCGTGCGCAGCCGCTGCGCGATGAAGCGGCGCGCGGCGCCGCGCCAGGGCCGCTCGTTGTAGCGTCGCTCGGCGGCGAGCTTGTCACCGTCGACGCCGGCCAGGCGCGGCCGGTCTTCGAGCAGCAGGCGTTCGAAGCGCGGTGCCCAGCCGAGCTCTTCGATGTCGGCCAGGTGCCACACGTGTTCGGCGAGCGAGAAGCCGCCGTGGTCGGGCTTCTCGTGGCCGGCGCCGGGCGGCAGCGCGTCGATCAGGCGGCGCACCGCGTCGGCGGTGCCGGCAAGATAGGCGCGTGCCGAGGCCAGCGCTTCGGTGCTCGCGATGCGGGTGCCGTCGAGGCCCGTGCCGGACGCGGCGGCCAGCGCCGCGCCCACCGGGTCGCGGCCGGCGCGTGCCGGCATCGCAGCCGGTTCGAGCGCCTGCTTCAGGGCCGACAGCGCGGCGCTGGCCTCGCGCGCCGTGGCCGTGACCCAGCGCGCCGGCAGCGCCTGCAGCGGCAGCGGGTTCAGGTAGTGCAGCTTCTCGCGCCCGCGCCACACCGGCACCACGAGCTCGGCCGCCTCGAGCGCCGCGAGGTGCTTGGACAGCGCCTGGCGCGACTGCGCGAAGCCCGCCGCCAGTTCACCGAGCGTCAGCCCGGGCTTGTCGCGCAGGCGGTCGAGCAGGCCGCGGCGGGTGGCGTCGGCCAGCGCGCGCAGCAGGCGGTCGATGGCCTCGTCGGACAGGTCAGGCGGCATCGGTCATGCAACTCATTCATTGCATGATGGCCGCGGCCGGGCGAAAAGGCAACCGGGCGGTTGCCGGTACCTCAGACGCCGAGCCGGCGCGCGAGGAAGTCGAGCCGGTCCTGGCCCCAGAAGATCTCGCCGTCGACCACGTAGCTCGGTGCGCCGAAGACGCCGGCATCCAGCGCCTGCTGCGTGTAGCCCTCGTAGCGCGCCTGCACCGCCGGCGCCAGCGCCTCGGCGGCACGGGTGGCCGGCAGGCCGGCCTCGGCCAGCAGCGCGGCGAGCGTGGCGGCGTCGGCGATGTCGCGCTCTTCTTCCCAGCAGGCGCGCATGACGCGGCCGGCGAGGTCCATCGCCGCGCCGGTGCCGTCGGCGGCGTCGACCGCGATCAGCAGCCGCGCCGCGGCGTCGCCGCTCACCGGGAAGAACTTCGGCTGGATGTTCATCGGCAGCTTCAGGTGCTCGGCGAAGCGCTTCAGCTCCACCAGCCGGTAGGCCTGGCGCTGCGGCGCGCGCTTGGGCAGCGGCAGGCCGCCGCTGGCCGGGAAGATGCGGCCGTAGTCCACCGGGCGCAGGTTCACGGTGGCGCCGGCCGCCTTCGCCAGCGCGGCGAATCGCGCGTGGCCGAAATAGGTCCACGGCGACTGCGCGGTGAAGTAGTAGTCGATCACGGGGTTCGTCACGGCGTCTCCAGCAGCGGTTTGAGGAAGCGGCCGGTGTGGCTGCCGGGGAAGGCCGCCACCTCTTCCGGCGTGCCGGCGACGACGACGCGGCCGCCGCCCGCGCCGCCTTCCGGGCCCATGTCGATCAGCCAGTCGGCGGTCTTGATGACGTCCAGGTTGTGCTCGATGACGACGATCGTGTTGCCGGCGTCGCGCAGCTGGTGCAGCACGGTGAGCAGCAGGCGGATGTCGTGGAAGTGCAGGCCGGTGGTCGGCTCGTCCAGGATGTACAGCGTGCGGCCGGTGTCGCGCTTGCTGAGTTCGAGCGCCAGCTTCACGCGCTGCGCCTCGCCGCCGGACAGCGTGGTCGCGCTCTGGCCGAGGCGGATGTAGCCCAGGCCCACGTCCAGCAGCGTCTGCAGCTTGCGCGCGATGTTGGGCACGGCGCTGAAGAAGGTGTTGGCCTCCTCGACCGTCATCTCCAGCACCTGCGCGATGTGGCGGCCCTTGTAGAGGATCTCCAGCGTCTCGCGGTTGTAGCGCGCGCCATGGCAGGTGTCGCAGGGCACGTAGACGTCG
>CAUJHQ010000146.1 GCA_963204815.1 Pseudomonadota bacterium | reverse complement strand
AAGACCTTCGACCTGAAGCAGCGGGTCGCGAAGACCATCAAGGCGAACGGCTGGCCGATGGTGCTGAACGTGGTGCTGCACCGGCTGAACATCGACCACGTCGACCGCATCATCGGCATGGCCGCCGAGCTCGGCGCCGAGTACGTGGAGCTCGCCAACACGCAGTACTACTCGTGGGCCTTCGAGAACCGCGCCCAGCTGCTGCCCACGCGCGAGCAGCTGCGCCGCGCCGAGGCCGTGACCGACGCCTGGCGCGCGAAGCTCGGCGACGCGATGCGCCTCTTCTTCGTCGCGCCCGACTACCACGAGGGGCGGGCGAAGAAGTGCGTCAACGGCTGGGGCAGCATGTTCCTCACCGTCACGCCGGAGGGCCAGGCGCTGCCGTGCCACACGGCGAAGATGCTGCCCGGGCTGGCGTTCCCGAACGTGCGCGACGCCTCGCTGCGCGAGATCTGGTACGACAGCGAGGGCTTCAACCGCTACCGCGGCACCGGCTGGATGAAGGAGCCCTGCGCCAGCTGCGACCAGAAGGAGCAGGACCTGGGCGGCTGCCGCTGCCAGGCCTGGTTGCTGGCGCACGACGCGGCCGCCGCCGACCCGGTGTGCCCGAAGAGCCCGCAGCACGCCACCGTGCAGGCGGCGGTGGCGCAGGCCGAGCGCGGCGCCGGAATCGAGCGGCCGCTGGTCTTTCGCGAGCCGGCGGCGTCACGCTGGCTGGCCGCGGAACGGGCGCCGCCTCAGCGCGACCCCACGTAGGCGGCGAGTTCTCGCAGCTGCGTTTCGGTCAGCGCCTGCGTCTCGTTCTTCATCAGCACGCCGTGCGGGCGCAGCGGCGTGCGGAAGGCGCGCAGCTGCCGGTACACATAGTCGGGATGCAGACCGGCCAGGCGCGGGAAACCGGCCGCGCCTTCGGCCTGGTCGCCGTGGCACGAAGCGCAGTCGCGCACGCCCTTGTCGGGCACGCCCTTGAAGAACAGCTCCTTGCCGGCGGCTTCGAGCTTGGGGTTGCGCGACTTCGGCGCTGCGGGCTTCTGCGCCGCGTAGTAGTCGGCCAGGCCCTCGATCTGCTCGTCGGTGAGCAGGGCCGAGATGCCCCACATGTAGGCCTGGATGTCGGTCTCCGAGCGCGCCTGGCTGCGGAAGTCCTTCAGCTGGCGGATCGTGTATTCGCGCATCTGGCCGGCGAGCGAGGGCGCCAGCTTGTCCTTGCTGCGGCCTTCGTCGCCGTGGCACGAGGCGCACACGTGCACCGCGCGCTGCACCGCGGGCAGTTCGGCCTTGCTGGAGCTCTGGGCCAGCGCCGGCAGCGCAAAGGCGGCCGAGGCCACGAGCAGGGCCAGCGTCTTCTTGTTCTTCATCGTCGGTCTCTCCTTCATGACTGAGTGGATTCTCGGCAGCGGCCGGCGGCCCCCGCTTGCGGTGTGTCAAGCGCCCCGGCGCTACTGCTCCAGGCGCAGGATCTCGAGCTGTTCGGGCACCGTCTCGAAGGTGCCGGTGCCGGCGGGCATCTGCATCAGCGGCTTGCCCTTGGCGTCGAGCAGCCAGACGCTGGGGTAGACGAGCTGGCGTTCGCGTTCGTCGCCCAGGCTGCGCATGTAATCGGTGTAGGACAGCACCTTGTCGCCGATGCGGAAGAACAGCTTCTCCTGCCGCACCGACAGGCTGCTGCGCAGGTCGTAGACGATGTAGTCCTTCGCGAAGGGCGCCACCAGCTCGTCGGCGCTGCGTTCCAGGAAGGCCTCGTATTTGCGGCAGAACGGGCAGTCGACGGCGCCCAGGTACAGGTACAGGCGCTTCTTCTCGCGCGCCGCACGCGCCAGCGCGGCCGTGAGGTCGAACTCGTAGCGCTGCGGGGCACCGGTGGGCTGCACCTGCGTCGGCGCGTAGCGCGCCGGGAACGCCGCGCGCGCACCGCCGGCGACCAGCAACGCGGCCGCCGCGAAGCCCAGCGCCGCGCGCCGCCTCACCCCGCGGCCCCGAGCTGCAGCGCGCCGCTGAAGCGGCCGTCCTTCGAGTCGGTGACCTCGGCGCGCAGTTCGCCCGGGCCGTGCGGCACGAAGTTGAAGCGCAGCGTCGGGTTCTCGCTGACGGAGAAGTCCATGTCGGCGTCGAACAGCTTGCGGCCGGCGTAGCTGAGCTTGATGCTGCGCACGAAGTGCGGCGGGATGTACATCACCGTCACCTGGTTCAGCTCGAAGCCGGTGTCGTTCGGGTGGATGACGGTCACGTCGGCAGGCGTCAACTGTTCCGGGCGCAACTCGCCGGCGACCTTCAGCACCGTCTTGCCGATGAGGTGCGGCGCGTCGCGGTTCGGCGGCGCGCTGCAGCCGCCGGAGGTCTTCACGTAGCGCGAGTCGGTGTGCAGCGAGCCGTCGGACAGCTCGCTGACGACGCGCACGTGGCTGTACTCGTCGACGCGCAGCCGGGTCTCGAAGTCGGCCTGGCCGACCTCGGTCGTCAGGTCCATCGTGATCGCCACCGGCGACGGGTTCTTGTCGATCACCACCCACAGCCGCCGCACGTGGCGTTCCGGCCGCTGCGCGAGCTTGTGCACCACCTTCACCGGCACCGATGCGCCGTAGGCCGCGCGCAGCGGGGCGATGACCTGGACGACGTCCTGCCCGGGCTGCGGCACGCGGCTGCCGAACAGCGCGGCGCGGATGCGGTCCCACTCAGGCGAACCGGCGTCGTGGGTGGCATTCGGCAGACCGCCGGGCGCGGCATGGGCGGCCGGCGCGAGCGCAAGCGCGGCCAGGCCTTGCAGCGTGCGGCGGCGGCGGGGCGAAGCAGGGTGCATGGGGTGTCTCCTCGCTACTTGAACAGCAGCTCGCGTTCGAATCGCAGAAAGGCGACCGACGCATTGCGACGGTGGATCACGTCGTACTGGTCCCAGCCCGCATAGTCGGGCAATTCGGCCTCGTCTGCAGCGCCGAGCAGCGAAGCGCCGGCCTGGACCATCGCGCGCACCTTGGTTTCGAGCTGCGCGAGGTAGCGTTCGACGCCGTCGATCAGCGCCACGTCGCCCGGCGCGCCGTGCCCAGGCACCACGCGGCGCGGCGCCAGCGCGCGCAGCGCGGCCAGCGCGCCGCGCCAGCCGGCGAGGTCGCTGTCCTGGATGTCGGGCACGCGGCCGGCGTCGAGCAGGCCGCCGGCGAAGAGCGTGCCGGTGGCGTCGTCGAACACCGCGATGTCGCCCGGGCCGCTCGAATGGCCATAGCTCAGCACGCGCAGCGGGCGGCCGATGAGCTCGAGCGTGTGCGGCTCGTCGAACAGCTGGTCGGGCTTGTAGAGCGCGGTGCGCGCCAGCGGCGCGTCGCCGACCACCGTGCGCAGCGTGCGCAGGCAGGTCTCGCAGCGCGACTGCATCAGCGTGGCGGTGCGCCGGTGCATGCGCACCGGGATGCCGCGGGCCTGGAAGGCGCCGCCGCCGAACAGGAACTCGGGCCGCGTGTGCGTGACGAGCGCCAGCTTCACCGGCCGGTCGGTCACGGCGGCGATGGTGGCCAGCAGCGCCTGCCCGTGCGCGAACGAGGTGCCGGTGTCGATGGCGACGACGCCCGCCGGCCCGACGACGAAGCCGGCGTTGCCGATGCGGCCCAGGTTCTGCTCGTCGGCCGCACCCACCGCGCCCGGCACCACCCAGACGCCGCGCGCCACCTCCAGCGCGCGCCCGGCCGCCGGCGTGCCGGCGCAGCCGGCGGCGGCCAGGGCGAGCGTGCCGGCGAAGCGGCGGCGGGTGAGGGCGGGCATCGGCAGCGTGCTCAGCGTTTCTCGGCGATCGTCTTCAGGTTCGCCAGCCCGGCCTGGTAGACGCCGGTCACGGCCTTCACCGCGGCTTCGTCGTTCTGGTCCGGCGGCGGGTCGTTGTTGGGGTAGCCGCGGTAGAAGGCGCCGCGCCACTCGACGATGGCCTTGTCGCCGTCGGCCTTCACGCTGATCGTCGAGGTGTAGTTCGACACCGGCAGCGCGCCCTTGTCCTTGGCGCGGTAGCTGTAGCGCATCTTCGCGTCGTCCCAGGCCTCGAGCGTCTCGGTGAGCGCGCCGCCGCCCTTCAGCTTGAGCTGGCGCACCGAGCCTTCCTCGTTGCCCTTGTCGGCCGGGCTGTCCTCGACTGCCGGGTGCCAGGTCTTCAGCGCGTCGAAGTTGCGGATCAGGCCCCACACCTTGGCGGCGGGGGCATTGATGGTGACGGTTTCGGTGACCTTCTGGCGGGTCGGCCCGTGCGCGGCGGCGGGGCCGGCGAGGCCGCAGGCCAGCAGGGCCAGGAGCAGGGGGCGGCGGGGCAGCTTCATCGGGGGTCTCTCCTCGGTTCGGGTTCAGGGTCCGGTCGGCGCGCCGATGAAGGCGCCGAAACCGCGGCTGTTGCGGCCGGTGGCGATGCGCTTCAACTCGCGGCCGCTGGCGGCGTCGAGCACGCTGACGTCGTCGTCCATCCAGTTGACGACGTAGACGCGGTCGGCATGGGCGGCGATGCCCTCCGGGTAGCCGAAGCCGGCCAGCGTGCGCAGCGGCGCCAGGGTGGCGGCGTCGATCACGCTCACCGTGTCCGCGTGCTGGTTGGTGACGTAGAGCAGCCGGCCGCCGTCGGCCAGCGCGGCGCCGTACGGTGCCTTGCCGACCTTGACGGTGGCGACGACGGCGTGGCGGGCGAGGTCGATCACGCTGACGTCGTCGCTCTGCACGTTGAGCGCGTAGAGGCGCTGGCGCGGCGCGTCCAGCAGCAGCGCGAAGGGGTGCGAGCCGACGCGCACGCGGGCGCGCACGCGGCGCTGCTCGACGTCGACCACGGCCACCGCGTCGTCGTCGCGCTCGGCGACGTAGACGGTGCGGCCGTCGGCGGACACCGCTACGCCGGCCGGGGCCTGGCCGAGCGCCACTTCAGCCGGCTGCGCGTCGGGCGCGGCAGGGTCGATGACGAGCAGGCGGTTGCGGTACCAGTCGGCGACGAACAGGCGGCGGCCGTCGGGCGCGGCGTCGATGCCCACCGGCCCGGCGCCGGCCGGCAGCGTGCGCACGACGCGCTGCTCGCGCATGTCGATGACCGAGATGGTCTTGCTGTCGGGGTTGGAGACGAACACCCGGCCGGCGCCGCTGGCCGCCACCACGCCGGCCGGCGAGCGGCCCACCGGCACGGTGGCCACGACACGCTCGCTCGCGAGGTCGATCACCGACACGTCGTGGCTGCCCTGGTTGGTGATGTAGGCGAAGGGCGCGGCGTGCGCCGTCGGCAGCGCGGCGAACGCCAGCGCCGCGAGGGCGGCGGCGCGCGACGAGACCACGGCCCGGGTCACCGCGCCGCCGTCTCCGCCGCCTGCACGGCGCTGAACTGGCGCTCCTGCGAATCGACCATCGCGGCGCGCAGTTCGCCGCCGCCGGCGCGCGGCTGCAGCCAGAAGCGGAAGTTCGGGTTCTCGCTCATCGAGAAGTCGACGTCGGCGCTGAACAGCGGCTGGCCGCCGTAGGTGACGTCGACCTTGCGCACGTAGTGCGCGGGCGTGAACTGGCGCGTCGCCTGGTCCATCGCCAGGCCCGAGTGGTTGGGGTGCTGGATCGCCAGCGTCACCTGCACGGGGTCGCGGCCGCGCGCATCGCCGTCGACGCGAAAACGCATCTGGCCCATCGACGCCAGCGCGGCCTTCGCGTCGCTGCCGGCCGGCGCCGAGCAGCCGCCGGAGGCCTTGACGAAACGCGTGACGGCGTAGAGCCGGCCGTCGTCGAGTTCGACGATGGCGCGCACGAAGGAGTACTCGTCGACACGCACGCGCGTCTCGACCTCGGCGCGCCCGCTCTGCGCCGACAGCTGGAAGATGGCCGACACCGGCGACGGGTTGGCGTCGATGATGAGGTACAGGCGATCGACGCGGCGGCCCGGCTCGGTGACGCGCGCGCGGATCGCTACGGGCACCACGGCGGCGTCGACCGCGCGTGCCGGCGCCTCCAGCACCAGCAGGCCGGCCGGCGCCGGCGCGATGGTGCGCGTGCCGAACAGGCTGGCCTTCACCTTCAGCCAGATCTCGCTCTTCGCAGGGTCGTCGCCAGGCTGCTGCATCGCCGCGCGTGCCGGGCCGCCGGCCAGCAGCCCCAGCGCGACCATGAGGGCGGCGAAGACAGGGAGCGCGCTGCGCAGGCGGGCCATGGCGCCTACCTCGGCCCGATGAAGCAGCCCTGCTTCACCTTCGCCTGCAGTTCGCGCAGGCGGCGCAGCTGCGGCTTGAGCGTGTCGTTGTCGCGCAGGTCGTTGCCGCGTTCGCCGCCGATCGTCATCGCGTTCGTGATCGTCGACATCGTCACGTAGTCGTCGAAGCTGACCTCGCGCGCCAGTGCGTCGACCGCGCACGAGCACTTGTTGACCATCTCGTAGAACGGCCCCGGGTTCTGGCGCATGCACTCCTGCACGTAGAGCACGCGGTCGACGGTGGGGAAGTCGTTGGCCAGGGCGGGCGCGGCCGGAACGGCGGCGGCGAGCACGAAGGCGGCAAGGCGGGGGCTGAGCTTCATGGCGTAGTCGGCGGGGCTTCGTTCAGGGTTGGCGCGGCACCGGGGCGGCACCGTCGAGCAGCAGGGTCTCGCGCAGCACCGGCGCGTCGGCGCTGGCGCCGGCAACCTCGGTGCTGATGGCGTAGACGCCGCCGGGCACGGCGTCGGACAGCGTGAACACGTAGCGCTTGGTGGCGAGGTTCTCGAAGCGCACGCGCAGCGGGTCGTCGACGTAGGGCGAGACGGTGATCTGGCGCGCCGGCACGGTCTTGCCGGCGTAGGGCAGCGTCAGCTCGCGCACTTCGGCCCCCTGGTAGATGGCCATGCGGATGCGCTTGCGGAAGTAGGCCGCCTGGCCTTTCGTCAGGCGGTTCATCTCGCGGATGTCGCGCTCCAGGAAGTAGAGCGTGACCGGGTTGGCGTCGGCCGCGTCGACCTCGGGCAGCGCGAGGCGGCGCGCACCGGTGAGGAACTCGGCGCTGGTGGTGCAGCACTTGCGATCCGGGCGCGCCGCGAGGCGCAGCGTGACCTTGTCGTCGAAGCCGGGTTCGAGCGACCCGGCCTTCGCGAAGGTGTAGCGCAGCGTCGTCGGCGGCTTCAGGCTGGCCAGCTGCGGCGTCATGAAGATCGCGCGCTCGGCGGGCGAGAAGTCGTCGGCCGCGCCGGCGCTGCCGGCGAACGCAAGGGCCAGGGCGGCGAGGGTGGAGGACAGCAGGGGTCGCATGGGCTCAGCTGGTGTGGGCGCCGCAGCCGGCGGCGCGCGCGGTCGAAGATGGGGGCTGGAGGGCGGCCAGCGCCGTGCGCGCCGCCTGGCGCGCCGGCTGCAACGCGAGCGCGCATTCGAGCGCCGGCCGGGCCTCGGCGTCGCGGCCTTGCTGCTGCAGTGCCAGGCCGAGCAGGAACCAGGGTTCGTTGTCCGCCGGATCCTGGCGCGCCCAGGCTGCGGCCAGCGCTTCCAGTTCGCGCCAGCGGCCTTCGCTCTGCAGCCGCGCGGCGCGCAGGAAGCGCGGCGGCGCCGCCGACTCCCAGTACGGCAGCGGATACTGCTCCAGCGGCAGCACCGCGCGCAGGTCGCCGCGGCGCGCCGCGTCGACGAGTTCGCTGACCCATTCGGCGGGGGCGGCGTAGTAGTGCGCGTCGCCGCCGCGCAGGCGGAACGTGAGCACGCCGACGAGCCGGCCGGTGTCGTCGAAGAGTCCGCCGCCGCTGGCGCCCGAGTTGAAGAAGTTGCTGCTCTGGATGACGACGCCGCCGTCGTGCGGGTGCAGGTCCTGCACCTCGCCCAGGCTGTTCTGGATGCCGACGCCACCGGTGTAGCCGAGCGCCGTGACCGACTGGCCGATGGCCAGCGTGGCCGCCTGGCCCACCGCCACGGCCGGCGAGCGCAGCCCGGGCACGTGCAGCAGGCAGAGGTCGCGTGCGAGGTCGCTGGCCTGTGCGGCCGCGGCCCAGCGCACGCCGCCGCGCACGACGCTGATGCGGCGCGCCTCGCGCGTGACGTGGCAGTTGGTGACGACGAGTTCCGGGCCTACGGTGACCGCCGAGCCGATGGCGAAGCCGCCGCTCGGCCGCGGCGCCTCGACGCGCAGGATGCTGCCGGCCAGGGCGACGAACTGCGCCATGTCGGGCGCGGCGCGCACCGCGGCCGCGGGCAGCAGCAGCCCGAACAGCGCGATGACGGGGAGCAGGCGTCGTGTCACGGTGGGCTCACCGCGGCCGGGTCAGCGCCGCGGGCCGGCGAAGCTCTCGTCGACCAGCGGGACGCCGAACTCCTGCAGGATCGCGACGATTGCCGGGCGCTGCGTCTCGATCAGCTTCTCGACCTGCGCCTTCCACTCGGGTTCGCCGTAGCGCACGCCCATCGCCATCTCGAAATCGAACTTGACGCCCGGTTCGCTCTTCATCGGCACCACCGACAGTGCCGGCGTCTGCACGCGCCGGGCGAAGAAGCCGGCGATCGGACCCCAGACGATGGCGGCGTCGATCTTGCCCGCGGCAAGGTCGCGTTCGATGATCTCGCCCGGGTACTGCTGCGGGTCGGGGCTGAGGATCGGGTAGGGCACGCCGCTGTCGACGAGGCCGTGGCGGTTCAGCCACTCGGACGCCGGCGAACGGTCGTAGACGCCGATGCGCAGCTTGCGCAGCACGGCGGGGTCGAGCCGGAGCAGGTCCTCGCTGGTCTTCACGCCGTCGAGGCCGCGACCGGCCGGGAACACGATGGCGTAGGTCGAGCGGTAGTAGGGTTTCGTCACCGACACCTGGTCGAAGCCGACCGGCACGCCCATGACGATGTCGCAGGGGTAGTCCTGCCCCGGCAGCTTGTAGCGCAGCGTGTTGCGGATGAAGGCCAGTCGCTGCGGGAACGAGTAGTACGTGACCGGCAGGCCCAGGGCCTTGCCGAAGACCTCGGCGATGCGGTTCTCGATGCCCTGGCCGTTCGTGTTGGAGAACGGCAGGTTGTTCGGGTCCTGGCAGACCTTCAGCGCCTCGCGGGCGGGCGGCTTGTCCTGCGCCAGCGCGCTTCCGGCCGCCGCCAGCGCGCAGGCGGCCGCGATGGGACCGGCGATCGACCGGAGGATGCTCATTTCGGGATCAGCTCCACCTTCGAGCGCGTGATCGCGCCGTCGGAGCGGCCCTTCAGGTAGGCATAGAGATGGTCCATGTTGTCCATCACGGTCTGGCTGGTGCCGAAGCTCTGCATGCCCTTCTCGAGGCGGCCGTCGCGCACCGTCTTGACGAACTCTTCCTTCGTCAGCGTCTTCAGGCTGTTCAGCAGCGACGGGCCGACCATGCCCTCCTGGTTGGCGCCGTGGCAGCGGTCGCAGGCGGCCTGGCGCCACGTGCGGAAGCCCTTCATCGTGTTCTCGTCGACCTTGTAGCCGTCGACGACGGTGTAGAGCTGGCCTTGCGCGGAGGCCAGTGCGGCCACGGCCGACATCAGGAGGCCCAGCGTGATGTTCCGAAACATGTCTCAAACGTCCTTGTGAAAAGGGGGACGGCGCCTGCTGGCCCCATCCCCCCGGGGATCAAGCCGAATCTGCTATCGGCTGAATCCTGTACCGACTTCGTGTCTCAGTTCGGCAGTGCAAACACCGTCAACGAACCGCCCAGTTCCGTGTACTGGTTCAGTTCGCGGTAGCCGCCCACCGCGCCCAGGCCGTCGGTGTCCTTCTCGAGACCCGCCGCCATGCCGATGCCGGCCCAGCCGCCGATGCCCGAGAACACGCCGATGTACTGCTTGCCCTTGTGCTCGTAGCTGAAGACGTTGCCGATGATGCCCGACGGGGTCTTGAACTTGAAGAGCTCCTTCTTGATGTCGTTCTTGTCGACACACTTCAGGAAACCCTCCAGCGTGCCGTAGCACGACAGACCGCCGGCGGTGTTCAGCGAGCCGCTCCACACCGAGAACTTCTCAGGCTTGGACTGCACGATCTTGCCCGTGCCCGCGTCCCAGGTGATGAAGTTGCCCATGCCACCGTGGCTGTTCGGCGCCGGGAACATCGACAGCGTGGCACCGACGTACGGCTGGCCCGCGGTGTACTCGACCTTGAACGGCTCGTAGTCCATGCAGACGTGGTTCGTCGGCACGTAGAAGAGCTTGGTTTCGGGGTCGAACGACGCCGGTTGCTGGTCCTTGCTGCCCAACGCCGCCGGGCAGATGCCCTTCGTGTTGACGTCAGGACCGTTCTGCGCCGTCGAGTACTTCGCGACGACCTGCGGGCGGCCGGACTTCATGTCGACGTGCGTGGCCCAGTTCACCTTCGGGTCGTACTTCTCGGCGACCAGCAGGGCGCCGTTGGTGCGATCGAGGGTGTACGCGAAGCCATTGCGGTCGAAGTGGACCAGCGCCTTCGTCGGCTTGCCCTTCACGTTGATGTCCGCGAGGATCATCTCGTTGATGCCGTCGAAGTCCCACTCGTCGAACGGCGTCATCTGGTAGACCCAGTTGACCTTGCCGGTGTCGACGTCGCGCGACCAGATGGACATGGACCACTTGTTGTCGCCAGGACGCTGCGACGGGTTCCAGGTCGACGGGTTGCCGGTGCCGTAGAACAC
>CAUJHQ010000145.1 GCA_963204815.1 Pseudomonadota bacterium | reverse complement strand
GCCTCGTTCGGCGCCCCCGCGCACGGCGCCGTGTTCGTGCCCGTCAACCCGCTGCTGAAGGCCGAACAGGTCGCCTACATCCTGCGCGACTGCGGCGTGCGCGTGCTGGTCACCACCGCCGACCGACTGCGCGCGCTCGAGCGCGTGCTCGGCGATTGCCCGGCGCTCGGGCACGTCATCGTCTGCAGCGCGACCGCCGATGCGCCCGCAGGCGCGGCCTATGCCGTTCACCGCTGGAGCGAGTTGACCACCGCGCCACGCACGGTGCCTTCGCATCGCGTGATCGACACCGACGTCGTCGGCATCCTCTACACCTCGGGCAGCACCGGCAAACCCAAAGGCGTCGTGCTGTCCCACCGCAACATGGTGGCGGGCGCGAAGAGCGTCGCCAGCTACCTCGAGAACCGGCCCGACGACGTGCTCGTCGCCGCGCTGCCGCTGTCCTTCGACGCCGGCTTCAGTCAGTTGACGACCGCCTTCCACGCCGGCGCCAGTGTCGTGCTGCTGAACTACCTGCTGCCCAAGGACGTGGTGAAGGCCGTCGCGCGCCACCGTGTGACCGGCATGACCGCCGTGCCGCCGCTGTGGATCCAGCTCACCCAGGTGAACTGGCCGGCCGAGGTCGCGTCCAGCCTGCGCTACTTTGCCAACACCGGCGGCCGCATGCCGCTGGAAACGCTGAAGCGCCTGCGCGCGCTGCTGCCCGCCGCCAAGCCCTACCTGATGTACGGCCTGACCGAAGCGTTCCGCGCCACCTATCTGCCGCCCGAGGAAGTCGACCGTCGGCCCGATTCCATCGGCAAGGCGATCCCGAATTCCGAGATCCTGGTGCTGCGCGCCGACGGCACGCCGTGCGCGGCCGATGAACCGGGCGAACTGGTGCAGCGCGGCGCGCTCGTCGCCCAGGGCTACTGGAACGATGCCGAGAAGACCGCCGAACGCTTCAAGCCGCTGCCGGGCCGCGAAGGCGGACTGATGCTGCCCGAGATCGCCGTCTTCTCCGGCGACACGGTGCGGCGCGACGCCGAAGGCTTCCTGTACTTCATCGGTCGCCAGGACGAGATGATCAAGTCCTCCGGCTACCGCATCAGCCCGAACGAGGTCGAGGAGGTGCTGTACGCCTCCGGCACCGTGGGCGAGTGCGCGGCCTTCGGCGTGCCCAGCGAGGCGCTGGGTGAAGCGGTGGCCGTGGTCGTGACCGCGCACGACGGCGGCGCGCTGGATGTCGCCGCGCTGCAGGCCTTCTGCCGCGACCGCCTGCCGGCCTACATGCTGCCCGCGCACGTGCAGGTGCGCGAAGGCCCGCTGCCGCGCAACGCGAACGGCAAGATCGACCGCAAGCTGCTGGGCACCGAGTTCCGGCAGTCGCTGACCGGGGTCGCCCGATGAGCACGACGCGACACCCCGCCGCGCAGGCGTTCCCCATCGTCGACGGCGAGGTCACGGTGGGTGGCATCGGCGTGTCGATGCTCGCGGCGCGCGTCGGCCAGACGCCGTTCTACGCCTACGACCGGCAGCTTCTGAAGGCGCGCGTGGCGTTGCTGCGCTCGGCGCTGCCGAACGAGATCAGCCTGCACTACGCGATGAAGGCGAACCCGATGCCCGCGGTGGTGGGCGAGTTCGCGCGCCTCGTCGACGGCATCGACGTCGCGTCGGGCGCCGAGATGCGCGTCGCGCTCGATGCCGGCATGGACCCGCACGAGATCAGCTTCGCAGGCCCCGGCAAGTCCGAGATCGAGATGGCGCAGGGGGTGGCAGCGGGCATTCTTTTCAACGCCGAGTCGTTGCGCGAGATCCGCGCGCTGGCACCGATCTCGCAACGCCTCGGTCGCCCGGCGCGCGTGGCCGTGCGCGTCAACCCGGGATTCGAGCTGAAGCTGTCGGGCATGAAGATGGGCGGCGGCCCGAAGCAGTTCGGCATCGACGAGGAGGTCGTGCCCGAGGCGCTGGCCGAGATCGGTCGTTTGGGCCTGCAGTTCGAGGGCTTCCACATCTTCAGCGGGTCGCAGAACCTGCGGCCGGAGGCGATCTGCGAAGCGCAGGTCAAGGCGTTGCAGCTCGCCATCGACCTGTCGCGCCACGCACCCGGGCCGGTGCGCACCGTCAACCTGGGCGGCGGCTTCGGCATCCCGTACTTCCCGGGCGACAAGCCGCTCGACCTGCAGCCGATCGGCGAGAACCTGGCGCGTGTCGTCGAGCGGGCGTCACGCGAGCTGCCGGGTGCAGAACTCGTCATCGAGCTCGGCCGCTTCCTCGTCGGCGAGTCCGGCGTCTACGTGGCGAAGGTGGTCGACCGCAAGGTGTCGCGCGGCGAGGTGTTCCTGGTCACCGACGGCGGGCTGCACCACCACCTGTCGGCGTCCGGCAACTTCGGCCAGGTCATCCGCAAGAACTACCCCTGCGAGGTCGGCACCCGCGCCGACCGTGCCGAGCGCGAGTCGGCGTCCGTCGTCGGCCCGCTGTGCACGCCGCTGGACCTGCTGGCCGACCGGATGGACCTGGCCGCCGCCGAGCCGGGTGACCTGGTCGTGGTCTACCAGTCGGGCGCCTACGGCCTGACGGCAAGCCCGACGGCGTTCCTCAGCCACCCGGCGCCGGTGGAAGTGCTGGT
>CAUJHQ010000144.1 GCA_963204815.1 Pseudomonadota bacterium | reverse complement strand
GATCATCGAGACGGTGGCCGAAGGCTGCGAGCAGATCGCCGCGATGGCCGACCCGGTGGGCGAGATCACCGGCGTCAAGCGGCGGCCCAGCGGCATCAGCGTCGGCCAGATGCGCGTGCCGCTGGGCGTGTTCGGCATGATCTACGAGAGCCGGCCGAACGTGACGATCGAGGCCGCGTCGCTCGCCATCAAGAGCGGCAACGCCTGCATCCTGCGCGGCGGCAGCGAGGCGCTGCAGTCCAACCTGGCGCTGTGGCAGCGCGTGCAGGCCGCGCTGGTGGACGCCGCACTGCCGGCCGACGCCGTGCAACTGGTCGAGACGACCGACCGTGCCGCGGTGGGCCGCCTGATCGCGATGCCGGAGTCGGTGGACGTGATCATCCCGCGCGGCGGCAAGGGCCTCATCGAGCGCATCAGCGCCGAGGCCAAGGTGCCGGTCATCAAGCACCTGGACGGCAACTGCCACGTCTACGTCGATGCCGAGGTCGACCTCGAGCTCGCGCTGAAGGTCACCGACAACGCGAAGACGCAGAAGTACAGCCCGTGCAACGCTGCCGAAAGCCTGCTCGTGCATGCGGCGCAGGCGGCGGCGTTCCTGCCGCGCATCGGCGCACTGTTCGCCGCCAAGGGCGTCGAGATGCGCGGCGACGCGCGCGCCATGGCCGCGCTGGCCGGCCTGCCGAAGGTGGTGCCGGCGGCCGACAGCGACTGGGGCGAGGAGTACCTGGCGCCCATCATCAGCGTGAAGGTGGTCGACTCGCTCGACGAGGCCATCGCCCACATCAATCGCCACGGCAGCCACCACACCGACGCGATCCTGACGACGAACCACCCGAACGCGATGCGCTTCCTGCGCGAGGTCGACTCGGCCAGTGTGATGGTCAATGCCAGCACGCGTTTCGCCGACGGCTTCGAGTACGGGCTGGGCGCCGAGATCGGCATCAGCACCGACAAGTTCCACGCCCGCGGGCCGGTGGGGCTGGAGGGGCTGACGTCGATGAAGTGGGTGGTGCTCGGCCAGGGCGAAGTGCGCACCTGACCGGCGCGGCGGCGCGTCAGCGCGGCGGCAGCGTGCCGCCTGTGCGCGTGCCGACCTGGTAGCCGGTGAGCGCGTAGCTGCTCGTCGTGACCTCGCCGGTGGCGGCGAGCGTGTCGCTGGAGGTGCCCTTCACCGGGCCGATGCCGTCGGCGAACCAGTCGTCGCCGACGGTGGTGCTCAGCAGCGCGCGCGTGCCCGAGGGTCGGTAGACGACCGTCGACGTGCCCGACAGGCGCATGTGCAGCGCGTTGCCGAAGGTGCCGGCCGGCGTCACGACACTCTCGATGCCGACCACGGTGGCCTCGCTGGCGAGGTCGACGTCGTCGGCGGTGCCATTGCCGTCGTAGTCGAAGAAGGCGGTGAGCCGGTAGCTGGCCGCCGGGTAGGAGGTGCCGGCCGCGACCGGCAGCTTGATCAGCGTGTACGTCAGCGTGCCGATCTGCGGGTCCTCGAAGCGCGAGTAGATGCCCTGCGCGTCCTTGCGCAGCAGTGCCTCGTCGGTGAGGCCGTTCTGGGTGTCCTGCAGCACCCACCAGCGCTGCCCGCCGGCGTCGCGCTGGCCGGTGACGCGGCTCTCGCTGCCGTCGTCGTAGACCCAGCGGTTGCCGGTGGCCAGCGGCAGGTAGCCGCTGTTGTCGTCGGTGCCGCCGCCGTCGCCGCCACCGCCGCAGGCGGCGAGCAGGACGGCGGCGGTGCAGGCGGCAGTGGCATGTCGGAGCGTCATGGCGGGTACCGTGCGAGAGCTGGTGGTGAAAGTGAGCGAATTCTGCGGCTGCCCAGCTTCGTCCAGAATCCCCAGGATGTCTCAAGCCCAGATCGCCGTGCTCGTCGCGGCGGCCCTCGTCGTCTTCTGGATGGTCGGCGCCTACAACCGGCTGGTGGCGCTGCGCAACGCCATCGGCGACGCCTGGAAGATGGTCGACGACGTGCTGAAGAAGCGCGGCGCCGCGATCGAGCCGATGGTCGCGGCCTTGCGCGAACCGCTGGCCGCCGAGCAGGGCGCGCTCGACGCGCTGCTGGCCGCTGCGCGCCAGGTGCGCACGGCCGCCGACGCGCTGGGCGCGAACCCTGTGAAGGCCGATTGCGCGGCCGACGTGCTGGCCGCCGAGGCCCAGATGTCCTCGGCCGCAAGCCGCGTGCTGGCGTTGCTGGAGCAGCAGCCGGCGCTGAAGGCCAGCGAAGGCGTGGCCGAGCACGTGGCGGTGCTGACCGAGAGCCCGCAGCGGCTGGCCTTCGCGCGCCAGCTCTTCAACGACGCGGCCCAGCTCTACAACGCCGCCGCGCGCCAGTTCCCGACGCGGCTGCTGACGCGGCTCTACGGCTTCGGCACCGCCGGCCGGCTCTGAAGCGCTACGGCTGGCCGACGACGGCCGCCGTGGCGACCAGTTCCTCGAACAGCGCCAGCGACACCTGGCCCGACACCGCGTACGGGTCGAGCGTGGCGGTCTCGGAATACTTCAGCAGCAGCGCCGGGTTCAGGCAGGCCATGTTGACCTGGCCCATGCTCCAGCCGGCGAAGCGGCGCTCGCTGATCTCTTCGTAGGCGAGCAGTTCCACCTGCGTGTGGCGGCCATCGGAGGCGATGCGGTTGTAGAGCCGGTTCACCGCGCTGCGGCCGCCTTCGAGCACCTGCAGGAAGATCCCTTCGGAAAAGCACAGCACGCCGGTGATGCCGTGCGCCGGGTTGTTGGCCTTGCTCTTGCGCAGGATGGCGAGCAGTTCTTCGTGGTCCACCGCCGGGACCGCGCGGCTGACGTACAGGAGTCGGACGAGCATCGGGTTCAGCCTTGGTGTCAGCTTTGGGATTTGCGCGGCAGCAGGGAAAGGAACTCGCGCCGCAGGTTGGCGTCCTTCAGGAAGGCGCCGCGCATCACGCTGTTGACCATCGCGCTGTCGGTGTCCTTCACGCCGCGCCAGTGCATGCAGAAGTGGTCGGCCTCCATCACGATGGCCAGGCCGTCGGGGCGCACGCGCTGCTGCAGTTCGTTGGCGAGCATCGTCACCGCCTCCTCCTGGATCTGCGGGCGGCTCATGATCCAGTCGGTGATGCGGGCGTACTTCGACAGACCGATCAGGTTGCTGTGCTCGTTGGGCAGCAGGCCGATCCAGACCTTGCCGAAGATCGGGCACAGGTGGTGGCTGCAGGCGCTGCGCACGGTGATGGGCCCGACGATCATCAGCTCGTTCAGGCGCTCGGCGTTCGGGAACTCGGTGACCGAGGGCATCGGGTGGAAGCGGCCGCGGAAGACCTCCTCGACGTACATCTTGGCCACCCGCTTGGCGGTCTCGTTCGTGTTGTGGTCGCTCTCGGTGTCGATCACCAGCGTGCGCAGCACCTCCTGCAGCTTGGCCTGCACCTCGGCCTTCAGCTCGGTGAGCTCGCCTTCGCGCACGAACTCGGCGATGTTGTCGTTGGCATGGAAGCGCCGGTCGGCGCTGATGAGCCGGTAGCGAATGCGCTCCGACGCCGGCAGCGCGGCGAGTTCTTCCTCGCTGCGGAACAGACGGGTGGAATCCGAGGGGGGCTTGGCGACCTGCCGCATGCGGTGCGCTCCGTGACCAGAAGGGCCGCCATTGTGCGGGCGGCCGCGGAATCGCGCTGCGCGGCGCTTAGACTGGCCTGCGTGCCGCAAGCCCAATCGTCCCCGCCCGCATTTCCGCAGGTCGCGCTGTCGCGCCAGCTCGAGCTGACGGCCGACGCCGTGCTGGCGGTGCGCCAGGGCCGTTCGCTCACCGATGCGCTGGCGCGCTGCCCGGCCGATCTGCGTGCCGGCGTGCAGGCGCTGAGCTTCCACGTCATGCGCTGGCAGGGTGGCGCGATGGAGGTGCGGCAGGCGCTCGCGCCGAAGGCGCCGCCGCCGAACGTCGACGCCCTGCTGATCACCGCGCTGGCCCTGCTGTGGCCGGTGCCGGCGCCGCCCTACGCCGACCACACGCTGGTCGATCAGGCGGTGACGGCGGCGCGCCGCCGCGTGCCGCAGGCGGCCGGCTTCCTGAACGCGGTGCTGCGCCGCTTCGTGCGCGAGCGCGAGGCCCTCGTCGACGCCGCGCGCCACGCCCCGGTGGGCGCCTTCAACCACCAGCCGTGGTGGATCGAGCGCGTGCGCCACGACTGGCCCACGCAATGGCAGGCGCTGCTGGCGGCCGACAACGACCACCCGCCGATGACCCTGCGCGTGAACGCACGCCGCTGCAGCGGCGCCGCCTACGTGCAGCGCCTGGCGGCCCAGGGCCGCGGCGCGCAGTTGCTGGAGGCGCCTGCCTTCGGCGGCCAGGCCGTCGTGCTCGACCAGCCCTGCCCGGTGACGGCGCTGCCCGGCTTCGCGGAGGGCGAGGTCAGCGTGCAGGACGCCAGCGCCCAGCGCGCGGCGCGGCTGCTGGTGGGCGCCGGTCTGAAGGCGGGCGCTCACGTGCTGGACGCCTGCGCCGCCCCCGGCGGCAAGACCGCGCACCTGCTCGAGCTGGCCGACCTGGACCTCCTGGCGCTGGACAGCGACCCCGTGCGCCTCGTGCGCGTGCAGGAGAACCTGAACCGCCTGCAGCTGAAGGCGCAGGTCAAGGCCGGCGACGCCCGCAACCCCTCGACGTGGTGGGACGGCCGCAAGTTCGACGCCATCCTGCTCGACGCGCCCTGCTCGGCGTCGGGCATCGTGCGCCGCCACCCCGACGTGCGCTGGCTGCGCCGCCCCGACGACATCACCGCGCTCGCCCGCCTGCAAGGCGAGATGCTGGAGGCGCTGTGGCCGCTGCTGGCACCGGGCGGCCGGCTGCTGTACGCCACCTGCTCGCTGTTCCGGTCCGAGGGCCAGGAGCGGATCGACGCGTTTTTGCAACGCCACGGTGCCGGCCACGTCACGCTCGACCCGGCTTCTCCCGGTCATCTGCTGCCACTGCCCGACAATGCCGAACGTGTGCCGCCCGGCCATCCGCGCGCGGTGCACGACGGCTTCTTTTACGCCCTGATCCACCAGCCCTGACGACACGCCACGTCGCGTCATGCATGAACCCCGGGTCCGCCGAAGAATGCTGCAGGGCCTGGTCGGGCTCCTGCTGCTGGCCCATGGCTGGCCGGCGCGCGCCCAGGGCATCGAGCTCGCCCAGCTGCAGACGGCCCGCCGCGACGGCGAGCTGACGCTCGAGTTCGCGGCCCGCATCACGCTGCCCAAGGCGGTGGAAGAGGCGCTGCACCGTGGCGTGCCGGTCTACTTCGTCGCCGAAGCCGAACTGCGCCGGCGCCGCTGGTACTGGCGCGACGAGCGCGTGGCGCGCGTCAGCCGCACCTGGCGCGTGGCCTACCAGCCGCTCACGTCCACCTGGCGCGTCGGCCTCGGCGGCCTCTACCAGAGCGTGCCGACGCTTCCCGACGCCATCGCCGCCGTCTCGCGCAGCGCCGGCTGGAAGATCGCCGACCTGTCTCAGCTCGACGCCGACAGCCGCTACGACCTGGAGTTCGACTTCCGGCTCGACACCTCGCAGCTGCCGCCGCCGATGCAGATCGGCCTCGGCGGCCAGGGCGAGTGGTCGATCGGCGCCGAGCGCACGCTGCGCCTCGAGCGCGAGCCGGCGGCGCCGGCCAGGCCCTGACGGGTTCGCCGATGCGCACTTCGCAGCGCTGGGGCTGGATCGTCGCGCTGGTCGCGGCCACCGGCGCGGCGCTCGTGCTGGCCTTCGTGCTGAGCTTCGGCACCGCCGGCGGCGGCCTGTACGAGCAGCATTTCGTCTGGCTCTTCTGGGTCAACGTGGCGGTGGCGGTGCTGCTGGCGCTGGTGATCCTGCTCGCCGCCGTGCGGCTGGTGGTGCGCGTGCGGCGCGGCAAGTTCGGCAGCCGGCTGCTCATCAAGCTGGCGGGCATCTTCGCGCTCGTCGGGCTCGGGCCGGGCCTGGTGATCTACACCGTGTCGTACCAGTTCGTCTCGCGCAGCATCGAGGCCTGGTTCGACGTCAAGGTGGCGGGCGCGCTGGACGCCGGCCTCGCGCTGGGCAAGACCACGCTGGACACGCTGCAGGCCGACGTCGCCAACAAGACCCGCCTGGCCGCCGACCGGCTGGCCGCCGACGCGCGCAGCGCCGGCGCGCCGCTGACGCTGGAGCGCCTGCGCGAACAGTCCGGCCTGGCCGAGGTGGCGCTGCTCGGCGCCAACGGCCAGGTGCTCTACACCGCACGCGCCGGCACCAATGCGACCCCGCCCGACCGCCCGGGCCCGATGCTGCTGCGGCAGGCGCGGCTGGGCGGCGTGGCGACGCAGATCGAGGGCCTGGACGAGGAGACGCTGGCCGCCGGCGATGCCGGCATCACGCGCGTGCGCTCGCTCGCCCGCGTGCCCGATGCGGGCATCCAGCTCTCGCCCGGCGAGGACCGCTACGTGATGGTGCTGCAGCCGGTGTCGCGCGCGCTGGCGCGCAACGCGCTCGCGGTGCAGGGCGCGTACAGCGAATACCAGCAACGCGCGCTGTCGCGCGACAGCCTGTCGCGCATGTACATCGGCACGCTGACGCTGGCGCTGATCCTGTCGGTCTTCGGCGCGGTGCTGCTCGCCATCCTGCTGGGCAACCAACTCGCGCGGCCGCTGCTGCTGTTGGCCGACGGCGTGCGCCAGGTGGCGGCCGGCGACCTCAAGCCCAAGCCGGTGTTCGCCTCCGCCGACGAACTCGGCGGCCTGACGCGCAGCTTCGCCGGCATGACGGCGCAGATCGCCGACGCGAAGGACCAGGTCGAGCGCGGCGTGGCGCAGCTCGAAGGCGCGCGCACGCGGCTGCAGACCATCCTGGACACGCTGACCGCCGGCGTCATCGTCTTCGACCGCGAAGGCCGCATCGACACCGTGAACCCGGGCGCCACGCGCATCCTGCGCCTGCCGCTGTCGGCCTGGCGCGGCCGCAAGCTGGCCGAGCTGCCGGAGCTGGAGCTCTTCGCCAAGAGCATCGAGCAACGCCACGAGCTGCTGACCACCAGCCCCGAGGCCGGCGAGCGTGACCAGTGGCAGGACGCCTTCGAGCTCGACCGCGGCGACGGCGACAAGCTCACGCTGCTGGTGCGCGGCGCGCCGCTGCCGGGCGAGCAGCGGCTGGTCGTCTTCGACGACATCACCGAGGTCGTGTCGGCGCAGCGCAGCGCCGCATGGGCCGAGGTGGCGCGCCGGCTGGCGCACGAGATCAAGAACCCGCTGACGCCGATCCAGCTGTCGGCCGAACGCCTGCAGCACAAGCTGGAATCGCGCCTGGAGGGCAACGACCAGGCGCTGCTGAAGCGCTCCGTCGCCACCATCGTCAACCAGGTGCAGGCCATGCAGACGCTGGTCAACGAGTTCCGCGACTACGCGCGCCTGCCGCGCTCGAAGCCGGCGCCGCTGGACCTGAACGCGCTCGTCACCGAGGTGCTGGGCCTGTACGGCCAGTCGCTCGACCGCGGCGTGCTGAGCGCCGAACTGGCCGAACGGCCGCCGCGCATCATGGGCGACGCGACGCCGCTGCGGCAGGTCATCCACAACCTCGTGCAGAACGCGCTCGACGCTGTCGCCGACCGGCCCGACGGTCACGTCACCGTGATCACGCGCCTGATCCAGGACGAGCACGGCGAGCTGAAGTACCTGCGCCTGTCCGTGCAGGACAACGGCCCCGGGTTTGCCGAGAAGGTACTCAAGCGCGCCTTCGAGCCCTACGTCACGACGAAGGCCAAAGGCACCGGCCTCGGCCTCGCGGTGGTGAAGAAGATCGCCGACGAACACAGCGCGCGGCTGCGGGCGCTGAACCTGCACGCAGGCGACCAGCCGGAGGGCGCGGTGGTCGGTGCGCGAGTTTCGTTATCATTTTCGACTTTCGCCCCTGTGCCGGCCGGCCCCGAAACGCCAGCCGGCCCCGCACCGGCCCCCGGTGGCACAACGCAGGCGCACTGACAACCGCGCATGGCAACGATTCTGGTAGTGGACGACGAGCTCGGCATCCGTGCCCTGCTGTCGGAGATCCTCAGCGACGAGGGTCACACGGTCGAACTGGCCGAGAACGCAGCGCAGGCGCGTTCGGTGCGTGAGTCGCTGCGCCCGGACCTCGTCCTGCTCGACATCTGGATGCCCGACGTCGACGGCATCTCGCTGCTGAAGGAATGGGGCGCCGGCGGCCAGCTCACGATGCCCGTCATCATGATGAGCGGCCACGGCACCATCGACACCGCGGTCGAGGCCACCAAGTACGGCGCCACCGCCTTCCTCGAGAAGCCGATCACGCTGCAGAAGCTGCTGCGCGCCGTGGAGCAGGCGCTCGTGAAGCCGGGCCTGCGCGCGCTGGCCACGGCCGCCGGCCTGCTGCGCGAAGCGGTGCACGGCGGCGGCGAACCGGCCGCCAACGGCCACCTGAACGTGACCCCCATGCTGCCCTCCGGCCCACAGGCCGAACAGAGCTTCGACCTCGACCGCCCGCTGCGCGAGGCGCGCGACGCCTTCGAGAAGAGCTACTTCGAGTTCCACCTCGCGAAGGAAGGCGGCTCGATGACGCGCGTGGCCGAGAAGACCGGCCTGGAGCGCACGCACCTGTACCGCAAGCTCAAGCAGCTGGGCGTGGACCTCACCCGCAACAAGCGCGGCGTGGCCTGAACGGCAGC
>CAUJHQ010000143.1 GCA_963204815.1 Pseudomonadota bacterium | reverse complement strand
CGGTTCGCGCGCGCGCCGCAGGTGCCACACCGCCACGGCACCGCCGCCCACCAGCGCGGCCACCACCAGCTGGCCGGCGAGGCCGAGCCCGAGGTGCGCCGCGACCGCGCCGCCGGCGAGGCCGAGCGCGATCATCAGCAGATAGAAGGTGCCGGTGGCGAGCTCGGCCGCGACCGCGAGGCCCGCGATGATCCACCAGAACGTCGCCCCACCCCACATCACGCGGCTCCCATGAAACTGCGGCGCAGTGTACGCCGCGGGTCCGAGCCGGCTACGGGGCCGCGGGCGCGTCGCGCGCCTGCCAGCGCGCCAGGTAGCCCTGCTGCATGTGTTCGAGGAACTGCGCCATCTCGGCGGCCGCGGCATCGGCGTCGCGTGCACGCAGGTGCGCCAGGAAGCGCCGCCGCGACGGCAGCGTGAAGGCGTTCTCGCGCGGCCCGATGCGGGCGATGAAGTGGCCCATGACCTCCATCACGCCTTCCATCGTGATCGCGATGATCGGGTTGCGGGTGGCGCGCGCCAGGATCAGGTGGAACTCGCGGTGCAGGTGCTGGCGGCGGTCGAAGTCACCGTCGGCGTCGGCCTGCGTCGCCGCCTCGACGTTGGCGTCCAGCGCCGCCAGGTCGTCGGCGGTGGCGCGCTCGCAGACCACGCGCACCACCAGGCCGCTCAGCCAGGTGCGCGCCTCGGTCAGGTGCTCGGGCGTGATGGCGCCCAGGTGGAACAGGTCGCGCAGGCCGCCGACGACGACGCTCGCATTGCCCGGCCGCACGAAGGCGCCGCCGCTGGCACCCTTACGCGCCTCGATCATGCCGGCCAGCTCCAGCGCGCGCAGCGCCTCGCGCAGCGTGTTGCGGCTGACGTTGAACAGCGCCGCCAGCTCGCGCTCGGGCGGCAGGCGGTCGCCGGGGCGCAGCCGGCCGCTGGCGACGAGGCCGCGGATCTGGTCCGCGATGTCCTCGAAGGCGCGGTGCGGCGTGATCGCGCTGAACTGCGATGCCAGGGCAGGCCGAGGGGTCATCTCGAGGCGGCGGCGCCCGGGTTGTCACGGGTGCCTACAGTGGTTGAACCTTTATACCATGCGACGCCATTCCCCCACGTCGCACCCGCCCGGAGCCCTGCATGAACGCCCTTCCCCGCCGCCGACTCGTCGCCCTGGCCGCCCTCGCCGCCGCGGGCATCACGCCGCTCGGCGCCGCCGCGCAGGACGCGTGGCCGTCCAAGCCGATCCGCATCGTCGTGCCCTACCCGGCCGGCGGCACCACCGACCAGCTCGCGCGCGCCATCCAGGCCCCGATGGCCGAGTCGCTGGGCCAGCCGATCGTCATCGAGAACAAGGCCGGCGCCGGCGGCACGCTGGGCACCGACCTGGTGGCGAAGTCGGCGCCCGACGGCTACACGCTGGTCTTCGGCAACAGCGGCCCGAACGCGCTGGCCGGCCTGGTGCGCAAGCTGCCGTACGACACGCTGAAGGACCTGCGCCCGGTGTCCACGGTGGCCATCGTGCCGATGCTGCTGGCGGTGCCGGCCGAAGCGCCCTACCGCACGGTGAAGGAGTTCATCGCCTACGCGCGCACGCAGGGCACGGGGCTGAACTTCGGCTCGGTGGGCAACGGCTCGATCTCGCACCTGACGGGCGAGCTCTTCAACGAGATGGCCGGGCTCAAGCTGCAGCACATCCCGTACAACGGCGGCGCGCCGATGGTCACCGCCTTCGCCGGCGGCCAGCTGCACGCGGCCTTCGTCACCGGGCTGGACGGCGGCCCGATGGTGCAGGCCGGCCGCATTCGCTACCTGGGCGCCGGCACGCCGGCGCGCAGCGATGTCGTGCCCGGCGTGCCGGCGGTCGCCGAGGACGTGCCGGGCTTCCGCAGCCAGGCCTGGTTCGGCGTGCTGGCGCCGCGCGACACGCCGGCGGACATCGTCGCGAAGCTGAACGCCGCGATCGCGAAGGCGGTGGCGCGGCCCGAGCTGCGCAAGCTGTTCGCCGAGCGCAACGTCGAGGCGCGCGCCGGCACGCCGGCCGAGTTGGAGAAGCTGATCCGCGACGAGATCGCGCAGTGGGGCCCGGTGGTGACGCGGGCCGAAATCAAGCCCTGAGCGCGCGCGCTGGCGCGGCGCCCCTCAGCCGCGCCAGCCCAGCGCCTCGTCGACGATCGCCTGCAGCCAGCCGAGATCGGCCTCGCGCTCGATCGCCATGCAGCGGTCGATGCAGGCCGCCACGCGGTCGGCCGCGAGGCGCGGGCCCGCCAACCGGGTGAACTTGTCGAACAGCTCGGCCTCGCTCAGCGGACGCGCGTGCGATCCGCGCGGCGCGGTCTCGGCCTCCTCGACCGCCGTGCCGTCGGCCAGCTCGACGCGCACGCGGCAGTGGTTGTACAGGTGGCCGCCGGTCCCCGGCGGCAGCTCGATCGGCTGCACCGCCATCTTCGCCATCAGCGCCGGCAGCGCCGGGTCGGCCATGTGCGCCGCGAACCCGGTGCTGTGCGCCGGCAGGATGACGTCGGCCCCCAGTGCCGCCAGCGCCGCGCAGTACTCGATGTGGAAGCGCGCCTCGTTCGGCGTCGTCGGCGCGCGCGGCTTGCTGATGGCCGGGATGATGTACGCCGGCACGCCCAGTTCGATGCGGCGCGCCGCCGCGAGGTCGATGCCGCGCGCGCGCAGGCGGCCGATGACGTCGATCGTGGAATGGGTGAAGCCGCAGCAGGCGTGCAGCTTGCGCTGCGGCGCCAGCAGGTGCCAGCGCGTGTCGTCGCGCAGCAGCGCCTCGTCGAAGCGGCGGGCGACCGTGGCGAACAGGCCGATGCGGCTCTCCAGCAGGCGCGGCGGGCCGCCCAGGCCCTGGCGCGCGTAGCCGACGGCGCGCACCGCGCTGTCGGCCGGGCAGGCGCCGAAGAGGATCGGCTTGATCGTGCCGCCATCGCCGAAGATCACCTCGGCCGGCCCCCAGCTCGCAATGGTGCCGGCGATCGCCAGCGTGTCCGCGTAAGCGGGCCCCTCCAGCCGGCACAGCGACGCCGCGACCGCCGACGCGCCGATGGCCGACTGCACGCTCACCGACACGATGCCGCATTCGGGGTACGGCTTCTTGTCGCGCGTGTGCGCTTCCGACACCCGCGACGTGATCTCCAGGCCGGCGATCAACGCCCGCAGCAGCGCGGCGCCGTCGCTGCGCTGGGCCCGCGCCACCGCGAGCGCCGTCGCCACGTTGCCGATGCTGGCGTGGCCGCCGATCAGGTCGTTCAGCTCGAAGAGGTCGCCCCAGTAGCCGAGCACGCGGCCCAGCGCGGCCGCCGGCAACGCGGTGGCGGCAACGGCGGGGGCACCGATGGCCTCGCGCTCGGCGCGCAGGAAGCGCGCGCCCTCCTCCGTGTCGGCACCGGCGAGCATGCAGCCCAGGGTGTCGAGCAGGCACAGCTTGGCCTGGCGGCGCGCGTCGGCGGGCACGGCGTCGAGACGCAGGCCGTGGCCGAACGCGGCCAGCGTGGCCAGCAGCGGCGCCGGCGCGGCGTGCGGGGTGGCGGGCGGGGTGGCGGTGGCGATCGTGTTCATGGTGCAGTGCCGCTCACTCGGGCTGGATGCCGGCGCTGCGCACCGCGTCGCCCCAGGGCGGGCAGCCGTCGCGGATGGCGGTGGTCATGTCTTCCGGGGTGCCGCTGGCCACCATCACGCCGGCGGTGAGCAGCGGGTCGCGGTTGGCCGGGCTCTCGGCAAAGCGGCGCAACTCGGCGTTCAGGCGCTCGATGGCGGCGCGTGGCGTGCCCGCCGGCACCATCAGGCCGACCCAGCCCACCAGGTTCAGCGGGTAGCCGGCCTCGGCGAAGGTGGGCACCTCGGGGAAGCGCGGCCAGCGCTTGTCGCCCGACACGGCCAGCGCCTTCAGCTTGCCCGCCGCCACCTGGCCGGTGGCCGAGCCGAGGTCGGCGAAGGTCATCGTCACGTCGCCGGCCAGCACGGCCTGCAGTGCCGGCACCCCGCCCTGGTACGGCAGGTGCTGCATGTCGAGCTGGCTCGACTTGTTCATGAAGCCGCCGTACAGGTGGGCCGAGCCGCCGACGCCGGGGCTGGAGAAGCTGACCTTGCCCGGGTTGGCCTTGACGTGGGCGATGAACTGGTCGAGCCGGTTCGCCGGCAGCGACGGCGACACCACCATGATCAGCGGCGCCGCGCCGATCATGCCGACGGCCTGGAAGTCCTTCAGCACCTCGAACGGCATCGTCTTGCGCAGGTACGGGTTCACGCAGGCCACCGACGACGACATCAGCAGCAGCGTGTGGCCGTCGGCCGGCGCGCCCTTCACCGAGGCCGAGCCGAGCAGGCCCTGCGCACCCGGCTTGTTCTCGACGACGACCGGCTGGCCCAGGCCCTGGCTCATGCTGGCGGCGACCGAGCGCGCGACGATGTCGGTGACGCCGCCGGGTGCGAACGGCGCGACGATGCGCAGCGGCTTCGCGGGCCAGGCCGGCGCCTGGGCGTGGGCGGCCGGCAGCAGGGTTGCAGTGAGCAATGCGAGCAGCGTGCGGCGATCGAGAAGGTTCATGGTGTCGGGCTCCGTCGACGTGCGATCAGGCCTTGCGACCGCGCGCGACGACCGCCTTCAGCGCGTCGCCGCTCAGCCCGGCCAGTTCGGCGAGCACCTGTTCGCTGTGTTCGCCCAGCGCGGGCACGTGGCCGCCGACCTCGACGGTGGCGTCCGACAGCCGGAACGGCAGGTTCGGCACGCGGTACTCGCCCGCGGCGTCGCGCACCGGCACCAGCGTGCCGCGGTGCTTCAGTTGTTCGCCGGCCATCGCCTCTCGCACGCTCTGGTAGGCCGTGACGGGCACACCGGCACCGCCGATCACGCGTTCGCATTCGGCGCGCGTGCGCTGCGAGGTCCAGGCCTCGACGCGCGCCATCACCGCGCTCCAGTTCTGCTGGCGGCCGCGGTCGGTGGCCATCGTCGGGTCGTCGCGCCAGCCCGGCACGCCGATGGCGTCGAGCAATGACTCGAAGTTGCGCGGGTTGACGGCGGCGATCATCAGGTAGCCGTCGGTCGTCTTGAACGGCGGGTAGACCGGGCGCCGCTTGAGCGCCGGAAACTGCGCTTCCTGCACCTCGTAGGGCATCAGCGACAGCATGCTCTCCATCAGCGTGGTGTCCACGTGCTGGCCGCGGCCGGTAGCGTGGCGGTGGTTCAGCGCGGCGAGGATGCCGGAGTACGCGAACAGCGCCCCCAGCACGTCGGCGATGAAGATGGCCGTGTTGGCCGGCCGGTCGCCGTGGTCCTGGTAGCCGGCGAACGCCACTTCGTAGCCCGACGCGGCCATCACGATCTGCGCGTAGGCCGGGCGTTCGGCATCGGGCCCCGTCTGCCCGAAGCCGGACACCGAGCAGTAGACGAGGCGCGGGTTGATCGCGCTCAGTGCCTCGTAGCCCAGGCCCAGCCGCGCCATCGCGCCGGGGCGGAAGTTCTCGACGACCACGTCGGCGCTCTCCACCATCTTCTTCACCGCAGCCACCGAAGCCGGGTCCTTCAGGTCCAGGCAGACGCTGCGCTTGCCGGCGTTGAGGTGGCCGAAGTAGGCGCTGCAGCCGTCGCGCAGCGGCTCGCGCTGGCGGATGTAGTCGCCTTCCGGTGCCTCGATCTTGATGACGTCGGCGCCCATGTCGGCGAGGTAGCGCGTGGCGTAGGGGCCGGCCATCATGATGGTGAAGTCCAGCACGCGGATGCCGCTGAGCGGGCCGGTCTTGGAAGATGTGTCGTGGGCGTTCATGAGGTTTCCGCAGGGTTCAGGTGACGATGAGGCTCAGCATGTCGGCCACCATCGCGGGCTTGTCGGCGCCTTCGCGCTCCATCGTGTAGCGGCGCTTCAGCATCGTGCCGCCGGGCGCCGGGTCGGCCGACAGCACGTGCATGTGCAGGCGCACTCGGTCGCCGGCGGACACCGGCACGGGGTAGCGCACCTTGTCGAAACCGTAGTTGAAGGCGCGGCCGTGGTGTCGCACCTGCACGATCTGGCCCGCGAGCCCCGGCACCAGCGACAGCGTCAGCAGGCCATGCGCGATGGGCAGGCCACCGGGCAGGTCGCGCGCCGCGCGTTCGCGGTCAACGTGGTACCAGTTGCGGTCGCCGGTGAGGTCGGCGAAGCGATCGATCAGGTCCTGGTCGATCGTGACCCAGTCGCTGTGGCCGAGGTCCCGGCCCACGTGGGCCTTCAGGTCGGCGAGAGTGTCGACGGTGAGCATGTCAAGCGTTCCAGGAAGCGGTGGGGCGTGAGGCGGGCGAGGGCTCGGGCCTGCCGAGAGGCAGCGTGCGGCACGTTGCGGACGTTCGTTCTTTGGCGGTCGCGAGCGCCCGGGGTGCCCCACTGCGCTCATGTCCCCCGCGTCGGGCTGCGCCCGCCGCTCCTCCTTTACTTCGCTCCGTGGGGCACCCCGTGCACTCGCTCCGGCACCGCTGGTGGCGTGCGATCTGCGGGCACGCCACGTGGGTGCCGGGCCGAGGACGCCGGGTGCCGGGTGGAGCGAAGTAAAGGAGGAGCGCTGGGCGCAGCCCAGCGCGGGGGACATGAGCGGAGCC
>CAUJHQ010000142.1 GCA_963204815.1 Pseudomonadota bacterium | reverse complement strand
GCCCATCAGCACGTCGCCGCCGCCGCTGGGGTACTTGGTCAGCGCCTGCATGACGACATCGACACCGGCGTCGAAACCGTTGAACGCGAGACCGGCGCCCCAGGTGTTGTCCAGCGCCGTCGTCACGCCGTGGCGGCGCGCGATGCCGGCCAGCGCCGGCAGGTCCGGGAACTCCATCGTCACCGAGCCCGGCGCTTCCAGCCAGACCAGCTTGGTCTTCGGGTGGATCGCGGCTTCCAGCGAGGCCGGGTCCATCGGGTCGTACAGGCGGTGCGTGATGCCCCAGCGCGCGAGTTCGTGGCGCGCGAACTCGCGGCTCGGGCCGTACACGTTGTTCGGCAGCAGGACTTCGTCGCCCTGCTCGAGCAGCGCCATGCCCACCAGCGAGATGGCCGCCAGACCGCTGGGCGCCAGCACGCACTGCGCGCCGCCTTCCAGCGTGGCGATGCGCTCTTCCAGCGTGAAGGTGGTCGGCGTGCCGTGCAGGCCGTAGGTGTAGCCGGTCTTGTAGCGCCAGTCGCGCGTGCGGATCGCGGCGACGTTCGGGAAGATGATCGTCGAGGCCTTGTGCACCGCGACCTGCGGCGACTCGAAGCCCTCGGGCGGGCGGTACGGGTGGTGGATCAGGCCGGTGGCGGGGTCTTGCATCGAGGATGGCTCAGATGGGAAGGCCGACGAGGTCATGGCCCTCGGCGGCGACGATGCGGGCGCGCGTGAACTCGCCCACCTTCAGGGTCTTGCTGGCCTTCTCGGTCGGCAGCAGGCGCACGGTGCCGTCGATCTCGGGCGCGTCGGCGTAGCTGCGGCCGCGGCCGCCCTTGCGGCCGAGCGCCGGTGCGTGGTCGACCAGCACCTGCATCGTGGCGCCGACGCGGCGCTGCAGCTTGGCGGTCGAGACCTCTTCGGCCACCGCCATGAAGCGTGCCCGGCGCTCGTCGCGCAGTTCCTGCGGCAACAGGTCGCCGAGTTCGTTCGCCGCCGCGCCTTCGACCGGCGAATAGGCGAAGCAGCCGGCACGGTCGATCTGCGCCTCGCGCATGAAGTCCAGCAGGTATTCGAACTCGGCCTCGGTCTCGCCCGGGAAGCCGGCGATGAAGGTCGAGCGCACGACGATCTCCGGGCAGGCCTCGCGCCAGCGCGCCAGCCGCTCCAGGTTGCGCTCGCCGCTGGCCGGGCGCTTCATGCGCTTGAGCACGTCGGGGTGGGCGTGCTGGAACGGCACGTCCAGGTAGGGCAGGATGCGGCCGCCGGCCATCAGCGGCAGCACCTCGTCGACGTGCGGGTACGGATAGACGTAATGCAGCCGCACCCAGGCACCGTGCTGCTCGGCCAGCGTGGCGAGTTGCTCGCACAGGTCGAGCATGCGCGTCTTCACCGGCTTGCCGTCCCAGAAGCCGGTGCGGTACTTGACGTCGACGCCGTACGCGCTGGTGTCCTGGCTGATGACCAGCAGTTCCTTCACGCCGCCCTCGAACAGCGCGCGCGCCTCGTTCAGCACGTCGCCCACGGGCCGCGACACCAGGTCGCCGCGCATCGACGGGATGATGCAGAACGTGCAACGGTGGTTGCAGCCTTCGCTGATCTTCAGGTACGCGTAGTGCTTGGGCGTGAGCTTGATGCCGGCGGCAGGCACCAGATCGACGAAGGGATCGTGCGGCTTGGGCACGTGCGCGTGCACCGCGTCCATCACCTCCTGCGTGGCGTGCGGGCCGGTCACGGCGAGCACCTTCGGGTGCACCTGGCGCACGAGGTTGCCGCCGCCCTCGCCCGCCTTCGCGCCCAGGCAGCCGGTGACGATGACCTTGCCGTTCTCGGCCAGCGCCTCTCCGATGGTGTCCAGGCTCTCCTTCACCGCGTCGTCGATGAAGCCGCAGGTGTTGACGATGACGAGGTCGGCACCGGCGAAGGACTTGCTGGTGCGGTAGCCCTCGGCGCTGAGCCGGGTGAGGATGAGCTCGGAGTCGGTGAGCGCCTTCGGGCAGCCCAGCGAGACGAAGCCAACGGTCGGCGCTTGTTCGGTCATGCGGCGATTTTGATCGATCGCCGCGCGGGCGACCCGCCTACCGCTTCGTGCCCGGGAACCCGGGGAAGGCCGAGCCGGCCTTTTGCAGCTGGTCGTTCAGCTGTTGCAGGTAGTCGCCCATCAGGTTCTGCATCAGCGGCGCCTGGCCGCTCATGAACTGGGTCCAGCTCTCCGGCGTGAGCTTGGTGGGGTCGTAGAGGCCGCGCGCCTGCTCGGCCATGCGCGACTGCATGTCGGTGAAGGCCTGCAGGTTCTTCTCGATCAGCGTGCCCATCATGCCCTGCATCGCGTTGCCGTAGAAACGGATGATCTGCGACAGCACCGGCGTGCTGAACATCGGCACGCCACCGGACTCTTCTTCCAGGATGATCTGCAGCAGGATGCTGCGCGTGAGGTCTTCGGCGGTCTTGGCGTCGCGGACTTCGAAGTCTTCGCCCGCCAGCACCATGCGCTTCACGTCGGCCAGCGTGATGTAGCTGCTGGTCTGGGTGTCGTAGAGGCGGCGGTTCGGGTACTTCTTCAGCACGCGCGGCCCGGGCGTGGCGCTGGCCTCCGTTGCAGGAGCGGTGGCGCGGCGGGCAGAAGGCATGCGGTCGGACTCCAGGTACGGGCTCGAAGCCATTCTAGGAGGCGTGCTCGCGCGCCCCTTCGGGGGGTTTCCCCTGCGCGCCATTCACGCGGCCGCGCCGCACGCTGCGAAGTGCGGGTTCTCGAAGCCCGGCTTGCCGTAGCCCAGCGGCACGCCGGCCAGCGTGTCCACCCGCCCACCGGCCGCCGCCAGCACCGCATGCCCGGCGGCGATGTCCCAGTCCATCGTGCGGCCCAGGCGCGGGTAGAGGTCGGCCTCGCCGGCGGCGATGAGGCACAGCTTCAGCGACGAGCCCGCGTTCGCCAGCGCCGCCACCCTGCGGCCGGCGAGGAAGGCGTCGAGCGCCGCCGCGTCGCCATGCGAGCGGCTGGCGACGACCGTCAAGCCTTCGGCCGGCACGGCGCGGCAGCGGATGGCGCGCCGGCCTGCGCCGTCCTCGACCCACGCGCCTTGCCCCACCACGCCGGCCCACAACCGGCCGAGCGCCGGCGCCAGCACCACGCCGAGCACCGGCGTGCCGCGGTGCACGAGCGCGATGTTCACCGTGAACTCGCCGTTGCGGCTGACGAACTCCTTCGTGCCGTCGAGCGGGTCGACGAGCCAGAACCACTCGCCCACCGTCGGCACGTCACCGGCGGCGACGGCCTCCTCGGCGACGATCGGCACCTCGGGCGCCAGCGCACGCAGCGCCGGCACGATGAGCGCTTCGGCGCGCTCGTCGGCCTCGGTCACCGGCGAGGCGTCGGCCTTGCCGCGCACGCCGAAATCGGTGCGGTAGATGTCGAGAATGACGTCGCCGGCGCGGCGCGCGAGGGCGGTCACGTCGGCGAGCAGCGCCGGGTCCTGCAGTCGGGTCGGGTTCACGCCGGGCACTCTAACCCGCGCGGCCGGGGCGGTTGCGGGCATCGGCGACAATCGCGCCCCGGCGGCCCCGCTTGCTGCACCGCAGCAACCGACTCCACCGCCCCCGCGACGCCATGGACCAAGCCCTCTCCCTCACCCACCTGCAGCGCCTGGAAGCCGAGAGCATCCACATCCTGCGCGAGGTGGTCGCCGAAGCCGACAAGCCGGTGATGCTCTACAGCATCGGCAAGGACAGTGCGGTGATGCTGCACCTGGCGCGCAAGGCCTTCTTCCCGGCGCCGCCGCCGTTCCCGCTGCTGCACGTGGACACGACGTGGAAGTTCCGCGACATGTACGCGCTGCGCGACCGCATGGCCCAGGAGCTGGGCATGGACCTGCTGGTCTACCAGAACCCCGAAGCGGCGCGGCTGGGCATCAACCCCTTCGAGCACGGCAGCCAGATCCACACCGACATGTGGAAGACGCAGGGCCTGAAGCAGGCGCTCGACAAGTACGGCTTCGATGCCGCCTTCGGCGGCGCGCGGCGCGACGAGGAGAAGAGCCGCGCCAAGGAACGCATCTTCAGCTTCCGCACCGCCCAGCACCGCTGGGACCCGAAGAGCCAGCGCCCCGAGCTCTGGCGCCTGTACAACGGCCGCAAGCACAAGGGCGAGTCGATCCGCGTGTTCCCGATCTCGAACTGGACCGAGCTCGACATCTGGCAGTACATCCACCTCGAGAACATCCCGATCGTGCCGCTGTACTACGCGAAGACGCGGCCGGTGGTGGAACGCGACGGCACGCTGATCATGGTCGACGACGAGCGCATGCCGCTCAAGCCCGGCGAGACGCCGACGATGAAGAAGGTGCGCTTCCGCACGCTGGGCTGCTACCCGCTCTCCGGCGCGGTGGAGTCCGAGGCCGAGACGCTGGTCGACATCATCCAGGAGATGCTGCTCACGCGCACCAGCGAGCGCCAGGGCCGCATGATCGACCACGACGCGGCCGCGTCGATGGAAAAGAAGAAGCAGGAAGGGTACTTCTGAGATGGCCCACGTCTCCGACCTCATCGCGAGCGACATCGCGACCTACCTCGAGCAGCACGAGAAGAAGAGCCTGCTGCGCTTCATCACCTGCGGCTCGGTGGACGACGGCAAGAGCACGGTCATCGGCCGCCTGCTGTACGAGTCGAAGATGCTGTTCGAGGACCAGCTCGCCGCGATCGAGGCCGACAGCAAGAAGTGGGGCACGCAGGGCGGCGACATCGACTTCGCGCTGCTCGTCGACGGCCTCGCGGCCGAGCGCGAGCAGGGCATCACGATCGACGTGGCGTACCGCTTCTTCAGCACCGACCGCCGCAAGTTCATCGTCGCCGACACGCCGGGCCACGAGCAGTACACGCGCAACATGGTCACCGGCGCCTCCACCGCCGACGTCGCCATCATCCTCATCGACGCCCGCAAGGGCGTGCTGACGCAGACGCGCCGCCACAGCTACCTCGTGAGCCTGATCGGCATCCGCAAGGTCGTGCTGGCCATCAACAAGATGGACCTGGCCGACTTCTCGCAAGCCGTCTACCAGCGCATCGACGACGAGTACCGCGCCTTCGCCAGGCAGATCGGCCTGACCGACATCACCTCGATCCCGCTGTCGGCCCTGAAGGGCGACAACATGACGACGCCCAGCGATCGCACGCCCTGGTACCACGGGCCGACGCTGATGGGCTTCCTGGAGACCTGCGAGGTCGACGAGACGCGCCTGCAGGCGGCACCCTTCCGCCTGCCGGTGCAGTGGGTGAACCGACCGAACCTGGACTTCCGCGGCTTCGCCGGCCTGGTGGCCGGCGGCCGCATCCAGCCGGGCGACCGCGTGCGCGTGCAGCCTTCGGGGCGCGAGAGCACGGTGGCGCGCATCGTCGCCTACGGCGGCGACCTGCCGCTGGCGGTGGCCGGCCAGAGCGTCACGCTGACGCTGGCCGACGAGGTGGACATCTCCCGCGGCGACGTCATCAGCCGCGCCGACGCGCCGGCCGAGGTGGCCGACCAGTTCGAGTGCACGGTGGTCTGGATGGCCGACGAGCCGATGCTGCCCGGCCGCCCCTACCTGATGAAGATCGGCACCCGCACCGTCAGCGCCAGCATCACGGAGCCGAAGTACAAGGTCAACGTCAACACGCTCGAGCACCTGGCCGCCAAGCAGCTGGAGCTGAACGAGATCGGCGTCTGCAACATCGCGCTCGACCGCGCGGTGCCCTTCGACGCCTACAAGGACAACCGCGAGACCGGCGGCTTCATCCTCATCGACCGGATGACGAACAACACGGTCGGCGCCGGCATGCTGCACTTCGCGCTGCGGCGCGCGCACAACATCCACCTGCAGCACGTCGACATCGACAAGGCCGCGCGCTCGCTGCAGAAGGGCCAGAAGCCCGTGGTGCTGTGGTTCACGGGCCTGTCGGGCGCCGGCAAGTCGACGATCGCCAACCTGGTGGAAAAGCGCCTGCACGCGCTCGGCCGCCACAGCTACCTGCTGGACGGTGACAACGTGCGCCACGGCCTCAACAAGGACCTCGGCTTCACCGAGGCCGACCGGGTGGAGAACGTGCGCCGCGTCGCCGAGGTGGCGCGCCTGATGGTCGATGCCGGCCTGATCGTCATCACCGCCTTCATCTCGCCGTTCCGGGCCGAGCGCCAGCTGGCGCGCGGGCTGGTGGCCGACGACGAGTTCTACGAGATCCACGTCGACACCCCGCTGGCGGTGGCCGAGAGCCGCGACGTCAAGGGCCTCTACGGCAAGGCGCGGCGCGGCGAGCTGCGCAACTTCACCGGCATCGACTCGCCCTACGAAGCGCCCGAGAACCCCGAAGTGCACCTGGACACGACGAAGGTCAGCTCCGAGGACGCCGCCGACCGCATCGTCGCGCTGCTGCGCGAGCGTGGCGTGATCGCCTGAGCGTGCGAAGGCCAGGCCGAACGGTCGGGTTGAACGGTCAGGCTTAAGGCTGCGCTAACCCGCGCCGCCGAGCATGGGCTCCATCGAAGGAGCGCCCATGCAACGCCTTGCCCTCATCACCGCCGCCCTGGCGGCCTTCGCCGGCGGCGCCGGCGCCGCGCCCGACCCGGCGCGCGGCCAGCAGTTCTTCAACGCCACCCACGGCCGCGAGTGGTCGTGCGCGAGCTGCCACACCGCCAAGCCCACGGCCGAGGGCAAGCACGCGAACACCGGCAAGCTGATCGAGCCGCTGGCGCCGGCCGCGAACCCGAAACGCTTCACCGACGCGGCGAAGACCGAGAAGTGGTTCCGCCGCAACTGCAACGACGTGCTCGGCCGCGAGTGCACGGCCGACGAGAAGGCCGACGTGCGCGCCTGGCTCGCGGGGCTGAAGCCGTGAAGCGCGCCGCCCTGCTCCTGCTGGCCGTGCTCGCCACCGGCGCCTTCGCCGACGGCCACCGCGCCCGCCTGCCGGCCAACGCCACCTACCGCGACGAATGCGGCAGCTGCCACGTGGCCTACCCGCCCGGCCTGCTGCCGGCCGTCTCGTGGCAGCGGCTGATGTCCGACCTGCCGCGCCACTACGGCACCGACGCCTCGCTCGACGAGCCTGTGCGCCAGTCGCTCGCCACCTGGCTCGACGCCAACGCCAGCCGCAAGCGGCTGGAAGCGCCGCCGGAGGACCGCATCACGAAGAGCCGCTGGTTCGTGCGCGAGCACGACGAGGTGCCGGCCAACGCCTGGCGCCGCGCCAGCATCAAGACCGCCGCCAACTGCAGCGCCTGCCACTCGGGGGCCGCGCAGGGCGACTACGACGAACACGGCGTGCGCATCCCGCGCTGACGCCACGCCGGACCGGAGATCGACATGAACGACACCGCACTCAAGCCGACGCGCGTCTGGGACGTTCCCACGCGCGTCTTCCACGCGCTGCTGATCGCCTGCTTCGCCGGCGCCTGGATCACCGGCGACAGCGAGCGCTGGCGCGTGCTGCACGTGACGCTGGGCCTGACGATGGCCGGGCTGGTTGCGTGGCGCGTGATCTGGGGCCTGGTGGGCACGCGCCACGCGCGCTTCGCCGACTTCGTGCGCGGACCGGGCAAGGTGGTGGCCTACCTGAAGTCGCTGCCGACGCGCCGGCCCGAGCACCACGTCGGCCACAACCCGGCCGGCGGCTGGGCGGTGCTGGCGCTGCTGGGCTTGACCGCCGTCACGACCGGCCTCGGCTGGGCCGCGTACAGTGAATGGGGTGGCGAATGGCTCGGTGAACTGCACGAAGGCGCCGCCACGGCGATGCTCGTCGTGGTGGGCGTGCACGTGGCCGGCGTGCTGTTCAGCAGCCGCCTGCACCGCGAGAACCTGGTCGGCGCGATGATCACCGGCCGCAAGAAGGTCGACACCGGCGAGCCCGACGTGAAGCCCTGGCGCACCGTGGCCGTGCTGATGCTGGTGGCGGTGGTCGGCTTCTGGGCCGTGCAATGGCAGCAGGCGCCGGCCGGCGGCACCGTGGCCAGTGCGCGCGGCGACCATGGTCACGGCAGCGACCACGACGACGACGACGATTGAGAATCCCGCATGCGCATCCTGCTCGCCGAAGACGACGCCCTGCTCGGTGACGGGCTGCGCGCCGGCCTGCGGCAGCACGGCTTCCAGGTCGACTGGGTGCGCGACGGCGACGCCGCCGACCGCGAACTGCGCAGCGGCGTCTATGCCGCTGCCGTGCTCGACCTCGGCCTGCCACGCCGCGACGGCCTGGACGTGCTGGCCGCCGCGCGCGCCGCCGGCACGCCGACCCCGGTGCTGGTGCTGACCGCGCGCGACGCGCTGCCCGACCGCATCCGCGGCCTCGACCTCGGCGCCGACGACTACGTCGTCAAGCCGGTCGACCTGGGCGAGCTGGCAGCGCGGCTGCGCGCGCTGGTGCGCCGCAGCGCCGGCCAGCCGCAGGAGCGGCTGCGCCACGGCGACGTCGAACTCGACGCCGCGATGCGCGAAGTCTGGCAGGCCGGCGAGCCGGTGGCACTGGCGCCGCGCGAATTCGACCTGCTGCACGCGCTGCTGCTCGCGCAGGGCCGCGTGCTGACGCGCGACCACATCGAGCAGCAGCTCTACGGCTGGGGCCAGGAGGTCGACAGCAACAGCGTCGAGGTGCACGTGCACCACCTGCGGCGCAAGCTGGGCAGCGGCATCATCGACACCGTGCGCGGCATCGGCTACCGGCTCGGCCGCGGGGCCGCGGCGTGAGAGGCCAGCGGGCCGAGCGCCGGGCCGCTCCCAAGCCGGCCCGCATTCCCTTGGGGGATCGTCCGACCTACCCGTCGGACGAGGGGCTGACGTGAGCGCGCCGTCGCTGCTGCGGCGCCTGCTGCTGACGGTGCTGGGCATCGTCGGCGCGGTCTGGATCGGTGCGGCCGCCTGGACCTACGTCGACGCCCGCCACGAGCTCGACGAACTGCTCGACGGCCACCTCGCGCAGGCCGCCGCGCTGCTGATCGCCCAGGGCATCGACGGCGACGACGACGAGGCCGCCGACGCCGCGCCGCTGCACCGCTACGCACCGCGCGTCGCTTTCCAGCTCTGGCACGAAGGCCAGCTGGTGCTGCGCTCGAGCAGCGCGCCGCTGGTGCCGCTGGGCAGCCAGCGGCGCGGCTTCGACACCGTGCGCCACGACGGCCAGGCCTGGCGCGTGTTCGCCGCCCGCGGCGGCAAGCACGACGTGCAGGTCTACGTCGGCGAGCGCGTCGAGGCGCGCGACTCGATCCTGCGCGCGGTGCTGCACGGCATGGCGCTGCCGCTGGCGGTGGCGCTGCCGCTGCTGGCGCTGCTGGCCGGCTGGGCGGTCTACCGCGGTCTGGCGCCGCTGTCGACGCTGGCGCGCCAGCTGCGCGCGCGCGAGCCGGACTCGATCTCCCCGCTGGTGCTGGCAGACGCGCCCGCCGAGCTGGTGCCGGCGGTGACGGCGCTGAACGCGCTCTTCGAACGCATCGGCCGTCTGCTCGAAGGCGAGCGCCGCTTCACCGCCGACGCCGCGCACGAACTGCGCACGCCCATCGCCGCCATCGCCGCGCAGGCGCAGGTGGCGATGGGCGCGCGCGACGACGCCTCGCGCCGCCATGCGCTGGAAGCCACGCTGGCCGGCTGCGAGCGCGCCGCGCGCCTGGTCGACCAGATGCTGACGCTGGCGCGGCTGGAGAACGCCGACGCACCGCCGGCCACGCGGGTGAACCTCGCCGCCACCGTGCGCCGCGTCGTCGCCCAGCTGCTGCCCGCCGCCGAGGCGCGCAACCAGGGGCTTGAGCTCGACGCGCCGGCCACGCTGGAGGTGTCGCTCGACGACGCGCTGGCGGGCGTGCTGGTGCGCAACCTCGTCGACAACGCGCTGCGCTACAGCCCCGCCGGCGCCGCCGTGCGGGTGGCGCTGGCCGCCGACGGCGGGCGCTGGCAGCTCACGGTCGACGACGCCGGCCCCGGCCTCGACGAAGCGGCCCGCAAGCGACTCGGCGAGCGCTTCTTCCGCGTGCTCGGCGCCGAGGCCAGCGGCACCGGGCTGGGCTGGTCGATCGTGCGCCGCATCGCCGCCGTGCTGAAGCTCGGCGTGGCGGTGGAGCCGTCGCCCGTGCTGGGCGGCCTGCGCGTGCGCGTCGACGGCGCGGCCTGACCCGGCGCTTCAGAGCTCCACCGCGCTGCGGTACTCCGGCACTTCGGCGTTCCAGTGCAGCCGGTCCTGGATGGCCAGCCGCATCGCGTCGGCGGCCACCGGCTCGCCGTGCGTCACGAACACGCGGCGGGGCGGCTTCGGCATGCGGCCCAGCCAGGCCAGCAGCTGGTCGCGGTCGGCGTGTGCCGACAGCATGTCGAGGTTGGCCACCTCGGCGCGCACCGGCACGTACTGGCCGAAGATCTTCACCTCGCGCGCGCCGCCGACGATGGACGCGCCACGCGTGCCCGCCGCCTGGTAGCCGGCAAACAGGATCGTGTTGCGTTCGTGCGGCGCAAACGCCACCAGGTGGTGCAGCACGCGCCCGCCGGTCGCCATGCCGCTGGCCGAGACGATGATCGACGGGAACCGCATCGAGTTCAGCGCCTTCGACGCCTCCACCGTGTTGACGAAGGTGATGTCGCGGCCGAACGCGGCGCACTGCTCGGCGCTGAGGCGGTGGTCCTCCAGGTGGTGGCGGTAGATGCGCGTCGCGTCCGTCGCCATCGGGCTGTTCAGGAACACCGGCAGGTCGGGGATGCGCCGTGCAGCCTTCAGTTCCTGCAGGCAGTGCAGCACGGTCTGCGCGCGGCCGACGGCGAAGGCCGGCACGACGACGATGCCGCCGCGCGCCGCGGTGCGGTTGACGATGTCGGCAAGCTTGCCCAGCACGTCGCCGTTGCGGTGCAGGCGGTCGCCATAGGTGGACTCGACGACCACGGTCTCGGCGGCCGGCGGCGCGGCCGGCGGGCGCATCAGCAGGTCGTCGTCGCGGCCGAGGTCGCCGGAAAACAGCAGGCTGCCGCGCCCGCCCTCGCCGTCCCACCCGATGCGCGCGCTGCAGGCGCCGAGGATGTGGCCGGCGCGCTGCAGCCGCCAGGTCCAGCCGGGCCACAGCGAGTGGTCCTCGCCGACCGGCAGCACCTCGAAGCGCTTCAGCGCGGCGCGCGCGTCGTCCTCGGTGTAGAGCGGCAGCGCCGGCTTGTGCTTGCTGCTGCCGTGGCGGTTCGCGTAGTCGGCCTCCTCCTCCTGCAGGCGGCCGGAATCGGGCAGCAGCAGGCGGCAGAGTTCGAGCGTGGCCTCGCTGCAGTACACCGGGCCGCGGAAGCCCAGCTTGACGAGGCGGGGCACGTAGCCGCTGTGATCGATGTGCGCATGCGTGAGCAGCACGGCGTCGATCTTCGCCGGCGCGATCGGCAGCGCGTCCCAGTTGCGCAGGCGCAGCGCCTTCAGGCCCTGGAACAGGCCGCAGTCCACCAGCAGCTGCCGGCCGTCATGGTCGAGCAGGTACTTCGAGCCGGTCACGGTGCCGGTGGCACCGAGGAATTCGAGTCGCATCGTGTCTCCCACGTGAATGTCCGAGCGTGCCGCAGGCCGCGCCGCCGCGCTTGACGGGGGTCAATCGCCGCCGCCCGCGCCATGCCTCATCATGCGCGCGCCGTCACCGGGGAGCACGCTTGAGCATTCGCCATCTGGACCGTCTGTTGAACCCTTCGTCGGTGGCCGTGTACGGCGCCTCCACGCGCCCGAACAGCGTCGGCGCGACGATCTGGCGCAACCTGCGCGCCGGCGGCTTTGCCGGTGCGCTGTACCCGGTGAACCCGAAGCACGCGGCGCTCGACGGCGTGACCGCCTACGCCCGCACCGCCGACCTGCCCGCGGTGCCCGACCTCGCCGTCATCTGCACGCCGCCGGACACGGTGGCGCCGCTCGTCGCCGAGCTCGGCGCCTTCGGCACGCGCGCGGCCATCGTCGTCACGGCCGGCCTCACGAAGGACCAGAAGCAGGCCGTGCTGGACGCCGCGCGCCCGCACACGCTGCGGCTGCTGGGCAACAACTGCATCGGCTCGATGAGCCCGCGCATCGGCCTCAACGCCACCTTCGCGCATGCCGACGCACTGCCGGGGCAGATTGCCTTCGTCTCGCAATCGGGCGCACTCGTCACCGCGGTGCTCGACTGGGCGAAGGCGCGCGGCATCGGCTTCTCGCACATGGTGTCGCTGGGCGAACACATCGACGTCGACTTCGGCGACCTGCTCGACCACCTGGCCACCGACGCCGCGACGCGCGCGATCCTGCTTTACGTCGAATCGGTCAGCGCGCCGCGCAAGTTCATGTCGGCGGCGCGCTCGGCGGCGCGCAACAAGCCGGTCATCGTCGTCAAGGCCGGCCGCACCGCGCACGGCGTGAAGGCGGCGGCCTCGCACACCGGCGCGCTGGCGGGGTCGGACACCGTGTACGACGCCGCGATCCGCCGCGCCGGCCTGCTGCGCGTGGACACGCTGCAGGAGCTGTTCACCGCCGCGCAGACGCTGGCGCGCTTTGCCGGCAACCGCAGCGAGGCGTTGACGATCCTGACCAACGGCGGCGGCGCCGGCGTGATGGCCGCCGACGCCGCCGAGCGCGAGGGCGTCGAGCTCGCCGAACCCAGCGCCGAACTGCTCGCCACGCTGGACGCCGCGCTGCCGTTCAACTGGTCGCGCGCCAACCCCATCGACATCATCGGCGACGCCCCGGTGGAGCGCTACACCGCGGCGCTGGCCGCGCTGCTGGCCACGCCGGACAGCGGCGCGCTGCTGTTCGTGCACGCGCCGACGGCCATCGTGCGCAGCGACGACATCGCGCGTGCCTGCGTGCCGCTGCTGCGCGCCGCGCCGTCGCGGGTGATGGGCTGCTGGCTGGGCGACGGCGCCGTCAGCGAGGCGCGCCGCCTGTTCGAAGCCGCCGGCGTGCCCGACTACCCCACGCCCGAGGAGGCCGTGCACGCCTTCTCGATGCTGCAGACCTTCCGCCGCAACCAGGCCACGCTGCTGGAGACGCCCTCCGCGAGCGAGAACCCGCTGCCCGACGTCGCCGCCGCGCGCGCCCACCTCGACCGCGCGCTCGCCGAGGGCCGCGCCTGGCTGTCCGAGGCGGAGGCGAAGGCGGTGCTGGCGGCCTACGGCATCCCGGTCGTGCCCACGGTGCTGACGGCGCCGACGCCGGAGGCGGCGGTGGCCGCCGCGAAGTCGATGCAGTGGCCGCTGGCGCTGAAGATCGTGTCGCCGGAGATCACCCACAAGTCCGACGTCGGCGGCGTGCGCCTGGGGCTGGAGGACGAGGCCGCGCTCGCCGACGCGGCCGTGCAGATGCTGCAGCGCGTGCAGCGCGCGCGCCCCGACGCGCGCCTGACCGGCTTCACGGTGCAGAGCATGGTGCACCGCTCGGGCGCCTACGAGCTGATCGTCGGCGCCAGCGTCGACGCCGTCTTCGGCCCCGTCATCCTGTGCGGCGAAGGCGGCACGGCGGTGGAGGTCACGGCCGACAGCGCGATCGCGCTGCCGCCGCTGAACCGCAGCCTGGCGCGCGAGCTGGTGTCGCGCACGCGCATCTCGCGCCGCCTGGCGGGCTACCGCGACCGCCCGCCGGTGAAGGCCGACGCGCTGCACGACGTGCTGATCGCCGTGTCGCAGATGCTCGCCGACCTGCCGCACCTGGCCGAACTGGACATCAACCCGCTGTGGGTCGACGAGAAGGGCGTGCTGGCGCTGGATGCACGCATCCGCGTGTCGCCCACGCCGGTGGCGGGCGCCGCGAACTTCGCGATCCGGCCCTACCCGGCGCGCTGGGTGAAGACGATGCAGTGGGAGAACCAGCGCGTGACCGTGCGGCCGATCCGGCCGGAAGACGAAGGCCAGCACCGCCGCTTCCTCGAGCAGCTGGCGCCGGAAGACGTGCGCATGCGCGTCTTCTACACGCGCCGCGAGCTGCCGCATTCCGAACTGGCGCGGCTGACGCAGATCGACTACGACCGCGAGATGGCCTTCATCGCCGAAGTGCCTGGCGCCGACGGCCCGCAGACGCTGGGCGTGGCGCGCGCGGTGAGCGACCCCGACAACACCGAGGCCGAGTTCGCCGTCATCGTGCGCTCCGACCTGAAGGCGCGCGGCCTCGGCACGCTGCTGATGGCCACGCTGGAGGACTACCTGCGCCAGCGCGGCACGCAGCGCCTGTTCGGCCAGGTGCTGCGCGAGAACGCGGCGATGCTGCAGCTGGCGCGCAGCGAGGGCTACACGGTCGAGGAGGCGCGCGAGTCCGACCCCGACATCCGGGTCGTCACGAAGTCGCTGGTGTAGCGGCGGCGCGGCGGCGCCAGGCCTTCTCGATCTCGACGACGGCGAAGACCGCCAGCGCTGCCGCCACGCACAGCCCCAGTTCGCCGGCGCCCAGCGCCACCGTGCGGAACACCGGCTGCAGCCACGGCACGTACACCACCGCCAGCTGCAGCGCCGTGGTGAGCGCCACCGCGCCGAGCAGCGGCAGGTTCGAGCGCAGGCCCTGCACGAACAGCGATTCGCGCTCGGAGCGGATCGCCAGCACGTGCGCCATCTGCGCCAGCGTGAGGGTGGTGAAGACCATCGTCTGCGCCGCCGCCGGCACGGCCTGCAGCGCCCACCACTGCACCGCCAGGCACAGGCCGCCGATCAGCAGACCGACGAACAGCACGTGCTGCCACAGCCCCTGCGCGAACAGGCTCTCGGCGGGGGCCCGCGGCGGCCGCCGCATGACGCCGCGCTCGGCCGGCTCGGCCGCCAGCGCCAGCCCCGGCAGGCCGTCGGTGACGAGGTTGACCCAGAGGATGTGGATCGGCAGCAGCGGGATCGGCAGCCCGGCCAGCGGCGCCAGGAACAGCGTCCAGATCTCGCCCGAGTTGCCCGTCATCGCGTAGCGCACGAACTTGCGGATGTTGTCGTAGATGCGCCGGCCTTCGCGAACCGCGCCGACGATGGTGGCGAAGTTGTCGTCCAGCAGCACCAGCGCCGAGGCCTCGCGCGCGACGTCGGTGCCGCCCTGCCCCATCGCGATGCCGATGTCGGCGCGCGCGAGCGCCGGCGCGTCGTTGACGCCATCGCCCGTCATCGCGACGTAGTGGCCCTCGGCCTGCAGCGCCTGGACGATGCGGATCTTCTGCGCCGGGTCGACGCGCGCGAACACGCGCACCGAGCGCAGCCGTTCGCGCAGCGTGGCGTCGTCCATCTGGGCGAGCTCGGCGCCGCTGATCACCGAGTGGCGGCCGCCTTCGGCGATGCCCAGGCGGTGCGCGATGGCCAGCGCCGTGGCCGGGTGGTCGCCGGTGATCATGACCGGCACGATGCCGGCGCTGCGGCACTCGGCCACCGCTGCCGCCGCTTCGGCGCGCGGCGGGTCGATGAGGCCGACGAGGCCGATGAACTCGAGCGCGTCCTCCGGCGGCAGCGCGCCGCCGGCCAGCGCGGCGCGGCGCGCGAAGGCCAGCACGCGCAGGCCGCGCTCGGCCATGGCGTGCGCCAGCGCGGCGGTCGCGGCGGCGTCGAAGGGCCGCACGCCGGCCGGCGACCAGTGCGCGCCGCAGCGCGGCAGCATCGATTCCGGCGCGCCCTTCACGTAGGCCACCGCCGTGTCGCCGTCTCGGTGCAGCGTCGTCATGCGCTTGCGATCGGAGTCGAACGGGTGTTCGTCGGTGCGGCGCCAGCGTGCGTCGAGTTGCGCCTTGTCGGCACCGCGCGCGAGCGCGCCCTCGGCGAGCGCGGTCTCGGTGGGGTCGCCCGCCCAGCGGCCCTGCGCATCGCGGCGGGCGTCGTTGCAGAGCGCGGCCGCGACCGCCAGTTCGGCGAGGCTCGCGTCGTCGGCGGCCCACTCGTCGGCCGTCATGCGGTTCTGCGTCAGCGTGCCGGTCTTGTCGCTGCAGATCACCGTCACCGAGCCCAGCGTCTCGACCGACGGCAGGCGGCGGATCAGCGCGTTCAGCGCCACCATGCGGCGTGCGCCCAGCGCCAGCAGCACGGTGACGACGGCCGGCAGCGCCTCGGGAATCGCCGCCACCGCGAGGCTGACGGCGGTGAGCAGCATCAGCACCACCGGCTCGCCGCGCGCCACGCCGGCGGCGAAGATCACGGCGCAGATCGCCAGCACCGCCAGCGCGAGCCGGCGGCCGAAGGCGGCCAGGCGGCGCTGCAGCGGCGTGGCGCGGTCGCCGGTCTCGAGCAGCTGCGCCACGCGGCCGAGCTCGGTGCCCATGCCGATGGCGACGACGAGCCCGCGCCCGCGGCCCTGCGACGCGGTCGTGCCCTTGTAGGCCATGTTGTGGCGGTCGCCGAGCGCCTGCGCATCCTCGCCGAGCGCGCGCGTGTGCTTGGCGACGCCGACCGATTCGCCGGTGAGCGCCGATTCGTCGACCACCAGCCTTGCGGCGTCGGTCAGGCGCAGGTCGGCCGGCACCTGGTTGCCGGCCTCGAGCAGCACGACGTCGCCCGGCACCAGTGTCGACGCCGGCACCCGCCGCAGCTCGCCGCCGCGCAGCACGGTGGCCTGCGACGCGGCCAGCTGCTTCAGCGCCGCCAGCGCGCGGTCGGCGCGCCAGGCCTGCACGAAGCCGATGACGCCGTTCAGCAGCACGATGACGCCGATGGCGAGCGCGTCGATCGGCTCGCCGACGATGCCCGAGACGATGCCGGCGCCGATCAGCACCACGATCATGAAGTCGCGGAACTGGTCGGCGAACAGGCGCCACGCGCTCTTGCCGGCGCGCTCCGCGAGTTCGTTCGGGCCGTGGCGGGCAGCGCGGCGCGCGGCCTCTTCGTCGGCCAGCCCGTGCTGCGGGTCGACACCGTGCGCGCGCGCGATCTCGTCGCTGTCGCGCCGGTGCCAGTCGTCGGGGGCGGGTGGGCTCGTCACCCCGCGAGTGTCGCCGCTGCGGCGCGGCGCGCCCTCAAGCCTGCGGCTCGTCGGCGCCGGGCGCCGCGTGCGTCTTCACCTCGCCGCGATCGCGGCGCAGCGTTTCGTCGAGCCGGCGGCGCAGGCCGTCGAAGGCATCGCGCAGCGCGACGTAGACGTCCTCGTTCTGCACGCGGTCGATGCCGAGTTCGTGGCCGGGCAGCGTGACGTCCAGGCGCACCGCGAACGGCCGCCCCTGCTGCTGGTGCTTGTGCAGGGCCTCGATCGTGACGCGGCACGACGTGAGTTCGCGCCCCGGGCCTTCGAGCTTGGCCACCTTCTCGCGCGCCACGGCCTCGACGGCCGGCGACGCTTCCATGCCGAGGAACCGGATCTCCACGGGCTTCTTCATCGTGCTCCACTCCAGGCACGCGACGGCATGCCGATGGAAAGAGGATGGCCGCGCCGGCGCGGCAAGGGCTTGCGTTGCCTCAAGGGCCGCCGTGCCGCGGCGGCACGGGCCGAAATGCGAAAAAGGGACTTGGCGCTGCCGCCAAGTCCCTTCGTCTATCGCCGGGCCGTGTCTACCGACTCGAATCATCCGAATCTGGTAGGCGCGAGAGGACTCGAACCTCCGACCCCCACCATGTCAAGGTGGTGCTCTAACCAGCTGAGCTACACGCCTGTCGAGCCCGAGACTATACACGATGCCGCGTCGTCACCGACCGCGCAGTCGTTCACGCTACTTGCGGCGCGCATGGCGCACGCCCGGCACGCGCGCCACCTGGGCGAGCAGCGGCGCGAGCCGCGCGGTGTCCGCCACCTCCACGGTGAAGGTCATCCACGCCGTGCCCTTCACGCTCTGCGTGTGCACGCCGGTCACGTTCATCTTCTCCTTCGCGAACAGCTCGGACAGGTCGCGCAGCAGCCCCTGCCGGTCGCTCGCCTCGACGATCACGTCCAGCGGATAGACGGCCTCGTGGCCACCGCCCCACTGCACGTCGATGACGCGGCCGGGGCTCTGTTGCGCCATGTGGCGGAAATTGGGGCAGTCGCGGCGGTGGATGGCCACGCCCTTGCCACGCGTGACGTAGCCGCCGATCGCATCCGGCGGCGCCGGCCGGCAGCAGCGCGACAGCGTCGTCAGCAGCGACTCCACGCCCACCACGAGCAGCCCGCCCTTCGCCCCGCTGCCATCGCTGCGCGGCCGGTGCAGCGCGATCGCAGGCTCCTCCGCCGCCGCCGGCTCGGGCTTGAGCAGGTTCTCGATGTTGCGCAGCGAGAACTCGTCCTTGCCGACGACCTCGAACAGCGCGTCGGCGCCGCGAAAGCCCAGCTGCTCGGCCAGCGCGTCGAGCTTGACCGCGGTGCGGCCTTCGCGCTGCAGCAGCTTCTCGACCGCCTCGCGGCCGCGCGCGATGGTGGCGGCCTGCGCCTGCGCGTTGAACCAGGCGCGCACCTTCGACTTCGCACGCGGGCTCTTCAGGTAGCCGAGCTCGGCGTTCAGCCAGTCCAGCGACGGGCCGCCCTCCTTGGCAGCGACGATCTCCACCGTCTGCCCGGACGACAGCGCGGTGTTCAGCGGCACCATCGCACCATCGACGCGCGCGCCGCGGCAGCGGTGGCCGAGGTCGGTGTGCAGGCTGTACGCGAAATCGACCGGCGTGCCGCCGGCCGGCAGGTCGATGATGGTGGCCTGCGGCGTGAAGACGTAGATGCGGTCGTCGAACACGCCTTCGGTGGCCGCGCCCTGCTGCGCGAAGTCGCGCTCCCAGGCGAGCAGCTCGCGCAGCACGGCCTTGCGCGCCTCGGCAATGCGCTCCTCGAAATCGCCGGCGGCGCTGACACCGGCATAGCCGCGCGCGCCCGCCTCCTTGTACATCCAGTGCGCGGCGACGCCGTGCTCGGCGTGTTCGTGCATCGCGCGCGTGCGGATCTGCACCTCGATCGGCCGCCCGTCGTCGCCCAGCACCACGGTGTGCAGGCTCTGGTAGCCGTTCGGCTTGGGGCGGGCGATGTAGTCGTCGAACTCGCCGTCGACCGGGCGGTAGCACTCGTGCACGCGTGCCAGCGCGGCGTAGCAGGCGGCGACGTCGTCGACGACGACACGCAGCGCGCGCACGTCGAACACACGCTCGAAGCCCAGGCGCTTGCCCTGCATCTTCTTCCAGATGCTGTACAGGTGCTTGGGCCGGCCCTGCACGTCGGCGCGCACGCCGGCCTCCACCAAGCGCTGCGCGAGCTGCGCGCGCGCCGCTTCGATGCCGCTCTCGCGCTCGGTGCGCTTCTCGTGCAGCAGCTGGGCGACGCGCTTGTAGTCCTCGGGCTGCAGGAAGCGGAACGACAGGTCCTCCAGCTCCCACTTGATCTGCCAGATGCCCAGCCGGTTGGCCAGCGGCGCGAAGACCTGCAGCGATTCGTCGGCCAGCGCCGCCGGGCACGGCACCTTGCTCGCGGCGTGCCAGCGCAGCGTCTGCAGCCGCGACGCCAGCCGCAGCAGCACCACACGCAGGTCGTGGCTGAACGCGAGCAGCATCTTGCGCACGCGCTCGGTCTGCAACGCACGCTGCTCGGCGTCGACCTGGGCCGCGCGCGCCGCGCGCTGGATCTGCACCAGCTTGCGTGTGTGCGTGACGAGGCTGGCGTAGCTCGGCCCGAAGGCCTTGGCCACCATGTCCTCGGGGCGCTGGAGAAAGTCGCCGGCATAGACGAGGAACGCGGCCGCGCGCATCGACGGCGCGGCACCGATCGCCTGCAGCACGGCGGCCACGCCCTCGGCGTGCGCCAGCGCGTCCTCGCCGGTGTCCAGCCGCTGGCCGGCGAGCAGCGGCTCGGCGAAGGCGCGCGCCCGCGCCAGCGCGGCCAGGCCGTCCTCGCCGGCGGCCGCGTCGCGGCCGGCGATCTGCACGATCGCCGCCGCGCGGTCGGCCGCGGCGACGTCGGCCCCGCCAGTCTTCATGTCGCCAGCAGGAACTCGCGCACGGCCTGGCGCTGTTCGGGCTGCACGAGCATCGGCGCATGGCCGACGCCGGCGAACTCGACCAGGCGCGCCTTCGGGCCGCGCCCGGCCATCGCCTGCGCGGTGGCCGGCGACAGCAGGTCGCTCTGCGCGCCGCGCAGCAGCAGCGTGGGGATCTTCAGGCTGTCGTACGCGGCCCAGAGCCCGCGTTCGCCGGCGGCGGCGATCTCCGGCGTGATGGCGCGGAAGGGCACGGCGATGGCCGGGTCGTAGTGCGGCTTGAAGCCGCCCTCGCCGTCGTCCACCAGCTGCGGGCGCGTGAGTTCGAGCCACTGCTCGCGCGTGTGCGGGCCGAAGCCCTGCGAGATGGCCCACAGCGCGTCGGCGGCCTCGTCCAGCGTCTTCCAACGCACCGGCAGGCCGAGGTAGGTGCCGATGCGCGCCAGCGCCTCGGGCTGGATCGTCGGGCCGACGTCGTTCAGCACCAGACGCGCCACCGGCGAGCCCGGCAGGCTGGCGAGCGCAAGGCCGATGAGTCCGCCCATCGACGTGCCGACCCAGTGCACCGTGTCGGCGTTCAGGCGCGCCAGCAGCGTGACCATGTCGGCCACGTAGGCCGGGATGGCGTAGCCCATCGGGTCGGCCAGGCGGTCGCTGCGGCCGCGGCCGACGACGTCCGGGCAGACGACGCGGTAGTGCGAAGAGAGGTCGCGCGCCAGCGTGTCGAAATCGCGCCCCTGGCGCGACAGGCCGTGCACGCAGACCAGCACGCGCGGGTTGGCGGCGTCGCCCCATTCCCAGTAAGCCATGCGGTGCAGGCCACGCGCACCCAGGCATTGGACGAAGTTCAGGCGTGGCTCGGCAGGTGCGGTCATGGTGCGGTCAGCGTGGTCCCGATAATCCGGGCCATCGTATCAATCCCACCGGAAGGATCTCCCATGCTGCAAGGAAAAACCGCCCTCGTCACCGGCTCCACCAGCGGCATCGGCCTGGGCATGGCGCTGGCGCTGGCCAAGCAGGGCGCGAAGGTCATGCTGAACGGCTTCGGCGACGTCGACGGCGCCATCGCGCAGGTGCGCGCCACCGGTGCCGAAGTGGCCTACCACGGCGCCGACATGAGCAAGCCGGCCGAGATCGAGGCCATGATGCGCGAGTGCAGCGCCAAGCTCGGCGGCCCGGACATCCTGGTGAACAACGCCGGCATCCAGCACGTGGCCACGGTGGAGGACTTCCCGGTCGAGCGCTGGGACGCGATCATCGCCATCAACCTCAGCTCGGCCTTCCACACGATGCGCCTGGCGCTGCCGGCGATGAAGCAGCGCGGCTGGGGGCGCGTGATCAACATCGCCTCGGCGCACGGCCTCGTGGCCTCGGCCGGCAAGAGCGCCTACGTGGCGGCCAAGCACGGCATCGTCGGCCTGACGAAGGCCAGCGCGCTCGAATGCGCGACGAGCGGCGTCACGGTCAACGCCATCTGCCCGGGCTGGGTGCTGACCCCGCTGGTGCAGAAGCAGATCGACGCCCGCGCGGCGGCCGCCGGCATCCCGGTGGCCGAGGCCGAGCGCGCGCTGCTCGGCGAGAAGCAGCCCTCGCTGCGCTTCACGACGCCCGAGCAGCTGGCCGAGCTGGCGGTCTTCCTGTGCAGCGCCGCGGCCGGCAACGTGCTCGGCGTGGCCTGGGCGATGGACGGCGGCTGGACCGCCCAGTGAGCCTCAGCGCACCGCCAGCTGCACGCTGCCGCTGACGCTGGCCGTCACCGTGGCCTTGCCGGCCTCGACCGGCAGCGCCTCGTCGGCGGCAGCCCGGCTGGCCTGCAAGCGCATCATCGGCACGCCGGCGGGCGGCTGCTCGGTGTTCACCGCGATCTCGCGGATCGACCAGCCGACGAAGCCAAGCTGCTTGGCAACGAAATCGGCACGGGCACGGAAGCGCGCGATGGCCATCGCGGTGACGTCGGCGTCGACCTTCTCGCGCGCCTCGCGCGAGAGCGAGAACGCCACCCGCGCGACCGGCATCGCCTGCACCCGCCCGGCCAGCGCGGCGATGGCCGCGATGTCCTTGCCCTCGACGACGACCTCGGCGCTGCCCTGCCAGCCGTTGAGCCCGCCCTTGGGCGCATAGCGCGGGTAGAGCGCGAAGTTGCCGGTCTGCACCTCGACCTGGCCCGGCCGGGCGATCTTGCGCGCCTCGCCCAGCACGGCGTCGACGGCGGACTTGAGCTGCGCCTGCACCACCGCCGCATCGGCACCGTCGCGGCTGGTGGCGAAGACGACGCTCAGCACATCCTTCGTGACCTCGACGCTGGCGCTGGCGCTGAGCGAGACGACGTTCTGGGGCGGCGCCACGGGCACGGTCGCCGGCGTCTGCGCCAGCGCCGGTGCGGCCAGCGCCACCAGGAAGATCATGGAAAGTCGCGACATTCGGAAATCCTTTCTCGGGTGGCAACTATCGCCTGCTCCAGGCAGCGCGTGATGCAATGCGCCGGTTGACCTGCCACCGGGCCAGGGCCGCCGCAAGACTTGTAACATTGGGTCAGGCGCGGTCCGATCCCGGCGTTTCCCCGGCAAACGGCCCGTACCATGCGGCTGTTACAAATTCGGGAGTGCCGATGACCCCACCTGCCACCAACGCCCGCGCCGACCGCATCGTCGTCGTCGACGACGACGCCCGCATCCGGGACCTGCTGCGCCGCTACCTGTCGCAGGAGGGTTTCGAGGTCCTGCTGGCCGAAGACTCGAAGGCGCTCAACCGCGTGCTGACGCGCGACACCGTCGACCTGATCGTGCTCGACCTCATGCTGCCCGGCGAGGACGGCCTGTCGATCTGTCGTCGGCTGCGCGCCGCGAACGACGCCACGCCGATCATCATGCTGACCGCCAAGGTGGAAGACGTCGACCGCATCGTCGGCCTCGAGGTCGGCGCCGACGACTACCTGCCCAAGCCCTTCAACCCGCGCGAACTGCTGGCGCGCATCCACGCCGTGCTGCGCCGCCGCCCGGCGCCGGAAGCGCCGGGCGCGCCGAGCAAGGAACCGCAGGTCGTCACCTTCGGGCCCTTCGAGTTCGACCTCAGCCTGCGCCGGCTCTCGAAGAACGGCGAGCAGATCGCGCTGACCACCGGCGAGTTCAGCATGCTGAAGGCGCTGGTGCGCCACCCGCGCCAGCCGCTCAGCCGCGACAAGCTCGCGCAGCTGGCGCGCGGCCGCGAGTTCGAGCCCTTCGACCGCAGCCTGGACGTGCAGATCAGCCGCCTGCGCAAGATGCTCGAACCCGACCCGGCGCAGCCGCGCTACATCCAGACGGTGTGGGGCGTCGGCTACGTCTTCGTGCCGGACGGCGCGAGCTGAAGACCGCAAAGAACGCACAAGAAGCGGTTTCACGGAGGGGCCCGGGCCGCGCGCCCGGGCATGATGGGGACTCATGGCGCGCAAGACGATCGCGTTGAGCCTGTTCTGGCGCACGTTCTGCCTGCTGGCGATCCTGCTGGCGGGCGGCGTCTTTGCCTGGGTGCAGACCCTGCGCGCGCTCGAGTTCGAGCCGCGGGCGGTGCAGGAAGCGGCGCAGATCGCCGGCCTGGTGAACCTGACGCGCGGCGCGCTCAAGCAGGCCGACGGCATCAACCGCGTCGCCCTCGTCAAGGGCATGGGCCAGCAGGGTTCGATCCGCGTCACCCCGCGCGAGCCCGCCGACAGGATCGAGCCCTTCGAGGTCGACCGCTTCACGCGCCGCGTCAGCCGCGAGCTGCGTGCCGTGATGGGCCCGGACACCGAGGTCGCCCGCAGCGTCAACGGCCAGGGCGGCCTGTGGGTGAGCTTCTCGATCGAGCGCGACCAGTACTGGCTGCAGGCCGAAGCGGCGCAGAGCGGCCCGCTCACCGGCTACACCTGGTTCGCGTGGATCGGCATCGCGCTGCTGGCCACGCTGGTGGGCTCGGTGGCGATCGCGCGGCTGATCAACCGGCCGCTCAAGCAGCTGTCGTTCGCGGCCAGCCGCATCCGCGAGGGCGACCTCGATTCGCGCCTCGACGAGAACACGCTGACGAGCGAGATCCGCGAGGTCAACATGGGCTTCAACCGCATGGCGCGCGAGCTCGCGCGCGTCGAGGAAGACCGCGCGGTGATGCTCGCCGGCATCAGCCACGACCTGCGCACGCCGCTGGCGCGCCTACGCCTCGAGACCGAGATGAGCGTCAGCGACGAGGAAGCCAAGCGCAACATGGCGATGGACATCGACCAGCTCGACGCCATCATCGACAAGTTCATGGACTACGCGCGCCCGGGCGAAACGCAGCTGCGCCCGGTGCACGTGTCGCAGCTGATCGACCGCGAGGCGGCGGGCTTCCGCGACCCGACGCAGATCAAGATCACCTCGCGCGTGGCGATCGACCTCAAGGTGCTGGCCGACGAGGTGGAGCTCGGCCGCGTCTTCAGCAACCTGTTCGAGAACGCGCGCCGCTACGGCCGCGGCACCAACACCGGCGTGGCGGAGGTCAGCGTGTCGTACGTGCGCACGGGGCCCTGGGTCATCGTCAGCGTGCGCGACCACGGCCCCGGCGTGCCGACCGAGAAGCTCTCGCAGCTGACCACGCCGTTCTTCCGCGGCGACGCCGCACGCACCGCCGCCACTGGCGCCGGCCTCGGCCTGGCCATCGTCGACAAGGCGATGCAGCGCATGGGCGGCAGCCTGGAGCTCACGAACGCGCCCGACGGCGGGCTGCTGGCGCACATCCGGCTTCGCCGGGCGCCCTGATCAGGGCGCCGGCTTCAGCAGCAGGCAGACCGCGCGCGTCTCGATCGCACGGCCCTCGCCCACCGGACCCATCTTCTCGGCCGTCTTCGCCTTCACGTTGACGGCGTCCGCGGGCAGCCGCAGCACGACGGCGATGCGCTCGCGCATGGCGCCGATGTGCGGCGCCATCTTCGGTGCCTGGGCCACGATGGTGCTGTCGACGTTGGCGATCTGCCAGCCTTCGGCACGCACGCGGCGCGCCGCCTCGGCCAGCAGCACGGCCGAGTCGGCGCCCTTGAAGGCGGCGTCGGTGTCGGGGAAGTGGCGTCCGATGTCGCCCAGCCCGGCGGCGCCGAACAGCGCATCGGTGATGGCGTGCAGCAGCGCGTCCGCATCGCTGTGGCCCAGCAGGCCGTGCGTGTGCGGGATGGTCACGCCGCCCAGCACGAGCGGGCGGCCGGTGACGAGCTGGTGCGTGTCCCAGCCTTCGCCGACACGCAGGAGGGGCAGGTTCATCGGGTCTCCAGAAGGCGTTCGGCAAGCGCGAAATCGGCCGGCCAGGTGAGCTTCAGATTCTCCAGCGCGCCGGGCACCAGCCGCGGCGCCAGGCCGAGCGCTTCGACAGCGCTCGATTCATCGGTCACGCCGGCGCCGGCTTCGCGCAGCGCACGCTCCAGCAGGCCCAGGCGGAACATCTGCGGCGTCTGCGCCGCCCACTTGTGTTCGCGCGGCACGGTGGCGGCGACGCGGCCGCCTTCCTCTGCCTTCAGCGTGTCGGCCAGCGGCAGCGCCAGCAGGCCGCCGACGCCGTCGGGCAGGCAGGCGTCGATCAGCGCATCGACCCAGGCCGGCCGCACCAGGCAGCGCGCGGCGTCGTGCACGAGCACCCAGTCGTGCTCGCGCACGCCGCGGGCGCGCAGTTCGGCCAGGCCGTTGGTCACCGTGGCGGCGCGCGTGTCGCCACCGCAGCGCGCCACCCAGCCGGCGAAACCCGGCACGTGCGCTTCGAACTCGGCGTCCTCGGGTGAAAGCACCACCAGCGTGTTCTCGATGCGGGTCACGCCGCCCAGCGCCGCCAGCGTGTGGCCCACCACCGGGCGCCCGCCGACACGGGCGTACTGCTTGGGCCCGCCTGCGCCGGCGCGCGTGCCGACACCGGCGCAGGGCACGAGGGCAAAGCAGCGCGAAGGGTTCGTCATCGCCGAATTCTAGAATCCGCCTCTTCATGCACCTGCCTTCCATCGCCCCGGGCAAGCGCTTCACGCTGCCACGCCCGACCGGCTCCGCCGACGCCCTGCTGCTGGCCCGCCTCGCAAAGGAGCGTGCGGCCGAGAAGCGCCTGCTCGCCATCGTCGCCGCCGAGCCGGCCGACGCCCAGCGGCTGGCCGACGAACTGCCCTTCTTCGAGCCCGGCCTGGGCGTCGCCCTGTTTCCCGACTGGGAGACTCTGCCCTACGACACCTTCAGCCCGCACCAGGATCTGATCTCCGAGCGCCTGGCCACGCTGTGGCGGCTGCAGCAGGGCGAGGTGCAGGTGCTGATCCTGCCGGCCAGCACCGCGCTCACGCGGCTGGCGCCACCGTCGTTCCTGGCGGCGACGACGTTCCAGTTCAAGCAGAAGACGCGGCTCGACGAGGCGAAGCTGAAGGCCCAGCTCACGCTCGCCGGCTACCAGCACGTGAGCCAGGTCGTGAGCCCGGGCGAGTACGCGGTGCGCGGCGGCCTGATCGACCTCTTCCCGATGGGCTCGCTGGTGCCCTACCGCGTGGACCTGTTCGGCGACGAGGTCGACTCGATCCGCACCTTCGACCCCGACAGCCAGCGCAGCCTGTTCCCGGTGCCCGAGGTGCGCCTGCTGCCTGGCCGCGAGTTCCCGATGGACGAGGCCGCGCGCACCGCGTTCCGCGCGCGCTGGCGCGAGCGCATCGAAGGCGACCCGACGAAGGCGCGCATCTACAAGGACATCGCGCAGGGCATCGCCACCGGCGGCATCGAGTACTTCCTGCCGCTGTTCTTCGACCAGACCGCGACCGTCTTCGACTACTTCGGCGAGAACGCCGCGCTGGTGCTGCACGGCGAGGTCGACCAGGCGCTTGAACGCTTCTGGGCCGACACGCGCGAACGCCACCGCTTCCTGCAGCACGACCCCGAACGGCCGCTGCTGCCGCCCGAGGCCATCTTCCAGAAGCCCGACGAGTTCTTCACGCGCACGCAGCCTCACGCCACGCTGGCGCTGCGCGGCCACGACGCCGTGGCGTGGGCACGCCCGCTGCCCGACGTCTCGGTCGACCGCGGCGCGCCCGAGCCGCTGGCCGCGCTGGAGAAGCACATCGGCGGCACGCCGCACCGCGTGCTGCTGGTGGCCGAAAGCGACGGCCGCCGCGAAAGCCTGCTGGAGCTGCTGCGCGACCACAAGATCGACGTGCCCAGCGTCGCCGGCCTGGCCGAGTTCGTGGCCGGCACCGAGAAGGTGGCCATCGTCGCCGCGCCGCTGGCCGAAGGCTTCCACTGGCTGGAGCCCGAGGCCGGCCTGTCGATCCAGTTGCTCACCGAGACCGAGCTCTTCGCCACCACGCCGCAGGCGCGCCGGCGCAAGAAGCAGGAACAGGTCAGCAACGTCGACGCGCTGATCAAGGACCTGTCCGAGCTGAAGGTCGGCGACCCGGTGGTGCACCTGAACCACGGCATCGGCCGCTACCAGGGCCTGAAGAACATCGACCTCGGCGAAGGCACCTCGGAGTTCCTGCACCTCGAATACGCCGACAAGGCGACGCTGTACGTGCCGGTGGCGCAGCTGCACCTGATCAGCCGCTACACCGGCGTCAGCGCCGACGAAGCACCCTTGCACCGCCTGGGCAGCGGCCAGTGGGAGAAGGCGCGCCGCAAGGCCGCCGAGCAGGTGCGCGACACCGCCGCCGAACTGCTGAACCTGTACGCCCGGCGCGCCGCGCGCGAAGGCTTCAGCCACCGCTTCAGCCCGCACGACTACGAAGCCTTCGCCGCCAGCTTCGGCTTCGAGGAAACGGCCGACCAGCGCGCCGCCATCCACGCCGTCGTGCAGGACATGGTGAGCCCGAAGCCGATGGACCGCCTGGTCTGCGGCGACGTCGGCTTCGGCAAGACCGAGGTCGCGCTGCGCGCCGCCTTCGTGGCGGTGCACGGGGGCAAGCAGGTCGCCATCCTCGCGCCCACCACGCTGCTGGCCGAGCAGCACTACCAGACGCTGGTCGACCGCTTCGGCAAGTGGCCGGTGAAGATCGCCGAGCTGTCGCGCTTCCGCACCGCGAAGGAGGTGAAGGCGGCGCTCGAGGGCATCGCCGCCGGCACGGTGGACATCGTCGTCGGCACCCACAAGCTGCTGTCCAGCGACGTGAAGTTCGCGCGCCTCGGGCTGCTCGTCATCGACGAGGAACACCGCTTCGGCGTGCGCCACAAGGAAGCGATCAAGGCCTTCCGCGCCGAGGTCGACGTGCTCACGCTCACCGCGACGCCGATCCCGCGCACGCTGGGCATGGCGCTCGAGGGCCTGCGTGACCTGAGCGTCATCGCCACCGCACCGCAGCGCCGGCTGGCGTTCAAGACCTTCGTGCGCGGCGAGAGCAGCGGCACCATCCGCGAGGCGGTGCTGCGCGAGTTGAAGCGCGGCGGCCAGGTCTACTTCCTGCACAACGAGGTCGAGACCATCCTGAACCGGCGCGACAAGCTCGCCGAGCTGCTGCCCGAGGCGCGCATCGGCGTCGCCCACGGCCAGATGCCCGAGCGCGAGCTCGAGCACGTGATGCGCGAGTTCGTCGCCCAGCGCCACAACGTGCTGCTGTGCTCGACCATCATCGAGACCGGCATCGACGTGCCGACCGCCAACACCATCGTCATCAGCCGCGCCGACAAGTTCGGCCTCGCGCAGCTGCACCAGCTGCGCGGGCGCGTGGGGCGCAGCCACCACCAGGCCTACGCCTACCTGCTGGTGCCCGACGTGGAAGGGCTCACCAAGCAGGCGGCGCAGCGGCTGCAGGCCATCCAGGACATGGAAGAACTGGGCTCGGGCTTCTACCTGGCGATGCACGACCTGGAGATCCGCGGCGCCGGCGAGGTGCTGGGCGAACACCAGAGCGGCAACATGATGGAGGTGGGCTTCCAGCTCTACAACGACATGCTCTCCGAGGCCGTGCGCTCGCTGCGCGCCGGCCGCGAGCCCGACCTTCTGAGCCCGCTGTCGGCAACCACCGAGATCAACCTGCACTCGCCCGCGCTGCTGCCCGACGCCTACTGCGGCGACGTGCACACGCGCCTGAACCTGTACAAGCGCCTGGCCACCGCCGAGAAGGCCGAGGCCATCGACGCCCTGCTCGAAGAGATCACCGACCGCTTCGGCCGCCTGCCGCCGCAGGGCCAGACGCTGTTCGACACCCACCGCCTGCGCGTGCTGGCCAAGCCCTACGGCGTGCTGAAGATCGACGCCGGTCCGAAGCTGATGAACATCGTCTTCCGCCCGAAGGCGCCGATCGACGGCCAGCGCATCGTCGAGCTGGTGCAGAAGAACCGCGCGATCAAGTTCGCCGGCAACGACAAGCTGCGCATCGAGCGCGAGATCGCCGACCCGAAGGAACGTGCTCAGTACGTCCGCGACGTGCTGCGGGCGCTGGGGCAACCGCAGGTGCAGGCCGCATGAGCGCGACGGAGTTCAGCCCGGGCCTGTGGGTGCGCGGCTTCACGCCGCCGCTGCGCCTGGCCGAGTTCAAGCTCGTCGCCTTCGACATGGACTCGACGCTGATCAACATCGAGTGCGTCGACGAGATCGCCGCCGTCGTCGGCCGCAAGTCCGAGGTGGCCGAGATCACCGAAGCGGCGATGCGCGGCGAGATCGCCGACTACAAGGACAGCCTGCGCCGCCGCGTCGCGCTGCTGGCCGGCGTCAGCGAAGCGGCGCTGCAGCGCGTGTACGACGAGCGCCTGCAGCTGAACCCCGGCGTCGAGACCTTCGTGCGCGCCTGCCAGGCCGCCGGCCTGAAGACGCTGCTCATCAGCGGCGGCTTCACCTTCTTCAGCGAACGGGTGCGGCGCCGCCTCGGGCTCGACTTCGCGCGCGCCAACACCCTGGGCGTGGCGAACGGCAAGCTCACCGGCACGCTGTTCGATCGCCCCTGGGGCGACATCGTCGACGGGCGCGAGAAGCAGCGCGTGCTGCTGGAGGTGATCGAGCTGATGGGCATCGACCCCGCGCAGTCGATCGCGGTCGGAGACGGCGCGAACGACCTGCCGATGATGAGCGTGGCCGGCCTGTCGATCGCCTACCATCCGAAGCCGGCCGTGCGCGAGCAGGCCATGATCTCGATCACCGACGGCGGCATGGACCGCGCGTTCGAGGTGCTCGCGCGCTGAGGCGCCGCAGTGCGCCGCGTCAGGGCGGCGACACCACCAGCCGCACCTGGTGCGGCCGCGCCGCCGGCTGCGGTTCGTAGCGCCAGCGGCGCACGGCGTCGAGCACCGGTTCGTCGGCATCGGCATTGCTCGACGTGATCACGACGGCACTCTTCACGCTGCCGTCGGTGTCGATCAGCACGTCCACCAGCAACTCCACGCGACCGCCGCCACGCCGGAACAGGCGTGCCGGCACTTCCGGCTCGGCCATCGACACCAGGCGCGGCGGCGCCAGCGGGGCCGGCGGGGCCGGCGGCGCCGGCGGCAGGTCGAGCAGGCGTGGCCGCGGCGGTTCGGCCTCGGGCGGCGCCACCACCGCCACCGAACCGACGCGGGCCGGCGCCGGCACGTCCACCGGGTCGATGCCGGGCGGCATCGTGATGACGACGACGATCTCGGTCTCCGGCGCCTGCACCGGCGGCGCGGCGGGCGCCTCGACACGGGCGACCGGCGCACTCGGCGGGGTGGGCGCAGCGGCCACCGGCGTCGGCGCGGGCGTCGGGGTCGGCGGTCCGGCCTTCAGGCGCGCCGCTTCGAGAATGCGGCGCTTCGGCCCGTCGGCCTGCTGCAGCGCGCGCTCCATCGCGGCGCGGTCGGGCGGCGGCGCAGCGGTCTGCGCCACGGCCGATACGGCCGTGAACGCGAACCCGAACCCCACCGCGACGACGCGCTTGACCACCGGATGCCCTTCACGCTGGGCGCCAGGACCCAGCCAGTTCATTCTATGAACCCGATTTGCGCCGGGCGCAAGGCCCGGGCTCGCGCAAACCCGCAAGCAGGTGCGCGAGTTCACGACCTACGATGCCCGAGCCCGTATTGGAGGATCCCTCGATGACGACGACCAAGTTCCTGCTCGACGAAAGCCGCATGCCGCGGCACTGGTACAACATTGCCGCCGACCTGCCGGTGGCGCTGCCGCCGCCGCTACACCCCGGCACCATGCAGCCGGTCGGCCCCGACGACCTGGCACCGCTGTTCCCGATGGAGCTGATCCTGCAGGAGGTCAGCACCGAGCGCGAAGTCCCAATCCCCGAGCCGGTGCGCGAGGTCTTCAAGCTCTGGCGGCCGGCGCCGCTGTTCCGCGCCCACCGGCTCGAGAAGGCGCTCGGCACGCCGGCGAAGATCTACTACAAGTACGAAGGCGTCTCGCCCGCCGGCAGCCACAAGCCGAACACCGCCATCCCGCAGGCCTGGTACAACGCCCAGGCCGGCATCCGCAAGCTCACCACCGAGACCGGCGCCGGCCAGTGGGGTTCGTCGCTCGCCTTCGCCGGTGCGCTGTTCGACCTCGACGTCAAGATCTTCCAGGTGCGTGTCTCGTACGACCAGAAGCCGTACCGGCGCGCGCTGATGGAGACCTACGGCGCCACCTGCGTGGCCAGCCCGTCGAACGAGACGAACTCCGGCCGCGCCATCCTGGCCGAGCGGCCCGACCACCCCGGCTCGCTGGGCATCGCCATCTCCGAAGCGGTGGAAGTGGCCGCCACGCACGACGACACCAAGTACGCCCTGGGCTCGGTGCTGAACCACGTGCTGCTGCACCAGACCATCGTCGGCCAGGAAGCGATGCTGCAGATGGAGATGGCGGGCGACGACCCGGACGTCATCGTCGGCTGCACCGGCGGCGGCAGCAACTTCGCCGGCATCGTGTTCCCGTTCCTCGGCCAGCAGCTGCGCGGCGGCGGCAAGACGAAGAAGCGCCGCATCGTCGCCGTCGAACCGGCCGCCTGCCCCAGCCTGACGCGCGGCAAGTACGCCTACGACTTCGGCGACACCAGCCACCTGACGCCGCTGGTGAAGATGCACACGCTGGGCAGCACGTTCACGCCGCCGGGCTTCCACGCCGGCGGCCTGCGCTACCACGGCATGGCGCCGCTGGTCAGCCACCTGAAGCAGCTCGACCTGATCGAGGCCACCGCCTACACGCAGAACGAGTGCTTCGCCGCCGGCGTGCTGTTCGGCCGCACCGAGGGCATCGTGCCGGCGCCGGAGGCCAACCACGCCGTCAAGGGCGCCATCGTCGAGGCGCTGCGCTGCAAGGCCGAGGGGCGTTCGGAGGTGATCCTGTTCAACCTCTGCGGCCACGGCCACTTCGACATGGCCGCCTACTCGAACTTCCACGCCGGCAAGCTCGTCGACCAGCAGTACGACGAGAAGGAGCTCGCGATGGCGCTGGCCGGGCTGCCGTCGGTGCCGGCCTGAGGTACGCCCGGGCTCAGCCTGACAGCTGAGCCCAAGCTTTGTCCAGCCGCTTCACGCTCACCGGCTGCGGCGTGCGCAGTTCCTGCGCGAACAGGCTCACGCGCAGCTCTTCCAGCAGCCAGCGGTACTCGTCCAGGCGCGCGTGCTGCGCGCCCTTCAGCTCCGCCAGCCGGCGCAGGTAGCGCTGCTCCAGCGGGCGCAGTTCGGACAGCCGCGCGGCGTCGCGCGCGGGGTCGGCGCGCAGCTTGTCCAGCCGCAGCGTCACCGCCTTCAGGTAGCGCGGCAGGTGCTGCAGCGCGGCCCAGTCGTGCGCGAGCAGGAAACGCTTGGGCACCAGGCGCGCCAGTTGCTGCTGCACGTCGTCGGCCACGTCCTTCGGCGGTCGGCTGTCCTTCAGCTTGCGGATGGCGACGAGCAGTTCGCCCAGGATCGTCGCCGCCAGCCGTGCCACTTCCTGGGCGATCAGGTTCAGGCGCGCGCGGCCTTCGTCGACGCGGCGCTTGAACGCGGGCTCGTCGGTCGGCAGCGGGTCGGCCAGGAAGGCGCGGTCGACCGCAAGGTCGACGATCTGCGCTCGCAGCTCCTCGGTCGTGCCGCCCAGCCCCATGAAGGCGACGCCCATCGCCTGCAGGTCGGGGATGTTCTTCTCCAGGTACTTCAATGGTTCGCGGATCTGCAGCGACACCAGCCGGCGCAGGCCGGCGCGATGCTTCGCCGCGGCCACGTCGGGTTCGTCGAAGACCTCGATCTCGACCGCCGCGCCCTTGTCGATGAGCGCCGGAAAGCCCACCAGCGACTGGCCGCCCTTGCGGATCTCCATCAGCTCGGGCAGCTCGCCGAAGGTCCAGGCGGTGTAGGACTTCGCCTCCACGGCCGGGGCTGCCGGCGCGGGCGCCGCGACCTTCGCGACCACGCCGCCGCCCGCCGGCGCCGCGGCCACCGGCGCGGGCGGTGCCGCCACCTTCAACGCCGCCAGCGCCTGGAATGCGCTGCGCGCCTGGCCGCCGAACTCGGCCTTCAGGCCGGCGAGGTCGCGGCCCATGCCGAGCTGGCGGCCGTGCTCGTCGACGATGCGGAAGTTCATGAACAGGTGCGGCGACAGCGTCTCCAGCTTGAAGTCGTTGCGCTGGACGGCGAGCTGGGTGCGCTCGCGCACGGCCTTCAGCAGCACGTCCATCAGGCTGCCTTGGGCGAAGGGCGCGAGCTCGCAGAACTCGGCCGCGTAGTCAGGCAGCGGCACGAGACGCGAGCGCGGGCGCTGGTGCAGGCTCTTCACCAGCGCCAGCACCTTGTCCTTCAGCATGCCGGGCACCAGCCACTCGCAGCGCTCGTCGTTGACCTGGTTCAGCGCGTAGATCGGCACCGTGACGGTGACGCCGTCCTTCGGATCGCCCGGCTCGTGCAGGTAGTCGGCCGCACAGTCGATGCCGCCCAGCCGCACGGTGCGCGGAAACGACGCCGTCGTGATGCCGGCCGCCTCGTGACGCATCAGCTCCTCGCGCGTCAGGTGCAGCAGCTTCGGCTGGCGCTTCGCTTCCTCGCGGTACCAGCGCTCGAAGCCGGCGCCGGAGTGCACGTCCTTGGGCACCTGCTGGTCGTAGAACGCAAAGATCAGCTCGTCGTCGACGAGCACGTCCTGCCGGCGCGCCTTGTGCTCGAGTTCCTGCACCTGCGCGACCAGCTTGCGGTTGTGGGCGGCGAAGGGTAGCTTCGTCTCCCAGTCACCGTTGACCAGCGCCTCGCGGATGAAGATGTCGCGCGCCTCGGCGGGGTCGACGTTGCCGAAGTTCACGCGCCGGTTGTTGTAGACGACGATGCCGTAGAGCGTCGCGCGCTCCAGCGCCACCACCTCGCCGGCCTTCTTCTCCCAGTGCGGCTCCAGCAACTGCTTCTTCAGCAGGTGGCCGGCGATCGGCGGAATCCACTGCGGCTCGATCGCCGCCAGCCCGCGGCCGAAGAGGCGCGTGGTCTCCACCAGTTCGGCCGCCAGCAGCCAGCGCCCCGGCTTCTTGCTCAGGTGCGCGCCCGGGTGGCGCCAGAACTTGATGCCGCGTGCGCCGAGATACCAGTCCTCGTCGTCGCTCTTGCAGCCGATGTTGCCCAGCAGGCCGGCCAGCATCGCCAGGTGCACCTGCTCGTAGGTGGCGGGCACGCTGTTCAGGCGCCAGCCGTGCTCCGCCACCACAGTGTGCAGCTGCGAGTGGATGTCGCGCCACTCGCGCACGCGGCGCGGGCTGACGAAGCTGTCGCGCAGGCGCTGTTCCTGCTGGCGGTTGCTGAGCTTGTGCGCCTCGTGCGCCGTGCCGTGCCCGCGCCCTTCCTCGATCCAGTTCCAGAGCTTCAGGTAGCCCATGAACTCCGACTTCTCGTCGTCGAACTTGCGGTGCCGCTCGTCGGCGGCCTGGGCAGCTTCCTGCGGGCGGTCGCGCACGTCCTGGCCCGAGAGCGCCGACGCGATGATCAGCACTTCGGTCAGCGACTGGCGTTCGCGCGCCTCCAGGATCATGCGGCCGATGCGCGGGTCCAGCGGCAGCTTCGCGAGTTCGCGGCCGATGGGCGTGAGCTCGTTGTCGTCGTCGACCGCGTTCAGCTCGTCGAGCAGCGCGTAGCCGTCGGCAATCGCCTTCTTCGGCGGCGGCTCCAGGAACGGGAACGCCTCCACCGTGCCGAGGTGCAGCGACTTCATGCGCAGGATCACGCCCGCCAGGCTGCTGCGCAGGATCTCGGGGTCGGTGAAGCGCGGGCGGCCGGCGAAATCCTTCTCGTCGTACAGGCGGATGCAGATGCCGTTGGACACGCGCCCGCAGCGGCCGGCGCGCTGGTTGGCCGCGGCCTGGCTGATGGCCTCCACCTGCAACTGCTCGACCTTGTTGCGGTAGCTGTAGCGCTTGACGCGCGCCAGCCCGCTGTCGATGACGTAGCGGATGCCCGGCACCGTGAGCGAGGTCTCCGCGACGTTGGTGGCCAGCACGACGCGGCGGCCGTTGCCGGCGACGAACACGCGGTCCTGCTCGGCCTGAGACAGGCGTGCGTACAGGGGCAGGATCTCCGGCTGCGGGCCGTGCCGCACGGTGCTGGCCAGGTGCTTGCGCAGGTGGTCGGCGGTCTCGCGGATCTCGCGCTCGCCGGGCAGGAAGACGAGGATGTCGCCCGGCCCTTCGCGCCACAGTTCGTCCACCGCATCGGCGATGGCGTCTTCGAGGTCGGCGTCCTTGCGGTCTTCCCACGGCCGCCAGCGCTGCTCGACCGGGAACAGCCGCCCGCTCACCTGGATCACCGGCGCCGGCCCGCGCGTCGACGCGAAGTGCTGCGCGAAGCGGTCGGCATCGATCGTGGCCGAGGTGACGATCAGCTTCAGCTCGGGCCGCCGCGCCAGCACCTCCTTCAGGTAGCCGAGCAGGAAATCGATGTTGAGGCTGCGTTCGTGCGCCTCGTCGATGATCAGCGTGTCGTAGGCCTTCAGCAGCGGGTCGGTCTGCGTCTCGGCGAGCAGGATGCCGTCGGTCATCAGCTTCACGCTGGCGCCGGGCTGCAGGCGGTCCTGGAAGCGCACCTTGTAGCCGACCACCTCGCCGAGCGGCGAGTTCAGCTCCTCGGCGATGCGTTTGGCCACGCTGCTGGCGGCGATGCGCCGCGGCTGCGTGTGGCCGATCAGGCCCTTGCCGCCGGCCCCGAGGCCGCGGCCGAGCTCGAGCACGATCTTCGGCAGCTGCGTCGTCTTGCCAGAGCCGGTTTCGCCGCAGACGATGACGATCGGGTGCTCGCGGATGGCGCGCGCGATCTCGTCGCGCCGCGCCGAGACCGGCAGCGCTTCGGGGTACGAGATCGGCGGGACGGGGTTCGCCGGCGCGGCGCGGGCAGGTCTCACGGGGCGCGGATTATGGCCGCCGCGCTCCGGCGGCCGTCAGCCGGCGACGTAGGTGATGACGTTCAGCGTGGCGCCCTGCGGGTCCTGGATCACGGCCATGCGGCCGACCTGCGGAACGTCCATCGGCGCCATGATCACCTTGCCGCCCAGCGCCGTGCACTGCGCCACCGTCTTCTCGACATCGTCGACGGTGACGTAGACGCCCCACATCGACGGCATGCCCTCGCCACCCGGCGGCTTGCCCATGACGCCGCCAACCGACGTGTCGCCGATCTTCACCACGTGGTACGGGCCCATGCCCATCTGGCTGGTCTCGACGGTCCAGCCGAACAGTTGGCGGTAGAAGGACAGCGCGCCCTCGGGGTCCGAGGTCATCAGCTCGCTCCAGCTGAAGGCGCCGTGGGTCTTGTAGGTGTCCATCGAAGGCTCCCTGGATGACGGGGCCACGATCATGCTGCGGCACAATCGCCGACGCAATGAGCCTCGTCTTTCCGCACACCTTCGTCCCGTGGTTCCGCGCGGTCGCGCCGTATATCCACGCCTACCGCGGCAAGACCTTCGTCGTCGCCATCGCCGGCGAGGCCATCGCCGCCGGCAAGCTGAACCACTTCGTCCAGGACCTCGCCATCCTGCACGCGATGGGCATCAAGCTCGTGCTGGTGCACGGCTTCCGCCCGCAGGTGAACGAGCAGCTTGCCGCCAAGGGCCACGTGTCGAAATTCGTCAACGGCCTGCGCGTGACCGACGCGGTGGCGCTCGACGCGGCGCAGGAAGCCGCCGGCCAGTTGCGCTTCGAGATCGAGGCCGCGTTCTCGCAGGGCCTGCCGAACACGCCGATGGCCAACGCCACGGTGCGCGTGGTGTCGGGCAACTTCCTCACCGCGCGGCCGGTCGGCATCGTCGAGGGCACCGACTACATGTCCAGCGGCCTCGTGCGCCGCGTCGACCACGGCGCGATCCGGCGCGCGCTGGACACCGGCGCGCTCGTGCTGCTGTCGCCGTTCGGGTTCTCGCCCACCGGCGAGGCCTTCAACCTGACGATGGAGGACGTGGCCACCGCCACCGCGATCGCGCTGCAGGCCGACAAGCTCGTCTTCATGTGCGAGATCGCGGGCATCCGCGAAACGCCAGACAACCCCGAGAGCGGCATCGACACCGAACTCGCGCTCGCCGACGCCAAGCGCCTGCTGGCCGCGTTGCCGGCGCCCAGCCAGCCCGCCGACCCGGCCTTCTACCTGCGCCAGTGCGTGAAGGCCTGCGAAGGCGGTGTCGAACGCTCGCACATCCTGCCGTTCGCGACCGACGGCGCGCTGCTGCTCGAGGTGTTCACGCACGACGGCGTCGGCACGATGGTCGTCGACGAAAAGCTCGAGAGCCTGCGCGAAGCCACCAGCGACGACGTCGCCGGCATCGTGCAGTTGATCGAACCTTTCGAGCGCGACGGCACGCTGGTGCGCCGCGAGCGCACCGAGATCGAGCGCGACATCGCCAACTACACGCTGATCGAGCACGACGGCATCATCTTCGGCTGCGCCGCGCTCTACCCGTACCCCGAGGCGCGCACCGCCGAAATGGCGGCACTCACGGTGTCGCCGCTCTCGCAGGGCCAGGGCGACGGCGAACGGCTGTTGAAGCGCGTGGAACAGCGCGCCAAGCAGATGGGCCTGGACACGATCTTCGTGCTCACCACGCGCACGATGCACTGGTTCATCAAGCGCGGCTTTGCCCAGGTCGACCCCGACTGGCTGCCCGAGGCGCGCAAGCGCAAGTACAACTGGGACCGGCGCTCGCAGGTGCTGGTCAAGAAGCTCGTCTAGACAACGTCTCCACAAGGAAACCGATCATGGCCCGCATGGTTCAGTGCCAGTACCTCAAGAAGGAAGCCGAAGGGCTGTCGTTCGCGCCCTACCCCGGCGAGCTCGGCAAGCGCATCTACGACCACATCAGCAAGGACGCCTTCGAGGTCTGGAAGAAGCACCAGACGATGCTGGTCAACGAGAACCGCCTGAACCTCGCCGACCAGCGTGCCCGCCAGTACCTGGCGCGGCAGATGGAGCAGTTCTTCTTCGGCGATGGCGGCGACAAGCCGGCCGGCTACGTGCCGCCGTCGGCTTGATCCACATCAATTGAGAATCGTTCGCGTTCTCAAGTACACTTCGGGCAGGTTCAGAACCCTGCCGGAGTGTCCATGTCCCTCGCCCGCCCCCGCCTCACCGCCTTCAAGCGCCTGATCGCCGCCGCGGCGGCGGTGCTCGCCGCCGCCCCCGCCTTCGCGCAGGACAAGGTCCTCAACCTCTACTCGGCGCGCCATTACCAGACCGACGAAGCGCTGTACGCCAACTTCACGAAGGCGACCGGCATCAAGGTCAACCGCGTCGACGCCGACGACGCCGGCATCCTCGCCCGCCTGCAGAGCGAAGGCGCATCCAGCCCGGCCGACCTGATCCTGCTGGTCGACGCCGCGCGCCTGTGGCGCGCCGAGGTCGACGGCCTGTTCCAGCCGGTCAAGAGCAAGCTGCTGAGCGAGCAGATCCCGGCCACGCTGCGCGGCAAGGACGACGGCAGCGGCTCGCAGTGGTTCGGCTTCTCGACCCGTGCCCGCCTCGTGGTCTACGACAAGACCAAGGTCGCGAAAGCCGACGTCGACCGCTACGAGAAGCTGGCCGACCCGGTCAACAAGGGCCTGCTGTGCACGCGCTCGGGTTCGCACCCGTACAACCTGTCGCTCTTCGGCGCGATGACCGAGCACCTGGGCGCCGAGAAGGCCGAGGCCTGGCTGAAGGGCCTGGTGGCCAACATGGCGCGCCCGCCGAAGGGCGGCGACACCGACCAGATCAAGGCGGTGGCCAGCGGCGAATGCGCGATCGCGCTGACCAACAGCTACTACCTGGCGCGCCTGATGCGCTCGGAACTGCCGGCCGACCGCGCCGTGATCGAGAAGATCGACGTCATGTTCCCGAACCAGGCCGACCACGGCACCCACATCAACGTCGCAGGCGGCGCGGTGGCGCGCCACGCGAAGAACCGCGACGCGGCGGTGAAGTTTCTCGAATACCTGGCCAGCCCCGAGGCCCAAACCTATTTCGCCAGCGGCAACAACGAATGGCCGGCGGTGCGCGGCGCGACCCTGAAAAACCCCGCACTGGAATCGTTCGGCAGCTTCAAGACCGAATCGGTGCCGGTGTCGGTGATCGGCATGAACCAGGTGAAGGTGCAGCAGATGCTGGACCGCGTGGGTTACCGCTGATTCGTGGGATCGGCGGCACGCCAGCGTCGATTCGACGCCCATCGGCGGCTATATTCCCCGGGCTGTATTGCCTATAACCCCAGGGGAGAGCGTCGATGGCCACGTTGAACGAACTGCTTGCGCAGAAAGCGGCACTCGAGAAGCAGATCGTCGACGCGCAGCGCGAAGAGCGCACCGCCGCCATCGCCCAGATCAAGGCGCTGATGGCGCAGTACGGCCTGACGCTGGCCGACCTCGGTGGCCGCAGCCCGCTGCCCGCACCCAAGCGCGGCCAGGGCAGCGGCGCCAAGGTGCCGCCGAAGTACCGCGACCCCGCCACCGGGGCCACCTGGTCCGGCCGTGGCCTGAAGCCGCGCTGGCTCGAAGCGGCGCTCGCCGCCGGGCGCTCGCTGTCCGACTTCGCACTCTGAGCGGCCGCCTGGTCGCCACCGCACCGCGCCCTTCCCAACGGTCAGCGCCCAGATGCCCAACGCCCCTCGCCGGCCGCTGCAGCGCGTGGTCACGGATTGGCAGGCGAGCACCGCCCGCGCGACGCAGGCGGCCGCTGTCGCCCTCGCCTGCCTGATCGCCGGTTACCTGGGTGCGATGGCGCTGCCGCTGGCGCCGTGGAGCGTGGTCGCGCTGCCCACCGGCGTGGCGCTGGCGGCCAGCCTGCGCTGGGGCCCGGCCATCGGCTGGGCCGGTGTGCCGGGCGTGCTGGTGGCGCTGCTCAGCCTGCCGGTGCCTCCGCTCACGGCCATCGTCGCCGTGTCGGCGCTTGCCTGCGGGCTGCTCGTCGGCGTGGCCCTGTTGCGCGCCGCCAGCTTCGACGCCCGCCTCGAACGCGCACGGGACGTGCGCTGGCTCGCGGCCGTCGTCATCGGCGCTGTCGCGCCGGCGATGGCCCTGGTGGGCGCGAGCGCCCTGCGCTGGACACCGAACCGCTTCGCCGCCGAAACGTGGGCGGGCGCCTTCGCCAGCGGCTGGGCGACGACGGCGATCGGCACGCTGCTCGCGGCGCTGCCGCTGCTGACGCTGGACCGGCGCGTCTTCGGCGTCTTCCAGCCGCTGCGCCGGCTGCTGCCGGCCCTGGCGCTGCTGGCCGGTGCGGTGGTCGGGACCGCGCTGCTGGCGTCGCCGGCCGTGATGGCCAGCGCCCCGGGCAAGCTGCTCGTCTTCGCGCTGCCGATGCTGCTGCTGTGGATCGTCGCGCGCCTCGGCACCGCCATCACCGGCACCGTGCTGCTCGCGGTGGCACTCGTCGGCACCGGCAGCGCGGCGGCCGACGCTCCCTGGTGGGGCCACGGCCTGGCGTTGTACGTGGCGGTCGCCGGCTGGGTGGCGTCGATGCTCGGCATCCTGCTGGTGGCCCACGGCGCGAGCGTCGAAGCCTCGTGGCGGGCCCACCGCTGGGAGTGGGCACTCGACGGCTCGCGCCTCGGCGTCGCCGACTGGCACCTGCAGCGCGCCGAGAGCTTCGCATCCGCGGGCTGGCGCACGCTGGCGCAGCAGGACGAAGGCGTGCGCTGGACGCCGGCGCTCTGGCTGTCGCAGGCCCACCCCGACGACCGGCCCGCGCTGGAGCGGGCGATCGAAGAGCTCGCCGGCGGCAATGCCGGCCGCATGCAGCTGGAACTGCGCATGCGGCGCGACACCGGCTGGCGCTGGTTCGAGACCACGCTTCTCGTCATCGAGCGCCACACCGACGGCCGCCCGGCGCGCCTGCTCGCCACGCTGGCCGACGTCGACGAACGTCACGAGGCCTTCGAGCGCCAGCGCCTGTCCACCAGCCTGTTCCAGCACCTGCACGAAGGCCTGCTCGTCACCGACGCCGACCTGCGCGTGCTCGACGTCAACCCGGCCTACACGCAGATCCTGGGCGTGCCGCGCCCCGAGTTGCTCGGCACGGTGCCGTCGCTGCTGCGACCGACTCCGGCCGACCCCATCGCGCGCCAGCAGCGTGCCGCCATGTGGGCCAGCCTGCGCGACACCGGCAGCTGGCGCGGCGAACTGCTCGAGCGCCGCCGCGATGGCGAGAGCTGCACGCTGCAGGCCACCATCTCGAGCGTGCACGGGCCCGCGCAGGACCTGCGCTACCACGTGCTCGTCATCTCCGACATCAGCGAACAGCAGGCCCAGCGCGAGCGCCTCGAGCGCCAGGCGCTGTACGACGAGCTGACCCGCCTGCCCAACCGCGTGCAGCTGTCGCTGCTGCTGAACGACGCCATGCAGGCGGCCGACCGCGAGGGCTTCCTGCTCGTCGTCTGCTACCTCGACCTCGACCGCTTCAAGCCCGTCAACGACCGCTTCGGCCACGCCGCGGGCGACCGCATGCTGGCCGAACTGGCCGGCCGGCTGCGCAGCGCGCTGCGCCGCCGCGACACCTGGGCCGACTCGGCCGCGCGCCTGGGCGGCGACGAGTTCGTGCTGCTGCTGCGCGCCGGCACCATCGAAGAGGCGCGGCTGGCGGTGGAACGCGTGCTGCGCGTCGTCTCGCAGCCCTACGTGATCGACCCCGAACACGACCCGGTGCAGATCACCGCCAGCATGGGCGCCACCGTGTTCCCGATCGACCGCAGCGACGCCGACACGCTGCTGCGCCACGCCGACCACGCGATGTACGGCGCCAAGCAGAGCGGCCGCAACGGCTACCTGTTCTTCGACCCCGAGCACCGCCGCCGCACCGAAGAGCGCGTGATGGCGATCGGCCGCGTCCAGGAAGCGCTCGACCAGGGCGAGTTCGTGCTCTTCTACCAGCCCAAGGTCGACATGCGGACGAACCGCGTGCTCGGCTTCGAGGCCCTGCTGCGCTGGGACCACCCGCAGCACGGCCTGATCGCGCCGCAGCAGTTCCTGCCGCTGATCGAGAACACCGGGCTGTCGTCGCGCGTCGGCGACTGGGTGTTCTCGCAGGCGCTGGAACACCTGTCGCTGTGGCGGCGCAACGGGCTCGACATCTCGGTCAGCGTCAACGTGTCGGCGCGCCACCTGCAGGAGCCCGATTTCGCGCAGCGGCTGTCCGAACTGCTGGCGCGCCACGCCGACCCGCTGGCTGCCTACCTCGAGCTGGAGATGCTGGAGACCGCGGCGCACCAGGACATCCAGGCCACCTCGGCGCTGCTGGCGCGCTGCCGGACGCTGGGCGTCAAGTTCGCGCTCGACGACTTCGGCACCGGCTACTCCACCCTCACCTACCTGAAGCAGTTGCCGGTCGACGTGCTGAAGATCGACCGCTCCTTCGTGCACCACATGCTCGACGACACGCAGGACCGCGCCATCGTCGAAGGCGTCATCGGCCTGGCGCGCACCTTCGGCTGCGTGGTCGTCGCCGAAGGCGTCGAGAGCCCGGCGCAGGCGCGCACGTTGCTGGAACTGGGCTGCGACATCGGCCAGGGCACCGGCATCGCGGCGCCGACGCCGGCCGCGCTGGTGCAGCAGTGGGTGCAGGACTATCGCGGCGTCTTCGTCATCGCGCCGGCGCCGGCCCCGGAGAGCAGCGTCGCTAGACTCGGGGGATGACGACCCCCACGCTGCGCTGCCCCCCGAGGGGGCGCTCGGTCACCTTGGGGCGGCCCGGCGGTGACCGATGATCCCACCCGGCTTCATTCAGGACCTGCTCGCGCGCGTCGACATCGCCGACGTCGTGGGCCAGCACGTCGAACTGAAGCGCGGCGGCGCCAACCTGATGGGGCTGTGCCCCTTCCACGCCGAGAAGTCGCCCAGCTTCTCGGTCAGCCCGGTCAAGCAGTTCTACTACTGCTTCGGCTGCGGTGCCTCCGGCGACGCGATCCGCTTCCTCACCGAGCACCTCGGGCTGTCCTTCGTCGAAGCGGTGCGCGACCTCGCCGGCCGCGTCGGCATGCAGGTGCCCGAGGAGCAGGTCAGTGCCGACGAACAGGTGCGGCGCGAGAAGCTGCGCGAGCGCCGCAGCTCGATCGGGGAGGTGCTGGCGAAGGCGGCCGACTTCTACCGCGCGCAACTGAAAGCCAGCCCGCGTGCCGTGGACTATCTGAAGGGCCGCGGCCTCACCGGCCAGATCGCGGCGCGGTTCGGGCTCGGCTACGCGCCACCCGGCTGGCGCACGCTGGCCGGCGTGTTCCCGCGCTACGACGACCCGCTGCTCGAAGAGGCCGGCCTGGTGCGCCTGCGCGATGCCGAAGACGCCGAGCCCGATGCCGAGCGCGGCCGCTACGACTGGTTCCGCGACCGCGTGATGTTCCCGATCCGCGCCGTCGGCGGCGAGGTCATCGGCTTCGGCGGCCGCGTGCTCGACGACAGCAAGCCCAAGTACATGAACTCGCCGGAGACGCCGGTGTTCAGCAAGGGGCGCGAGCTCTACGGCCTGCACGAAGCCCGCCAGGCGCTGCGCGAGAAGGGCTACGCGCTCGTCGTCGAAGGCTACATGGACGTCGTCGCGCTGGCGCAGAACGGCTTCGCCAACGCGGTCGCCACGCTCGGCACCGCCTGCACGGCCGAGCATGTCCAGAAGCTGTTCCGCTTCACCGACGCGGTGGTCTTCAGCTTCGACGGCGACGCCGCCGGCCGCCGCGCCGCCGGCCGCGCGCTCGAAGCCTCGCTGCCGCACGCCACCGACCTGCGCACCGTGCGCTTCCTCTTCCTGCCGCCCGAGCACGACCCCGACAGCTTCGTGCGCGAGCTCGGCGCCGAGGCCTTCGAGCGCGCCGTCGCGCAGGCGGTGCCGCTGTCGCGCCAGCTCGTCGAGCAGGCCGGCGAAGACTGCGATCTCGCCAGCGCCGAGGGCCGCGCCCGCATGCTCGCGCAGGCGCGGCCGCTCTGGCAGGCGCTGCCCGACGGCGCGCTGAAGCGCCAGGTGCTCGCCGACCTGGCGCAGCGCGCCCACCTCGACCTGGGCGAACTGCAGGGGCTGTGGGGTGAACGCCAGCCCGCGCCGAAAGTCGCAGAGCGGCAGGGTCCGCTGCGGCTGTTCCGCCGCGGCTCGATCCACGTGCCGCCGGCCGGGCCGGCGGACTTCGCGGTGCGCCTGCTGCTGCAGCACGCCGACTGGTGGGACCGCCTCACCGGCGACGACCGCCAGATGCTGCACGAGCTGGGCGGCACCCACGGCGAGGTGGTGCGCTGGCTCGAGCAGCAGCTCGAGGAGCACGGCCCGCTGACCTGGGCGACGCTGAACGACGCGATGGAAGGCCAGGCCTGGGCCGACGCCGCGCGCGCCTGGGTGCGTGCCGGCCTCGGCGACGAGGAGTACAAGCTCGAAGGCCTGCAGCAGATCGTCGCCGAACTGTGGCGCCAGCTGCTCAAGCAGGAGGCCGATGCGATCGTCGCCGCCACGCCGTCGCGCGACGACCTCGCGCGCTACCGGGCCATCATGGAACAGATCGCCGCCATCAAGTCCACCCGGGTGGTGCAGGCACGCTGACACCGGGCGGCGGCGGTATAATCCGCGGCTGACCGCAACGGCACGAGTGACAGCAGCACCTCCGGGCACGGCCACCCTCGACAAGGGCACCCTGGTACAGGGCATGGGCCACCCTCTCCCGCAAGGACTGCTCGCCGGACAGTCTCGGACACCACGCTGTCCGGGCTCGTCACTCGACAAAGCGACCCCATGTCTGCAGCGCGCCCTCCCGGCCTTGCCGAGGTGCCGGCGTCGCGCATGGCAACGCCGTTGAACCTTTCCCGAGGACCCGCATGACCGCCAAGAAGACCGCCGCCAAGCCCGCTGCCGCCCCTGCCGCCAAGCCCGCCAAGGGCAAGGCCCCGCCGCCGGCGGAAACCAAGGTCAAGGCGGCGGCGGCAAAGCCGGCCGACGCGAAGGCGGCCGGCAAGGCGGAGGCGAAGGCTCCGGCGAAGAGCGCGGCCAAGGCGGCGCCGGCCAAGCCGGAACCCAAGGGCAAGGCTGCAGCCAAGGGCGCGGCCGGCAAGAAGGCCGACCCGAAGAAGGCGCTCGAGGCCGAAGAGGAAGACCTGACCGACATCGAGGCCGACATCGAAGGCGAGGTCGAAGCCGAAGTCGAGGTCGTCGACGAGAAGGCCGAGAAGGCCAAGCCGCTGCGCATGAAGGTCAGCCGCGCGAAGGAACGCGCGCTGATGCGGGAGTTCGGCCTCGACGAGGCCACGCTCACCGAAGAGGAAGTCGCCAAGCGCCGCCAGGAGCTGAAGACGCTCATCAAGATGGGCAAGACGCGCGGCTTCCTGACGCACCAGGAGATCAACGACCACCTGCCCGAGAAGCTGGTCGACAACGAGATCCTGGAAGCCATCGTCTCGATGCTCAACGACATGGGCATCGCCGTCTACGAGCAGGCGCCCGACGCCGCGACGCTGCTGATCGCCGGCGGTGGCACCAGCACCGCGACCGAGGAAGAGGCCGAGGAAGCCGCCGAAGCGGCGCTGTCCACCGTCGACAGCGAATTCGGCCGCACGACCGACCCGGTGCGCATGTACATGCGCGAGATGGGCACCGTCGAGCTGCTGACGCGCGAGGGCGAGATCGAGATCGCCAAGCGCATCGAAGGCGGCCTGCAGGCCATGATGCTGGCGATCAGCGCGAGCCCGACGACGATCGCCGAGATCCTGACCTACGCCGACAAGATCGCCGCCGGCGAGATGCAGATCAGCGAGGCCGTCGACGGCTTCGTCGCCGAGGACGAGGCCGACGACTACGTGGCCGAGGAAGACTTCGACGAGTTCGACGAGGAAGACGACGACGACGGCCAGGGCGGCAGCAAGGCGCTGACGAAGAAGCTCGAGGAGCTGAAGTCGCAGGCGCTCGAGAAGTTCACGCTGCTGCGCAGCCACTTCGACAAGATGCGCAAGGCCTTCGAGAAGGAAGGCTACAAGTCGCCGGCGTACAACAAGGCCCAGCACGCCATCAGCGAAGACCTGATGACGATCCGCTTCACGGTGAAGACGATCGAGCGGCTGTGCAACATCCTGCGCAGCCAGGTCGACGACCTGCGCCGCTACGAGCGCGAGATCCGCAAGATCGTGGTCGACAAGTGCGGCATGCCGCAGGACCACTTCGTCAAGACCTTCCCGCCCAACGTGCTGAACCTGAAGTGGGCCGAGAAGGAGATCCACCTCGGCAAGCCGTACAGCCCGGTGCTGGCGCGCAACCTGCCGGCGGTGCAGGAACTGCAGCAGAAGCTGATCGACCTGCAGTCCAAGGCCGTCGTGCCGCTGGAAGACCTGAAGCTCATCAACAAGAAGATGAACGAAGGCGAGAAGGCCAGCCGCGACGCCAAGAAGGAGATGATCGAGGCCAACCTGCGCCTCGTGATCTCGATCGCCAAGAAGTACACCAACCGCGGCCTGCAGTTCCTCGATCTCATCCAGGAAGGCAACATCGGCCTGATGAAGGCGGTCGACAAGTTCGAATACCGCCGCGGCTACAAGTTCTCGACCTACGCGACGTGGTGGATCCGCCAGGCCATCACGCGCTCGATCGCCGACCAGGCGCGCACCATCCGCATCCCGGTGCACATGATCGAGACGATCAACAAGATGAACCGCATCTCGCGCCAGCACCTGCAGGAATTCGGCTACGAGCCGGACGCGCCGACGCTGGCCGAGAAGATGGAGATCCCCGAGGACAAGATCCGCAAGATCATGAAGATCGCCAAGGAGCCGATCTCCATGGAAACGCCGATCGGCGACGACGACGATTCGCACCTGGGCGACTTCATCGAGGACACCAACAACACGGCGCCGATCGAAGCCGCCATGCAGGCCGGCCTGCGCGACGTGGTGAAGGACATCCTCGACTCGCTGACCCCGCGCGAAGCGAAGGTGCTGCGCATGCGCTTCGGCATCGAGATGAGCACCGACCACACGCTGGAAGAGGTGGGCAAGCAGTTCGACGTCACTCGCGAGCGCATCCGCCAGATCGAGGCGAAGGCGATCCGCAAGCTCAAGCACCCGAGCCGCTCGGACAAGCTGCGCACCTACCTGGACAACCTCTAACACGCGGGATGAGCGGGCCCGGCGCCACCGGGTCCGCCCAGGGTGCGGACTAAACTCGCAGGGTCATGACCCAGATCTCCGACCTCACCGTGCTCTTCGCCGACCTGCGCGGCAGCACCGCGCTGTTCGAGACGCTGGGCAACGCCGAGGCCACCTCGGTCGTGACGCACTGCGTCGGGGCGCTGTCCAAGACCGTCGGCGAAGCCGGTGGCCACGTCGTGAAGACGCTGGGCGACGGCCTGATGGCCGTCTTCCCCACCCCCGGCCTGGCGCTGATGTCGGCCTCGCAGATGCACGACGTGCTCGACGGCATCGTCTCGCGCGGCAGCGAACGCGGTGCCTCGGCCGGGCTGCGCGTGCTGCGGCTGCAGATCGCGCTGGCACGCGGCGAAGTCGTCGAGATGGCCGGCGACTGCTTCGGCGACGCCGTCAACGTGTCGGCCCGCCTGCTCGACCATGCCGGCGACAACGAGACCCTGGTCACCGCCGAAGTGCTGCAGGGCCTGCCGCTGGAGCAGCGCGCCCGCTTCCGCAGCCTGGACCGGCTGGTGCTGCGCGGGCGCTCGGAACCGGTGCAGGTGCACGTGGCCGGCGGCCGCCGCGGCAGCGACATGATGGCGCCGACGCAGTTCGGCGACATCGCACAGCCGAGCGAACCCGACGGCCTGCGCCTGGTCTGGGTCGACGTCAACCGCTCGTACGCGAGCCAGCAGATGCCGGTCGTGCTGGGGCGCAGCCCGCAGGCCACGTTCTGCGTCGACGACTCGCGCGTGTCGCGCTCGCACGCGCGCGTCGACTGGCACAGCGGCAGCTTCCAGCTGACCGACCTCAGCTACAACGGCACCTACGTGCAGTTCGCCGATGGCGAGATCGTCAGCCTGCGGCGCGGCAGGTGCACGCTGCACGGCAGCGGCACCATCGGCCTCGGCGGCTCGCCGCGCGACCCCGGGTCCGCCTGCGTCTACTTCGACGTGCTGCGCTTCGGCGACACCCAGCCCTCGCTCGACCTCGTGCCGCGCCAGCGCTGACCGCCATGCCCCGGCGCCTGCTCTACGTCGACGACGACCGTATCAACCTGCTGCTCTTCGAGGAGCTGTGCCGCGTCGCCGGCGGCCTCGAGATGCAGGGCGCCGCCAGCGGCGAGGAAGCGCTCGAACTCGCGCGCGCGTTCCGCCCCGAGGTGCTGGTGATCGACCTCCACCTGCCCGACACCAGCGGCTACGCGCTGCTCGCCGCGCTGCGCGCCGAGGCCGGGCTGGCCGAGGTGCCGGCCTTCCTGTGCAGCGCCGAGGACCCGGCCGACGTGCGCGAAGCCGCGCGCGCCGCCGGCTTCGACGGCTGCTGGGCCAAGCCGGTCGACGTGGGCGCACTGCTGGCCGACCTCGAACGCCTGCCGCCCGCCCGATGACCTACCGCCCCGAACCCGGGTTCCGCCACGGCAGCGTCGAGCGCACGGCCGTGCTGCTCGTCAACCTGGGCACGCCCGACGAGCCGACCGCGCCGGCGCTGCGCCGCTACCTCGCGGAGTTCCTCAGCGACCCGCGCGTCGTCGAGATCCCGCGCCTCGTGTGGTGGCCGATCCTGCACGGCATCATCCTGCGCACGCGGCCGGCGAAGTCGGCCGCGAAGTACGCCAGCATCTGGACGCCCGAGGGCTCGCCGCTGGCCGTGTGGACCGAACGCCAGGCGCGCGGTGTCGCCGAGCGGCTGGCTGCAAGGGGCCACCAGGTCGTGGTGCGCGCGGCGATGCGCTACGGCTCGCCTTCGGTCGCGTCGGTGATGGACGCCCTGCGCGCCGAGGGCGCCACGCGCGTGCTCGTGCTGCCGCTGTACCCGCAGTACGCGGCGGCCACCACCGCCAGCGTGGCCGACGCCGTCTTTGCCTGGGGCCTGGGCGCGCGCCGCCTGCCGGAGCTGCGCTTCGTCAACGAGTACCACGACGACGACGGCTACATCGGCGCATTGGCCGAGCGCGTGCGCGCGCACTGGCAGGCGCAGGGCCGCGGCGAAAAGCTGGTGCTCAGCTTCCACGGCGTGCCGCACCGATCGCTGCTGCTCGGCGACCCGTACCACTGCCAGTGCCACAAGACCGCGCGCCTGCTGGGCGAACGCCTGGGCCTCACGAAGGACCAGCTGATGGTCACGTTCCAGAGCCGCTTCGGCAAGGCGCAGTGGCTGGAGCCGTACACCGAGCCGACGCTGCGTGCGCTCGGTGCCGCCGGCGTCAAGCGCGTCGACGTCATGTGCCCGGGCTTCGCCGGCGACTGCCTCGAGACGCTGGAGGAGATCAACCAGGAAGTGCGCGAAGCCTTCCTGGAGAGCGGCGGCGAACGCTTCGGCTACATCGAGTGCCTGAACGACCAGCCGGCCTGGCTGGACGCGCTCACCGCGGTCGCCGAACGCCACATGGCCGGCTGGCCGATGTCGCCGGTCGCCGACGCGGCGGCGCTGGCGGCGCAGCGCGAACGCGCGCTCGCGCTCGGCGCGCAGGCCTGACGCGCGCCGGCGAAGGCCGCGTCAGCGCGCGCGGCGCCCGAACAGCTTCACCAGCCGCGGCAGCGCCAGCACCGCCACCATCACGAGCAGCAGCGTCAGCGACATCGGCCGCTCCCAGAACACGCTCCAGCGGCCTTCGCCGATGGACAGCGCGTTGCGCATCTGCGCCTCGGCCAGCGGCCCCAGGATCATGCCGACGATGACCGGCGCGGTCGGGAAGTCGAAGCGCCGCATCAGCACGCCCACCAGCCCGATGCCGAACATCAGGAAGAGGTCGAAGCTGCTCTGGCGCATGCCGTAGACGCCGACCGTGGCGAAGATCAGGATGCCGGCGTACAGCGGCGGGCGCGGAATCTTCAGCAGCTTCACCCACAGGCCGACCAACGGCAGGTTCAGCACCAGCAGCATCACGTTGCCGATGTAGAGCGACGCGATCAGCGCCCACACCAGCGC
>CAUJHQ010000141.1 GCA_963204815.1 Pseudomonadota bacterium | reverse complement strand
CGTGGGCTTCATCGCCGGCGTGACCGCGCCCCCGGGCAAGCGCATGGGCCATGCCGGTGCGCTCATCAGCGGGGGCGCCGACACGGCAGACGCCAAGCTCGCCATCATGGAGGAGTGCGGGTTCAAGGTGACGCGCAATCCGAGCGAGATGGCGAAGCTGCTGAAGGCGCTGCTCTAAGGCGCCACGCTAGCGCTCCACGCGGTTCTTGCCCGCCTGCTTGGCGCGGTAGAGCCGCGCGTCGGCGGCGGCAGCGAGTTCGCCCGCGTCGGGGCCGAAGCTGCTGCCGGCCACGCCGATGCTCACCGTGACGCGCGCCAGCGCACCGTGCACGCCGCGCCAGTCGTGCGCCTCGATGCGGCGGCACAGCTTCTCGCAGACCACCATCGCGTTGTCGAGCGTGGTCTCCGGCAGCACCAGCATGAATTCCTCGCCGCCGTAGCGGCCGACCTGGTCGCTGGCGCGGCACGAATCGCGCAGCAGCAGCGCCAGCCGGCGCAGCACCGCGTCGCCCACGGCGTGCGAGTGGCGGTCGTTGATGGCCTTGAAGTCGTCGACGTCGATCATCGCCACCGCCAGCGGGTGACCGAAGCGGCTGGCGCGCTCGCATTCGCGCGCGAGCTGCAGGTCCAGCCAGCGCCGGTTGGCGACACCGGTGAGGCCGTCTTCGCGCGCCATCTGCTCCAGCAGCTGCGCCTGCTGCGCCAGCTGTTCGAGCAGCGCCTCCTTCTGGCGCGCCCACTCGCGCGTGGCGTCGAGTTCGCTCGCCAGCCGGTCGGCGCGGTGGGCCTGCGCCTGCGCATCACGCTGCAGCGGCTGCAGCGCCACCTGCGTCAGCACGGCCTGCCGGCGGCGGCGCGAGGACTCGCCATGCACGCGCGCTTCGGACTCGCAATGGCGGCGCAGATGCGCCAGCGCGGCGGGCAGGTCGCCCAGTGCCTCGTGCGCGTCGGCGAGCAACCGGTGCAGCGCCGCCACGGCGGTGTCGGCGTCGATCGCCCGTGCCGCGGCCAGCGCGCGCTCCAGCAGCGCGACGGCCGCTGCCGCGTCGCCGCCACGCAGGCGATGGCGGCCGAGCGCGGCCAGCACGGTGGCCTCGGCATCGCGGTTGCCGGTGGGTTCGATCGCGCGCAACGCTTCCTCGAGCAGCGCCGCCGCCTCGGCATGGCGGCCGGCCTGACCGTGGGCGGCGCCGAGCGCCGCGAGCGCCGTCCACAGGTCTTCGCGGTTGCCGGTGCGGCGCGCGATGGCGAGCGCCTGCTCCAGGTGCGGCACCGCCTCGGCCTCGCGGCCCCGTGCCGCCAGCGAGCGGCCGAGGTTGGCCCGCACCGTGCTCTCGAGCGCGCGGTCGCGCGTGGCGGCCACGCGCGCCAGTGCGCGTTCGAAGTGGGCAAGCGCTTCTTCGTGGCCGCCCGCTTCGGCGAGCAAGGTGCCGAGCGACTTGTGCGCGTAGGCCTCGCCCAGCGCGTCGTCCACGCGCTCCGCGAGCGCAAGGCTGGCCTGCAGGTGCTGCATCGCTTCGGGCCAGCGCTGCAGGTCGATCAGCGTGAGCGCCAGGTTGTGCAGCGCGCCGGCCTCCGCGGCCGTGTCGCCGGCGCGCCGGCGTGCTGCGAGGCAGGCTTCGCGCAGTTCGAGCGCGCGCCGGTGGTCGTTGCGGCGGTCGTGCAGGCTGGCCAGCAGATTCAGCGCGTCGGCCTCGCCGCCGACGTCACCCAGGCTGCGCATCAACGCGGCCGCCTGCTGGAGGCGCGCTGCGGTGGCGGCATCGTCGTCGCCGAGCACCAGCTCGCACAGGCCCGTGCGCAGCAGGCCCCAGGCGACGCCGCCGGCGTAGTCGAGCGCATGGGCGAGGCCGAGCGCTTCGCGGCAGAGCACCAGTGCGCCGCGCGCATCTTCGTGGCGCATGGCGTGGGCGCGGTGCAGCAGGTCGTCGACCCGCGCCTCGCGCACCCGCGCCTCGGCGTTCATGTCTGCGGAGGCGCCTCGAAGGCCAGCACCTGCGCGCGCCGCAGCACGGCGGCGAGGGGGTCGGTGCTCTGGTCCAGCGGCACGCTCCGGGCGTCGGCGCACAGGGCCTGGAAGGCCGCCGTGATCGCCCAGCCGCGGCCGGCGCGGCCGAAGAGGGTGTGCGCGCGGCGGTCGATCTCGGCGCAGAAGACGACGCCCGGGCGGCCATCGAGCGCGACGCCGGCGCGGTCGATCGCGCGCGCGGCCACGGTCCAGCCGGCGTCGTGCAGCAGGCCGGCGATGTAGCCGTCGAAGGCGCGCAGTCCGGCGGCTCGCGCTTCCTCGGAGGCGTGGCCTGCCATGCGCTCGGCATGCTCCCAGAGGCGGGCGGCGATGCGCCGGCCCAGCGTGCCGGGCGGCGGCTCGAAGATCGGCCGCAGCAGCACGCGCGCGATGACCGACTGCACGCCCGATTCGCCGACCAGCGTGATCGCCTCGGCGAGGTCGGACACGGTGCCGCGGGCGCGGTAGAACGGGCTGCGCGCGGTGCGCAGCACCTCGGCGGCCAGCACCACGTCCTTCGAGACCTGCTGCGCCAGCGCCTGCACCGGCAGGTCGGTCTGGCGCAGCATCGCGAGCAGCTGCGGGATCAGCGCGGCGGCGCGCGGCAGCAGTTCGTCGGGCAGCGCCGGCAGCGCCAGCACGGCGTCGATCGCGGCCAGCGCCCGCGTCTCGGCGGCCGACAGCGCACGCTCCTCGGCGTCGCCACCGTCGAGCAGCCACGGAAGCAACAACGGCCGCAGAGCGGCCGTGGAGGGATTCGATGGAACCGGTGCTGTCACACCCGGTGGAGCGGACGGCCGCGGCCCGCTTGGGGCCGCGGCAGGCGGGCTACCAAACCAGCGCGACAGCCAGCTCATCGGCGTCGATCAGCGCTGCGCGATCGGCTTGACGTCGCGCCGCTCGGCGCCGACGAACAGCTGGCGCGGGCGGCCGATCTTGTACTCGGGGTCGCCGATCATCTCGTTGAGCTGCGCGATCCAGCCGACCGTGCGCGCGAGCGCGAAGATGGCGGTGAACAGGCTCACCGGGATGCCGATCGCGCGCTGCACGATGCCCGAGTAGAAGTCGACGTTCGGGTAGAGCTTGCGGGCGACGAAGTACTCGTCTTCCAGCGCGATCTTCTCGAGCGCCATCGCCAGCTTGAACAGCGGGTCGTCGTGCAGGCCGAGCGCGTTCAGCACCTCGTGGCAGGTCTCGCGCATCAGTTTGGCGCGCGGGTCGTAGTTCTTGTAGACCCGGTGGCCGAAGCCCATCAGCTTGACGTTGGAGTTCTTGTCCTTCACCTGCTTGATGAACTCGCCGATCTTCTCGACACCGCCGTTGCGCTGGATCTCTTCCAGCATGTTCAGCGCCGCCTCGTTGGCGCCGCCGTGCGCCGGGCCCCACAGGCAGGCCACGCCGGCCGCGATGGCGGCGAACGGGTTGGTGCCCGAGCTGCCGCACAGGCGCACGGTGGAGGTGGAGGCGTTCTGCTCGTGGTCGGCGTGCAGGATGAAAATGCGGTCCATCGCGCGCACCAGCACCTCGTTCGGCTCGTACTCCTCGCAGGGCGTGGCGAACATCATGCGCATGAAGTTCGCGCTGTAGGACAGCGAGTTCTTCGGGTACATGTAGGGCTGGCCGACGCCGTACTTGTAGGCCATGGCCACCAGCGTGGGCATCTTCGCGATCAGGCGGATCGCGGCGATGTCGCGGTGCTTCGGATTGTTGATGTCCGTGCTGTCGTGATAGAAGGCCGACAGCGCGCCGACCAGGCCGGTCATCACCGCCATCGGGTGGGCGTCGCGGCGGAAACCGCGCAGGAAGAACTGCATCTGCTCGTTGACCATCGTGTGGTTCGTGACGAGCTTGTGGAAGTCGGTCTGCTGCGTCGCGTTCGGCAGGTCGCCGTAGAGCAGCAGGTAGCAGGTGTCGAGGAAGTCGCACTGCGTGGCGAGCTGCTCGATCGGGTAGCCGCGGTACAGCAGCTCGCCCTTGTCGCCGTCGATGTAGGTGATGGTCGACTGGCACGACGCGGTGCTCAGGAAGCCCGGGTCGTAGGTGAACTTGCCGGTCTGGCCGTACAGCTTGCGGATGTCGATCACGTCGGGCCCGATCGAGCCCTTGTAGACGGGCAGATCGATGCTCGGGCTGCCGTCGGAGAACGCCAGGGTGGCTTTGACGTCGGAGGGGGTCATCACGGGCCTTTCTTCAGCTCGGGCGGGTGGGGCTCGGCATGCGCAGCAGCGCGAGCACCTCGTGCACATCAGGGCGGTCCAGCTCGCCTTCGGGCTCCTTGCGGCACAGGAGCAGGTCGAGCAGGTCGTTGTCCGGCAGGTCCATCAGGGCCGAGAGGCCTGCGGCCTGCCGTGTTGTGATCGTCTCCTCGTGGCGGCGAAAGAAGCGCTCGACGAACAGGTCGTTCTCCAGCAGCCCGCGGCGGCAGCGCCAGCGCAGGCGGCTGAGGGAACGTTCGTCGAGGCGGGCCTCCATGGGGTCTTGCTTCGCTTCTTCGTCAGACGGCGCGGCGCACCATCAATTCCTTGATCTTGCCGATCGCCTTCGTCGGGTTCAGGCCCTTCGGGCATACGTCGACGCAGTTCATGATGGTGTGGCAGCGGAACAGGCGGTACGGGTCCTCGAGGTTGTCGAGGCGGCCCGCGGTGTCCTGGTCGCGGCTGTCGGCAATGAAGCGGTAGGCCTGCAGCAGGCCGGCCGGGCCGACGAACTTGTCCGGGTTCCACCAGAAGCTGGGGCAGCTGGTGCTGCAGCTGGCGCACAGGATGCACTCGTACAGGCCGTTCAGCTCGTCGCGCTCCTCGGGCGACTGCAGGCGTTCCTTCTCGGGCGGCCGCTCGTCGTTGACGAGGTAGGGCTTGATCGAGTGGTACTGCTTGAAGAACTGCGTCATGTCGACGATGAGGTCGCGGATGACGGGCAGCCCCGGCAGCGGCTTCAGCACCACGGTGCCCGGCAGCGTGCGCATGTTGGTCAGGCAGGCCAGGCCGTTCTTGCCGTTGATGTTCATCGCGTCCGAACCGCACACGCCTTCGCGGCAGCTGCGGCGGAAGCTCAGCGTCGGGTCGACCTGCTTGAGCTTGATCAGCGCGTCCAGCAGCATGCGTTCGCTGCCGTCGAGCTCGACCTGCAGCGTCTGCATGTAGGGCGTGGCGTCCTTGTCGGGGTCGTAGCGGTAGATCTGGAAGGTGCGCAGGGCCATGGTGGTTCTCGGGTGCGTCAGAACGTGCGGACCTTGGGAGGAACGCTGTCGACCGTCAGGGGCTTCAGGTTCACCGGCTTGTACTCGAGGCGGCTGCCCTCGGAGTGCCACAGCGTGTGCTTCATCCACACCTTGTCGTTGCGGCCCAGCGGGCATTCGGCGTCGTCGGCGCCGCGCTCGTAGTCCTTCACGGTGTGGGCGCCGCGGCACTCCTGGCGCGCGGCGGCCGAGACCATCGTGGCGCGCGCGGCCTCGATCAGGTTCTCGACTTCCAGCGCCTCGATGCGGGCGGTGTTGAAGACCTTGCTGGTGTCCTTCAGGCCGATGTGCTTCACGCGCTCGGCCAGGGCCTCGATCTTGACGACGCCTTCGACCATGCTGGCCTGGGTGCGGAACACGCCGGCGTGCTGCTGCATCGTGTTGCGGATGTCGTTGGCGACGTCCTGCGCGTATTCGCCCGAGCTGGCGGCCTCGAGCTTGGCGACGCGCGCGAGCGAGCGGTCGGCAGCGTCGGCCGGCAGCGGCTTGTGGCTCTTCGCGCCCTTCAGCGAATCGACGATGTGGAAGCCGGCCGCGCGGCCGAACACCAGCAGGTCGAGCAGTGAGTTCGTGCCCAGCCGGTTCGCGCCGTGCACGCTGACGCAGGCGCATTCGCCCACCGCGTACAGGCCGTTGACGATGGTGCTCGGGCTGCCGCTCTTCGGCGCCACCACCTGGCCGTGGATGTTGGTCGGGATGCCGCCCATCTGGTAGTGGATGGTCGGCACGACCGGGATCGGTTCCTTCGTGATGTCGACGTTGGCGAAGTTGTGGCCGATCTCGAACACGCTGGGCAGGCGCTTCATGATCGTGTCGCCGCCCAGGTGGGTCATGTCGAGCTGGATGTAGTCCTTGTTGGGACCGCAGCCACGCCCTTCCTTGATCTCCTGGTCCATGCAGCGCGAGACGAAGTCGCGCGGCGCCAGGTCCTTCAGCGTCGGCGCGTAGCGTTCCATGAAGCGCTCGCCGTTGCTGTTGCGCAGGATCGCGCCTTCGCCGCGGCAGCCTTCGGTCAGCAGCACGCCGGCGTTGTGCACGCCGGTCGGGTGGAACTGCCAGAACTCCATGTCCTGCAGCGGGATGCCGGCGCGCGCCGCCATGCCCAGGCCGTCGCCGGTGTTGATGAAGGCATTGGTGCTGGCGGCGTAGATGCGGCCGGCGCCGCCGGTCGCGAACAGCGTGACCTTGCCTTCGAGGATGTGGACGTCGCCGGTCTCCATCTCGAGCGCGGTGACGCCGAGCACGTCGCCGTCGGCGTCGCGGATCAGGTCCAGCGCCATCCACTCGACGAAGAAGTTGGTGCGCGCCTTCACGTTCTGCTGGTACAGCGTGTGCAGCATCGCGTGGCCGGTGCGGTCGGCGGCGGCGCAGGCGCGCTGCACCGGCTTTTCGCCGTAGTTCGCGGTGTGGCCGCCGAACGGGCGCTGGTAGATCGTGCCGTCGGGGTTGCGGTCGAACGGCATGCCGAAGTGTTCGAGCTCGTAGACGACCTTCGGCGCTTCGCGGCACATGAACTCGATGGCGTCCTGGTCGCCCAGCCAGTCGCTGCCCTTCACGGTGTCGTAGAAGTGGTAGTGCCAGTTGTCTTCGCTCATGTTGCCGAGCGACGCGCCGATGCCGCCCTGCGCGGCCACCGTGTGCGAACGGGTCGGGAACACCTTGGACAGCACGGCGACGTTGAGGCCGGCCTGCGCCAGGCGCAGCGAAGCCTGCATGCCGGAACCACCGGCGCCGACGATGACGACGTCGAACTTGCGCTTCGGGATGTTGGCAAGTGCCATGTTCTTCAGAGCCTCCAGAGCACTTGCACGGCCCAGCCGGCGCAGCCGGCGAGCCAGACGATCGAACCCACCTGCAGCGCGAGGCGAAGGCCCACGGGCTTGATGTAGTCCATCCAGATGTCGCGAATGCCGACCCAGGCGTGCCAGGCGAGCGAGACGATGACGACGAAGGTCAGCACCTTCATCCATTGCGCCGAGAAGATGCGTGCCCAGCGGTCGTAGCCGAGCGGGCCGCCGAAGACGACCTGCACGAGCAGCACGATGGTGAACAGCGCCATCAGCACCGCGGTGACGCGCTGGCTCAGCCAGTCGCGCATGCCGTAGTGCGCGCCGACGACGATGCGCTTGGAACCGTAATTGGTGGACATTCGATGAGACCTCAGAACAGGCCGAAGAGCTTGGCGCCGAGCACGACCGTCAGCACCGCGCTGGCGGCCAGCGTGACGACCGCGGACGAGCGGCCCTGCTCCTTCGTGACGCTGTGCGTGGCATCCATCCAGACGTGGCGCACGCCGGCGATGAAGTGGTGCAGGTAGGCCCAGATCAGGCCCAGCACGACGAGCTTGATGAACCAGCCCGGCAGGAAACCGATGCCGGCGACGAACGCGCTCGTGAAGCGGTCGTAGCTGACCTCGGACGTGAGGCTGGCGTCGAACAGCCAGACGATGAAGGGCAGCAGCAGGAACATCACGGCGCCGCTCACGCGGTGCAGGATCGACACGAAGCCCGCCGCCGGCAGGCGGTACGTGCGGATGTCGGTGATGTGGATGTTGCGGAAGACCGGGCGGGGGGTGCTGGGCATGGTGTGGGGTCCGTTGGGGCGGCTCGCTCCGGGTTCCTGTTGTGGCGCTGTAACTCGAAAGATTTTATTGCAATGCACCAGGCTTACACGGACCTGCGCGGGCGGCTAGCTGAGCTCGTTGCGATAGTGGTGGCGGGTGGTGTCGTAGAGGCCGCGGCGCAGTTCCACCGGCCGGTCGCCATAGGTGAACGAGAGTCGCTCGACCGACAGCAGCGGCGCGCCTTCGGGCACCGCGAGCCAGCGCGATTCCTCGGGCTGGGCAGCGACGGCGCGCAGTCGCTCCTCGGCGCGGATCATGCGCACGCCGAACTCGGCTTCGAAGAGGCCGTACATCGGCCCACGATAGCCTGAAAGCTTCTCGGCCGTGAGGCCTTTGAACAGGTGGCCGGGCAGCCAGATGTCGTCGAAGACGACCGGCCGCTCGTCGGCCAGCAGCAGGCGGCGCAGTTGCACCGCCGGTTCGCCGCCCTTCAGGCCGAGCGCGCGCGCCACGTCGGGCGGCGCACGCATGCGGCGGCAGTCGATCAGGCGGCGCTGCATGCCGGCGGCGACGCCCTCGTCGGGCATCAGGCGCAGGAAGCGGTATTGCGTCGTTTCCTCGGCGTGGGTGGCGACGAAGGTGCCCTTGCCCTGGCGGCGCACGAGCAGGTTCTCGGCCGCCATCTCGTCGATGGCCTTGCGCACCGTGCCCTGGCTGACCTTGTAGCGCGCGGCGAGCTCGACCTCGCTGGGGATCATCTCGCCGGCCTTCCAGTCGCCCGCCTGCAGGTTCTGCAGCAGCCGCACCTTGATCTGCTGGTACAGCGGCTGGAAGGACGGGGTCGAATCGACGAGCGCGGCGTCGGGCATGGTGGGGCCATTATGTCTTACATAAGACATAAGAGTCCCGTCAGGGTGCGCTCGCTAGAATCACCGGCTGCCTCGCGCGAACCCCCATTCAAGACCAGCGCACCCGGCCTCCCCCACCCTCTTCCCCTCGTTCCAGGAGCCTCCCATGAGCAAGAAGCCCGTTCGTGTGGCCGTCACCGGCGCCGCCGGCCAGATCGGTTATGCCCTGCTGTTCCGCATCGCCTCGGGCGAAATGCTCGGCAAGGACCAGCCGGTGATCCTGCAGCTGCTCGAGATCCCCGACGAGAAGGCGCAGAAGGCGCTCAAGGGCGTGATGATGGAACTGGAGGACTGCGCGTTCCCGCTGCTCGCCGGCATGGAAGCGCACGGCGACGCGAAGACCGCGTTCAAGGACACCGACTACGCGCTGCTCGTCGGCGCGCGCCCGCGCGGCCCCGGCATGGAGCGCGCCGACCTGCTGGCCGCCAACGCGCAGATCTTCACCGCGCAGGGCAAGGCGCTCGACGCCGCCGCCAGCCGCAACGTGCGCGTGCTGGTTGTCGGCAACCCGGCCAACACCAACGCCTACATCGCGATGAAGAGCGCGCCGTCACTGGACCGCCGCAACTTCACGGCCATGCTGCGCCTGGACCACAACCGCGCCGCCAGCCAGATCGCCGCGAAGACCGGCAAGCCGGTGTCGGCGATCCAGAAGCTCGCCGTCTGGGGCAACCACAGCCCGACGATGTACGCCGACTACAGCTTCGCGACGATCGACGGCGCGAGCGTGAAGGACATGATCAACGACCAGGCCTGGAACAAGGACGTGTTCCTGCCCACGGTCGGCAAGCGCGGCGCCGCCATCATCGAGGCGCGCGGCCTGTCGTCGGCAGCCTCGGCCGCCAACGCCGCCATCGACCACATGCGCGACTGGGCCCTGGGCACGAACGGCGCGTGGGTCACGATGGGCGTGCCGAGCAACGGCGAATACGGCATCCCGAAGGACGTCATGTTCGGCTTCCCGGTGACCACCGCGAACGGCGACTACAAGATCGTCGAAGGCCTGCCGATCGACGAGTTCAGCAAGACCTGCATCGACAAGACGCTGGCCGAACTGGTCGGCGAGCAGGACGGCGTCAAGCACCTGCTCTGATCAGGCCCGCTTGAGGGCGCGCCGCAGCAGCGGCGTGACCCACAGCCCGATCGTCACGGCGCCCAGCGTCGCGGCGATCGGGCGGCTGAAGAAGGCGGCGAAGTCGCCGTCGGCCTTCACCAGGCTGGAGAAGAACTGCTCCTCCAGCATCGTGCCCAGCACGACACCCAGGATCGTGGGCGCCACCGGGAAGCCCCAGCGCTCCATGTAGAAGCCGGCGACGCCGGCGACGAGCATCACGATCACGCCGAACATCGAGTTGTTGATCGCGAAGCTGCCGACCACGCAGAACAGCAGGATCAGCGGCATCAGCACCGCCGCCGGCACGCGCAGCACCTGCTTGGCCACCTTGATCGCCATCCAGCCCAGCGGCAGCATCAGCAGCTGCGCGAGGATGAAGACGATGAACACGGCGTAGATGTTCTGCGGGTTATCGACGAACAGCGTCGGCCCTGGGTTCATGTTCTTCAGGTAGAGCACGCCGATCGCGATCGCGGTGATCGAATCGCCCGGAATGCCGAACACCAGCGCCGGGATCCACGCGCCGCCGAGCGCCGCGTTGTTGGCCGCGCCCGACTCGACGATGCCCTCGACATGGCCGGTGCCGAACTTCTCCGGCTCCTTCGAGAACTTCTTCGACATCGCGTACGACATCCAGGCCGCGATGTCGGCGCCGGCGCCGGGCAGCGCGCCCACCAGCGTGCCCAGCGTCGAGCCGCGGAACAGCTGAACCGGGTACTTCTTCAGCAGCGCCCACATGCCGCCGAAGACGTTGCCGAACGGCCGCTCGATCGCCATCTCGGGCTTGTCGCGCACGGTGGCGAAGCGCAGCACCTCGGAGATGGCGAACATGCCGATCATCAGCGGGATCAGCGAGATGCCGCCCATCAGCTCGGCGTTGCCGAAGGTGTAGCGCGGCGCGCCGGCCGGGTTCTCCAGGCCGACGCAGCTGATCAGCAGGCCCAGCAGCAGCGAGATCGTGCCCTTCAGCGGGTCGGCGCCGGCGATGAAGATCGCGCAGGTGAAGCCCAGCATCACGAGCCAGAAGTACTCGAAGCTGCTGAACTTCAACGCCACCTCGGCGAGCGCCGGTGCGGCGACGATCAGCACGACGACACCGAAGATGCCGCCGAGCACCGAGAACACGAGCCCGGCACCGAGCGCCAGCTCGGGCCGGCCGCTCTTCGTCAGCAGGTAGGCCTCGTCGGTGTAGGCGGCGCTGGCCGGCGTGCCGGGCATGCGCAGCAGCGCGCTCGGGATGTCGCCGCTGAAGATGGCCATTGCAGTGGCCGTGACGATCGCCGCCACCGCCGGCACCGGCGGCATGAAGAACGTGACCGGCACCAGCAGAGCGGTGGCCATCGTTGCCGTCAGGCCGGGGATCGCGCCGACGAAGAGGCCATACAGCGCCGACAGGAAGATCACCACCAGCACGTAGGGCTGGAAGACGAGGCCGAAGGCCGTGAAGAGCGCGTCCATCGGCGTCGGTCAGTAGAACGGGCGGAACACGCCCCAGGGCAGCGGCACGCGCAGCAGCTTGTAGAACGCGACGTGGACGACGATCGTGCCGCCCAGCGCCCACAGCAGCGCGCCGCGCCAGCCGACGCCGAAGGCGCGGAACAGCGCGACGAGGCCGACCGGCGCCACGATCAGAAAGCCCAGGCGATCCGCCGCGACGATGTAGAACAGCACGCTACCGACGACGGCGGCCGCGGCCCCGAAACCCTCGCGCGCGCGCGGCGCTGCCTCGGCCGGTGCGTGCCGGCTGCGCGCCAGCAGCGCCAGCGCCGCCAGCACCAGGCCGATGCCGACGATGCCGGGCAGGAAGCCGGCGCCGAGCTTCTGTCCCGGCACGCTCGGGAAGCTTCGCGACGTCCAGAAGACGAGCGCACCCAGCAGGGCCAGCGCCAGGCCCAGCCAGCGGTCGGTACGGTGCAAGGCCGGCCTACTTCGCGATGCCGACGGCCGTCATCACGGCCTTCATGTCGGCGTCGGCCTTGGCCATGAAGCTGGCGAACTCGCCCGAACTGCCCCACAGCAGGCCGAATCCGCGCTGCGCCATGAAGTCCTTGTAGTCCTTGCTCTCGTAGGCCTTCTTGACCGACGCCTCCAGCCGCGCCGCCACCGCCGGCGGCAGGCCCTTCGGCGCCGCGATGCCGCGCCACGCGCCGGTGGCCCAGTCGGAGCCGGTGGCTTCCTTCAGCGTCGGCACGTTGGGGTAGAGCGCCGAGCGCGACGTGGCCATCACCGCCAGCGACTTCACCTTGCCGGCGTCGATCAGCGAGCGCGCCTCCGGCAGCGAGACCGGCGCGAACTCGACGCCGCCGGCGACCAGGTCCTGCAGGCCCGGCGCCGCGCCGTTGCTCGGCACCCAGGGCACGCTGGCGGGGTCGACCTTGGCATCCCGCAGCCAGCCGGCCAGCGCCAGGTGCCAGATGCCGCCCTGGCCGGTGCCCGAGGCCTTGAACTTGCCCGGGTTCGCCTTCACCGCCGCCAGCACGTCGGCCATGTTCTTGTACGGCGCGTCGGCACGCACCTGGAAGCCGGCGGGGTCGAGGTTGACGAGCGCGATCGGCGTGTAGCTGGTGGGGTTCAGCTCGGTCAGCTTCTGGTGGTGCATCATGGTGATCTCCACCGTGATGAGGCCGATCGTGTAGCCGTCCGGCGCTGCAGTGGCGATGGCCGAATGGCCCACGACGCCCGAGCCGCCGGTGCGGTTGACCACGTTCACCGGCTGGCCGAGGTCCTTCTCCATCAGGCTGCCCAGCATGCGCGCGACGGCATCGGTGCCGCCGCCGGCGCCCCAGGGCACGATCAGCGTGATCGGCCGGTCGGGCCAGGATTGCGCCTGCGCGCCGACCGCCGCCGCCGCGAGCGCGGCCGCCACGAGCACCTGGCGCCGCTGCGCGCCGAACCGTCCGAGCTTGAACGCCATCCTCGTCTCCTATCGTCATATGATCGTTTGATTGCGGCAATGTGGCACCGCCCCCCGGCAGCGGCCATCGGGGCAAACACGAGGGGGCGCGCCGCGTTACGCTCGGCGCTGTCACCGCCACGCCGCTGCCGTCATGTCTGCCAAGCCCATCCACCCCCGCGACGCGCTGTTCGACCCCGACGAGCGCGACGTGCCCGCCCTGCCCGTCTGCGACCACTACAGCGGCGTCGAGGCGCGCATGCGCAAGAGCCTGGAGTTGCAGGCCGAACTGGGCCCGGTGTTCGACGTCACGCTCGACGGCGAGGACGGCGCGCCGGTGGGCGGCGAGATCGAGCACGCGCACCTGATCGCCGAGCTCGCGACCGGCCCCGCCAACCGCTTCGGCCGTGTCGGCGCGCGCGTGCAGGCGGTGGACCACCGCCGCTTCGACGAGGTGGTGAACGTGCTCGTGGCGCGCGCCGGCGCGCGGCTCGCGTACCTGATGATCCCCAAGGCGCGCGGGCTGGCCGACCTCGTGCGCGCCGCCGCGGTGGTCGACGAGGCGTCGAGCCGCGCCGGCCTGCGGCGCGCCATTCCGCTGCACGCGCTGGTCGAGACGCACGGTGCGCTGCGCGAGGTGCAGGCACTGGCCGCGCACCCGCGCATCGAGTCGCTGTCGTTCGGGCTGATGGACTTCGTGTCCGCGCACCGCGGCGCCATCCCGCAGAGCGCGATGGGCGTCGAGGGCCAGTTCGAGCACCCGCTGGTGGTGCGCGCCAAGCTCGAGATCGCCGCCGCCTGCCACGGCCACGGCAAGGTGCCTTCGCACTGCGTGGTCACCGAGTTCAAGCACACGGCGGCGCTGCAGCAGGCGGCCGAGCGCGCCTGCCGGCAGTTCGGCTACACGCGCATGTGGAGCATCCACCCGGGGCAGGTGCGCAACATCGTCGAGGCCTTCTCGCCGACCGCCGCCGAGGTCGACCAGGCGATCGAGATCATCGGCGCCGCGCAGGCCGCCGGCTGGGCGCCGATCCGCCACCACGACACGCTGCACGACCGCGCGAGCTACCGCTACTTCTGGCAACTGCTGGAGCGCGCGCACCGCACCTCGATGACCGGCGGCGCGCAGCTGCCTGCCGAAGTGCGGCAGGCCTGGTTCGGCGAGCCGCTGCCGGCCTCGAACTCGTGACGATTTCGTACTGACGGCGCGCGCCGGACACGCGCCGCGCTGCGCTCGTTCGTGTGCTGCGTCACGGGCGGCACCTTGCCGCCGCCCGGCCGCGCCAACAACTGCCGGCTTCGGGCGGTGGTGCGCCGTTTGCAATCGGTTGCAAAGCGGCCCCACGCGAGGGGTGGTCGCTGCCCAGAATCCTGCGCCACAGAACACTCGATCCCGAGACCCTTTCCACCGGAGCCCGCCCGACCATGCAACGCACCCTCTCGCTCGCCGCCGCCCTCACGCTCGCCATCGCCGCGTCGCACGCCGTCGCGGCCGACGCCCCCAAGGCCAAGCCCGCCGCGAAGCCGGCCGCGAAGGCCCCGGCCGAGGTGCCGCTGACGCAGGGCCAGCTCGATGTCGCGCCGCGCGTCTTCGTCGGCAAGGCGGCCTGCGACTCGTCGCAGCAGGTCGACGTCAGCGCGGTCGCCGGCAAGCCCGGCTACTTCACGGTGAAGTTCGGCAGCAAGACCTGGACGATGGCACCCGAAGAGACCACCACCGGCGCGGTGCGCCTGGAAGACAAGAAGGCCGGCGTGGTGTGGCTGCAGATCCCGGCGAAGTCGATGCTGATGGACTCGAAGGCCGGCCGGCGCCTGGTCGACGGCTGCCAGGCCGCCGAGCAGCGCACCGCCGCCGCGCCGCTGGCCACGGTGGCGTCGACGAACTGACGGACACGAACCGAGACGCCGGCCGTGCAGCGGCCGGGTAAGCTGGGCGGCATGCAGTGCCGCCCTTTTCGTTTGCGCGCCACCCGATGAGCCCCGCCGCCCGCCGCTGGCTGCTGGCCGTGGCCGCGCTCGGCGGCACCGCGTTGCTGGCCTTCGCGGCGCTGGTCGCCTGGTACGCGAGCGACCTGCCGCCGCTGGACCGCGTGACCGACTACCGGCCGCGCCAGCACCTGCAGGTGCTGGCCGCCGACGGCACCGAGATCGCGCAGTTCGGCAGCGAGCGCCGCCGCTTCGTGCCGATCGCGCGCGTGCCGCCGCTGCTGGTCGACGCCGTGCTCGCGATCGAGGACACCGGCTTCCGCGAACACAGCGGCATCAGCTGGCGCGGGCTGGCGCGCGCCATCGTCGCCAACCTGGGCGGCGGCATGCCGCAGGGCGCCAGCACGATCACGCAGCAGGTGGCGCGCACCTTCTTCCTGTCGACCCGCCGCACCGCCGAGCGCAAGATCAAGGAAGCGCTGCTGGCGGTGCAGATCGAGCGCCACCTCTCGAAGGACGAGATCCTCGAGCTCTACCTGAACCAGATCTATCTCGGCCAGCGCGCCTACGGCTTCGGCGCCGCCGCACAGGTGTACTTCGGCAAGACGCTGGAGCAGCTCTCGGTGGCCGAAGTGGCGATGCTCGCCGGCCTGCCGCAGAACCCCGGCTACGCGAACCCGATCACGAGCTTCGAACGCGCGAAGCGCCGCCAGGGCCTGGTGCTGGCGCGCATGCGCGAGGTCGGCGTCATCGACGAGGCCGCGCGCGCGAAGGCCGCCGCCGAGGTGCTGGCGGTGCGCACGCCCGGCCCGGCCGAGGTGCAGGCCGGGCACGTGGCCGAGATGGCGCGCCGTGCCGTCGTCGACCGGCTCGGCGAGAAGGCCTACACCGAGGGCATCCGCGTGCACACCTCGCTGCGCGTGGCGGACCAGGAAGCGGCGCACGCGGCGCTGCGCCGCGCCGTGCTCGCCTACGACGCGCGCCAGCCCTGGCGCGGCCCCGAGGACTTCGAGCGCCTGCCCGCCGGTGACGGCCCCGAGCTCGAACGCGCCGCGGCGCAGGCACTGAAGGAGCACGTCGACGACGAGGATCTGCGCGTGGCCATCGTGCTCGACGCCAGCCCGAAGGCGGTGGACGTGCAGCTGGTGGCCGGCGAGCGCATCAGCATCACCGGCGCCGGCCTGCGGCGCGCCCAGCCGGGGCTGCGCGCGGGTGCCAAGCCGCCGCTGGCGATCGGGCGCGGCGCCATCGTGCGCGTGCAGGCCACGCAACGCGGCCGCCGCGTCGAGTGGGCGCTGGTGCAGTGGCCGCAGGTCAACGCCGCCTTCGTCGCGCTCGACCCGGCGAGCGGCCGCGTGCGCGCGCTCGTCGGCGGCTTCGACTTCGGGCGCAGTCCCTTCAACCGCGTCACGCAGGCGTGGCGGCAGCCGGGGTCGAGCTTCAAGCCCTTCGTCTACTCGGCCGCTTTCGAGGCCGGCGTGATGCCCGACACCGTCGTCGACGACCTGCCGTGGATCAGCCCCGACGGCCAGTGGACGCCGCGCAACTCCGATGGCGCCTTCGACGGCCCGCTCAGCGTGCGCGAGGCGATGGCGAAGTCGAAGAACATGGTCAGCATCCGCCTCGTCGACCGCGTCGGCGTGGCGGCGGTGCGCCAGTGGAGCACGCGCTTCGGCTTCGACCCGGAACGCCAGCCGCAGAACCTGACGCTCGCGCTCGGCGCCGGCAGCACCACGCCGATGCAGCTGGCCACCGCCTATGGCGTGCTGGCCACCGGCGGCCTGCGGGTGGCGCCGGTGGTCATCGAGCGCATCGTCGATGCGAAGGGCGAGGTGCTGTTCGAGGCGCCGCCGCCGGCGCCGCAGCGCGTCGTGCCGGAGCGCAACACCTTCCTCGTCAACAGCCTGCTCGCCGACGTCACGCGCATCGGCACCGCGGCGCGTGCGCAGGCGGTGCTCGGCCGGCCCGACCTGTTCGGCAAGACCGGCACCACCAACGACGCCGTCGACGCCTGGTTCGCCGGCTGGGCGCCCGGCGTCGTCGCGGTGGCGTGGATGGGCCACGACGACCCGCGCAGCCTGGGCGAAGGCGAATCGGGCGGCGGCCTCGCGCTGCCGATCTGGATCGACACGATGGCGCGGCTGCTCAAGGGCGTGCCGGTGCAGCGCCCCGAGCCGCCGGACGGCGTGGTCGCCGCCACCCAGGACTGGCGTTACGCCGAGTGGGCCGAGCAGGCGCCGATCGAACGCATCGAAGCAGACGCGGCCACCGGCCGCTGAGCGCGGCGGCGCTACGCGCGAAGCCGCTCGTTTCTTCCGCCAGCCGCGGCGGGCAAGCACCGATGGTCTCGGCAGCGCGCCGATGCAAGCCTCGCGGGCGTCGTGTCCCACCGGAGCCCGCCATGTTCACGCGTTCATCGCTCACCCTCGCCGCTGTGCTGGTCGCCGGCTGCGCCAGTTCACCGGCCCCCGACGCCCAGGCCGTGCTGCGCCAGGCCGAACAGACGCTGGGCGCGGTCGGCGTGAAGACGATCCAGTTCAGCGCCCGCGGCAGTGGCGGCACCTTCGGCCAGGCCTGGCAACCGGGCATGGCCTGGCCGGGGCTCAACTACTCCGTGCTCACGCGCGTGGTCGACCTCGAGAACGGCGCCTTCCGCGAAGACTTCGCGCGCGGCCGCAGCGAACCCAACGGCGGCGGCGCGACGCCGCTGATGGGCCAGGGCGAGGCGCGCGTCACCGGCTTCGCACGCGAGAACTGGGCCTGGAACGCCGCCGGCAACGCCGCCGCGCCGGCACCGGTGGCGCTGGAGGCGCGCATCCACGACCTCTGGACGACGACGCCGCAGGGCGCCATCGCCGCCGCCAAGCGCCACGGCGCCACCGCGAGCGCCGCGACGGTCGACGGCCAGGCCGTCACCGCGCTGCGCTTCACGGTGCCGAACCGGCTGTCGGCCACCGTCTACGTCGACGCCCGCGGCACCGTGCCGCGCATCGACTCGCGCCTGCCGCACCCGGTGATGGGCGACACCGAGGTCGTGACGCGCTTTGCCGACTACAAGGACGTCGCCGGCCTGAAGTTCCCGATGCGCATCCGCCAGAGCGCGGGCGCCTTCGAGGTGCTCGACGTCGCCGTGCAGGACGTGAAGGCGAACGCACCTGCCGACATCGCGGTGCCCGACAACGTGCGCGGCTTCAAGGAGAACGCCAGCGCCGAGAAGGTGGCCGACGGCGTGTGGTTCATCGCCGGCGGCTCGCACAACAGCGTGGCCATCGAGATGGCCGACCACATCGTGCTCGTCGAGAGCCCGCTCTACGACGGCCGCGCCGCCGCCGTCTTCGCGAAGGCGAACGAGTTGGTGGCGGGCAAGCGCGTGCGCACGGTGATCAACTCGCACCACCACTTCGACCACGCGGGCGGCCTGCGCTACGCGGTGTCGCAGGGCGCCGGGCTGGTGACGAGCGGCATGGCCAAGCCCTACTTCGAGCGCCTCTTCGCGAACCCGAACCGGGTCGCGCCCGACAGCCTGGCGCAGAGCGGACGCGCGCCCAGCATCACCGGCGTCAGCGGCAAGCACGTCATCGCCGACGGCACGCGCACGGTCGAGGTCCACGAGATGCAGGGCAGCATCCACGCGCAGGGCTTCCTGCTCGTCTGGCTGCCGAAGGAGAAGATCGCGATCCAGGCCGACGCCTACACGCCGGGCGCACCGAACAGCGCGCCGCCGCCGGTGCCGAACGCGAACCACGTGAACCTGGTGCAGAACTTCGAGCGCCTGGGCCTGGCGGTCGAGCGCATCGCGCCGCTGCACGGGCGCGTGGTGCCGATCACCGAGCTCTACACGGCGATCGGCAGGAAGTCGTAGCTCAGGCGCGCAGCGCGCGCGCCGCGGCCACGATGTCGGCCACGGCCACGCGCGACTGCGCTTCCAGCACCGGCGCGTAGCCGACCGGGATGCGCGGCGCGCCCAGGCGCCGCACCTTGCAGCCCAGCGCCTCGGCGGCGGTGGCCGCCACCTCGGCGCCGAAGCCCGCGGCCTGCACCGCTTCGTGCACCACCAGCAGGTGGCCGGTGCGCGCGCAGGAGGCGAGCACCGCGTCGCGGTCCCAGGGCCAGATGCAACGCAGGTCGATCAGCTCGGCATCGACGCCTTCGCGCGCCAGCTGCTCGCAGGCCTCGGCGCAGGCCTGCACTTGGCGGCTCCAGCTGACCACCGTGAGCTGGGTGCCGCGGCGCCGCGTGTGCGCGCGGCCGAGCTCGGCGGTGACGGCTTCGTCGACCTCGCCAGTGGCGCCCCACAGCGCCTTGTGCTCCATGTAGACCACCGGGTCGCCGCAGGCGAGCGCGGCGCGCAACATCGAGTAGTTGTCCTGCGGCGTGCCGGGGCAGACGACGACGACGCCCGGCAGGTGCGCGAACCAGCTCTCGAACGACTGCGAATGCTGCGCGGCCGACGCGTCCCAGATGCCGATCGGCATGCGCACCACCATCGGCACGCGGCCCTGGCCGCCGAACATGAAGCGGTTCTTCGCCGCCTGGTTGACCATCTCGTCCATGCCGCAGAGCGCGAAGTCGACGACGCGCATCTCCACCACGGGCCGCAGCCCGGCGAGCGCCATGCCGACACCGGCGCCCAGGATCGCGGCCTCGCTGATCGGCGTGTCGATCACGCGTGCGGCGCCGAAGCGCGCCTGAAGGCCCTTGTACTGGCCGAAGATGCCGCCGCGGCCGACGTCTTCGCCGAGCACGACGACCTTCGGGTCGGCTTCCATCGCCTGGCCGACGGCGAGCACCGCGGCCTCGGCATACGTCATCAGCGCCATTGGCCGGCTCCGGTGGTCTGCACGTCGGTGAACGCGGCGGCGGCCTCGGGCCACGGCGCGGCGGCGGCGGCGGCGAGCGCGGCCTCGACCTCGGCGTGCGCCTCGGCCTCGACCTGGTCCAGTGCCGCCGTGCTCGCGCCGGGCAGCGCGACGTAGCGTGCGCGCGCCCGCGCGATCGGGTCGGTCTTCAGCGCCGCGGCCAGTTCCTGCGGGTCGCGGTAGGCGGCCGGGTCGACCGAGACGTGGCCCTTCACGCGGTAGGTGATGGCGTGCAGCAGGCGCGGGCCGCTGCCGCCGCGCACCTCGGCGACGAGGCGGCCGGCGGCTTCGTGCACGGCCAGCACGTCGTTGCCGTCGACCTGCAGCGCCGCGATGCCCAGGCTGGCGGCGCGCGCGGCGGCACCGTCGCCGGCGATCATCGGCCCGCTGGCGGTGGTGGCGCTCCAGCGGTTGTCCTCGCAGACGAAGAGCACCGGCAGCGCGTAGACCTGGGCCCAGTTCAGCGCTTCGAGGAAGGGGCCGCGGTTGATGGCGCCGTCGCCGAAGAAGCAGGCGGTCATGGCGTCGCGCTGCTGCAGCTTCTGCGCATGCGCGGCGCCCACCGCGATCGGCAGGCCCGCGGCGACGACGCCGTTGGCGCCCAGCATGCCGACCGAGAAGTCGGCGATGTGCATCGAGCCGCCCTTGCCGCCGTTGAAGCCGGTGGCCTTGCCGAACAGCTCGGCCATCATGCGCTGCAGGTCGGCGCCCTTGGCCAGCGTGTGGCCGTGGCCGCGGTGGGTGGAGGTCAGGTAGTCGTCGCGCCGCAGGTGCGCGCAGACGCCGGCCGGCACCGCTTCCTGGCCGGTCGACAGGTGCAGCGGCCCGCGCACCTTGGCGCTGCCATCGGCCGACTTGCCGTAGGCGCTGACGCCGCCCTGGCTGGCGGCCTCGGCCGCGTTCTCGAACGCGCGGATCCGCAGCATCGTGCGGTACAGCGCCGCGAAGTCTTTCGCTTCCATCGGGGGTGCGGTCCTCGTGTGTGTCGTGTCGTCGGTCAGATCGCCATGCAGCCGAGGCCACCGTCCACCGGCAGGCACACGCCGGTGATGTAGTCGGCGGCGTCGCTGGCAAGGAAGAGCGCGGCGTTGGCGATATCCCATGCCGTGCCCTGGCGGCCCATCGGCGTCTTGGCGTTGCGCGCCGCACGCATCGCCTCGGCGCTATCGTACTGGCCGGCGATCTGGCGGTAGATCAGCGGCGTGTCGATCATGCCCGGCAGGATCGCGTTGGCGCGGATGCCCTGCTTCGCGTACTGCAGCGCCACCGCCTGTGTGAGCTGGTTCAGCCCCGCCTTGCTGGCCTGGTACGAGACGTACGGGTAGCTGTAGCGGATGGACGCGAGCGAGGACACGTTGACGATCGCGCCCTTGCCGCGCGCCAGCATGTGCGGCAGCACGTGCTTGCAGGTGAGGAAGGCGCTCGTCAGGTTGATGTCGAGCACGCGCTTGAAGCTCTCCTCGCTCTCCTCCAGCACGCCGCCCATCACGGTGATGCCGACGTTGTTGTGCAGCACGTCGATGCGGCCGTGGCGCGCCGCCACGTCGTCCACCAGCGCCTGCACCTGCACCGACCGCGTGACGTCGCAGACCCGCGCCTCGGCATGGCCGCCCTCGGCGGCGATCAGCGCGCGCGTCTCCTCGGCGGCGTCGGCCTGGATGTCGATCGCGATCACGGTCGCGCCAGCGCGTGCGAAGGTCACCGCGGTGGCCTTGCCGTTGCCCCAGCCCGGGCCCGACGAGCCGGCGCCGAAGACGAGCGCCACGCGGCCCGCGAGCGAGCCCTCCTTGGCAGCGATGTTCACTTGACCCCCAGCAGGTGCGGCACGGCCAGGCTGACCGCCGGCACGTAGGTGATGAGCAGCAGCACGCCAACGGCGGCGGCCAGGAAGGGCAGCACCTCGCGCGTGACCTCGCGCTGGGGCGCGCCGGCGATGACGGCGCCGATCGACAGGCTGATCGCCACCGGCGGCGTGATCAGGCCCAGCACCAGGTTGACGGCGACGATCATCGAGAAGTGGTACGGGTCGATGCCGAACTTGGCCGCGATCGGGTACAGCACCGGCGTCAGGATGACGAGCGCCGGCCCGTTCTCCATGAAGGTGCCCACCAGCAGCAGCAGCACGTTCACCGTCAGCAGGAAGAGCCAGGGGTAGTGGATGGCGCCGAGCATCCAGTCGGCCACCGCCTGCGGGATGTTCTGGTAGGCCAGCAGCCAGGCCACGACCTGCGCGCCGCCGAGCACGATCATCACGATCGCGGTGGCGCGGCCCGTGCGCACCAGCGCCTGCCACACGTGCACGAGCGTCAGTTCGCGGTAGACGAAGCGGCCGACCACCAGCGCGTACAGCACCGCGATCGCCGAGCATTCCGTGACGTTGAAGACGCCGGTGCGGATGCCGGTGAGGATCAGCACCGGCATCAGCAGCGCCCAGAACGCGGCGCGGAACGCGCGGCCGACCTCGGCCAGGCTCGCGCCGGCGTGCACCGGGTAGCCGCGGCGGCGCGAGATCGTGTACGCGGTGATCGCCATCGCCACGCTGTACAGCACGCCCGGCACGACGCCGGCGAGGAACAGCTTCGTGATCGACAGGTTGGTCAGCACGCCGATCAGCACGAAGGTGATCGACGGCGGAATGATCGGCCCGACGATGTTGGCGGCCGCCGTCAGCGCGGCGGCGAAGCCGCGCGAGTAGCCCTCCTTCACCATCGCCGGGATCAGCACGCGGCCGAGCGCACTGGTGTCGGCCACCGCCGAGCCCGAGATGCCGGACATGACGGTCGCCGAGGCCACGTTGCTCAGCGCCAGCCCGCCGCGGAAGCGGCCGACGAGCGCGTTCGTGAAGTCGAGCAGGCGCTGCGTGATGCCGCCGCTGTTCATCAGGTCGCCGGCGAGCAGGAAGAACGGGATCGCCAGCAGCAGCAGGTTGTCGACACCACCCACCACCTGCTGGGGCACCGCCATCAGCGGGATGTCGCCGACCCAGGCGATCGTCGCCGCGCCGGCGGCCAGCAGGCTGAAACCCACCGGCACCGCCAGCAGCAGGCAGGCCGTCAGCAGCAGCGTGAGGATGACTGCGAGCAACATGGTTAGAACACGCTTTCCTCGCTCGCGGGCTGGCTGGCGAACGGCGCACCGAGCATGCGCGACAGCACGACCATCACGACGATCAGCGCCGCGCCCACCGGCAATGCGCCGTAGGGCACCGTCATCGGGATCTCCATTGCCGCCGACTCCTGCGCGCCGTTGAGCTCGGCGAACCAGAAACCCTGCCAGGCGAGCAGCCCGGCGGCGATGACGACCACCGCGTCGCGCAGTGCCAGCACGACGGCGACGCCGCGCGCGCCCAGGCTGTCGACGAGCGCGGTCACCGACAGGTGGCCGCCGCTGCGCAGCGCGGCGGCGGCGCCGAGCATCGTCACCCATAGCATCAGGTAGCGCGAGAGCTCCTCGCTCCAGCCCGGCGCGTGGCCGAAGACATAGCGGCCGGCGACCTGCCACACCATGGAGCCCACCATCACCGCGATGGCGCAGCCCAGCAGGGCATCGAGCGTGCGCTCGATGCCGCGCGCGAACGACTCGAGGGTCACTTCACGGCCTGGATCTTCGCGACCCACGGCGCCATCTCGGGGAACTCCTTGCTCATCGGCGCCAGCGCCGCCGCGAACGCGCCGCGGTCGACGGCCTGGAACTGCATGCCCTTGCCGGTGAGGCGCGTCTTGATGTCCGCCTCGGTCTTCGCCATGCGCTCGGTGGCCGCGAGCATCGCGGCGTCGCCCTCTTCCTTCAGCAGCTTCTGCACGTCGTCGGGCAGGCGCTTCAGGCGCGGCTCGTGGAAGATCCAGGTCATCGCGCCGCTGACGTGGCCGGTCTCGACGACGTACTTCTGCACCTCGTTGAACTTCATCGACTCGATGACCTCGAGCGGGTTCTCCTGGCCGTCGACCACGCCCTGCTGCAGCGACGTGAAGAGCTCGGCCGCACCCATCGGCACCGTGCTCGCGCCCAGCGTGTCCCAGGTCATGCGGTAGATCTTCAGCGGCGGCACGCGCAGCTTCAGGCTCTTCACGTCGGCCAGCGTGCGCAGCGGCTTGCTGCTGCTCATGTGGCGCATGCCGCGGTAGCCGGCGCCGACGATGCGGAAGCTCGTCTTCTTCGCGATCTCGTCGAACAACTCGGCGCCGACCGGGCCGTAGTAGACCTTGCGGAAGTGGTCGAGGTCGCGGATCAGGTACGGATAGGCCTCGACGCCGGCAACCACGTTGTAGCGGTCCAGCGTGCCCACGCTCTGCAGCACGATGTCGTTGGTGCCGATCTTCAGCCCTTCGATCGACGCCGGCCAGTCGCCGGTGCTGCCGTTGGGCGCGATCGCGATCTTGACCTTGCCGCCACTCTTCGCCTCGACCGCCTTCGCATAGGCCTCGGCGGTCTCGTACCAGATGTTGCCCGGCGGGTAGATGTGGGCCAGCTTCAGCGTGACCTGCGCCTGCGCGGTGGCCGCGGCGCCCAGCAGCGCCAGCGCCGAGCACAGTAACTTGAAGCCCGAGGTGCGTGCGGACATGTCTGTCTCCTTGCGGTGTCGAACCGTCAATCGGTTCATATAGTGATCAAGCCAAGGCGATGATGGCAGCTGCTTCTGAGGGACGGTAGAGTCGTGGCCCCGATGCGGAGCAGAAACTGGTCCGGCATGTGAACCATCGTGATCGGGTTTTCGCGGAGACCGCCTTGACGACCCAGCCCCCCGAGACCGCCGGCGCGCAGACCCTGAGGCGCGGTCTGGCGGTGCTGAAGCTGCTGACGCGCGCCGGCCCGGCGGGGCTGCGCATGAGCGAGATCGGCCGCCGCCTCGAGCTCAGCAAGGCGACCGCCGTGCGGCTGACGCGCACGCTGCTCGACGAGAAGTTCGTCGTCCACGACGCCGCCACGCGCACCTACCGGCTCGGGCCCGAGGCCTTCGCGGTCGGGCTCGCCGCCGAACCGAGCTACACGCTGCAGCGGCTGGCTGCGCCGCACCTGCGCGCACTCGCGCTCGAGACCGGCGAGGCCTTCTACTTCAGCGTGCCGAACGGGCTGGAGATCATCTGCCTGTCGCGCGAATCGGGCGACGTGCCGATCCCGCGCGCGGCGCTGAAGGTCGGCGACCGCAATCCGCTGGGCGTCGGCGCGGCCGGCATCGCGGTGCTCGCGGCGCTGCCCGACGGCGAGGTCGAGGCCACGCTGGCCGCCAACGCCGAGGTCATCGCACGCGAGTTCCCGAGCTGCACGCCGGCGGTGACGCAGCGGCTGCTCGCGCAGGCGCGCGAGCGCGGCTACAGCGTGATCCCAGGGCTGATCGTGCGCGACTTCTGGGCCTTGGGCGTGCCGCTGTGCAATGCGCAGGGCCGCCCGGAGGCCGTCATCAGCCTGGTGACGAGCGCGACTCGCCTGCCGCCGTCGCGCCAGGCCGCGCTCGGCGAGCGCCTGCTGCGGCTGGCCGCCGATCTGATGGGCTTCGCGGGCGCCGACGCCTTGGGCGGCGCCCGCGAGTGAGCGGCGCGCTTACTTGCGCGCCGCGACCGCCTTCTCGGCGGCGTCGACGAGGCCGGCGCCGACCTGAGTCTTCCACTTGTCGTACACCGGGCGCGTCGCCTTCACGAAGGCCTCGCGTTCGGCCGGCGTCAGCTGCGTGATCGTGACGCCGAACGCCGCGATCTCCTTCAGCAGCGGCTTGTCGGCCTCGGCCAGGCCCTTGCGGGCGATGGCGATCTGCTCCTTGCCGGCGTCGAGCGCGGCCTGGCGCACGATGGCCTGGTCGGCCGGCGTCCACGAAGCCCAGACTTCCTTGTTGACGACGAAGATCAGCGGGTCGGCCACGTAGCCCCACATCGTCACGTTCTTCTGGCCCACCGTGTGCAGCTTGGCGGCGGTGAAGATCGACATCGGGTTCTCCTGGCCGTCGACCGCGCCGCTGGCCAGCGCGGGCTGGGCGTCGGCCCAGCTCATCTGCGTCGGGTTGGCGCCCAGCGCGGTGAAGGTGTCCAGGAACAGCGGCGAGCCGACGACGCGGATCTTCAGGCCCTTCATGTCCTCGGGCGTCTTGATCGGCTTCTTGCTGTTGGTGATCTCGCGGTAGCCGTTCTCGCCCCAGGCCAGCGGCAGCGCGCCGGCCTTGTCGACGATGGAGAAGACCTGCTTGCCCACGTCGCCCTGCGTCAGCGCGTCGATCGCCTTGTAGTCGGGCATCAGGAAGGGCAGCGAGAACAGGTTCAGTTCCTTGATCTGCGGCGACCAGTTGATGGTCGAGCCGATGGCCAGGTCGATGACGCCCTGGCGGATCGCGGTGAACTCGCGCGTCTGGTCGCCCTGCACCAGCGCCACGCCGGGGTACAGCTTGATGTTGATGCGGCCCTGGGTGCGCTCCTTCACGAGGTTGGCCCAGATCTCGCCGCCCTTGCCCCACGGGAACGCGGTGCCGACGACGAGCGACATCTTGTATTCGGCCTTGTAGCCGGGCGGCAGCGCGGTCTGCGCCGACACCACGCCGGCGGCGGCCAGCGCCGCGGCGGCCACGGTGAACTTCAGGAACGAACGGACCTTCATCATTGCGTCACTCTCCACGTTGGAATCTCGGAACACTCAGTAACCCAGCTGGCGCGGCAACCACAGCGCCAGCTCCGGAAAGGCGATCACCGCCACCATCACCAGGAACATCGCGAACAGCATCCAGCCGACCCAGCGCACGGTCTCTTCCATGCGCACGCCGGCGATGCGGCACGACACCATCAGGTTCACCGCCAGCGGCGGCGTGAACTGGCCGAGCGCCACCTTCAGGGTGAGCAGCACGCCGAACCAGACCGGGTCCCACTTGTAGTGGTTCACGATCGGCATCAGCATCGGCACGAAGATCAGGAAGATCGAGACGCCGTCGAGGAACATGCCGACGACGATCAGCATCAGGATCAGCAGCGACAGCACGCCGTACTCGCCGAGCCCCGAATGGACGATCGCGTTCGTCACCGGGTCGATCAGCCCCAGCGTCGACAGCGAATAGGCGAAGATGCCCGCCAGCGCCACCACCAGCAGGATGACCGCCGACAGCTCGCCCGATTCGCGCAGGATCGGGAACAGGTCGCGCAGCACGATCGTGCGGTGAATGAACATGCCGACGAAGAGGCCGTAGAACACCGCGACGACGGCCGCCTCGGTGGGCGTGAACCAGCCCGCGCGCATGCCGCCCAGGATCAGCACCGGCGCGAACAGGCCCCAGGTGGCGTCGCGCAGGCTGCCCCAGAACGGCGGCCGCGGCAGCGATGACTCGAGCTGCCCCATGCCGTGCTTGCGCGCCAGCCACACGGTGGGCACGATGAGCGCGATGCCGGCCAGCACGCCGGGAATCATGCCGGCCGCGAACAGCGCCGGCACCGAGGCGCCGGACACCAGCACCGAATAGACGATGAAGGCCACCGACGGCGGGATCAGGATGTCGGTGGCCGCCGCCGCGCCCACCACGCTGGCCGAGAACGCGGCCGGGTAGCCGGCACGCGCCATCGCCGCGATCATCACGCCGCCCACCGCGGCCGCGTTCGCCGGACCCGAGCCCGAGATGCCGCCGAGGAACATCGCGACCACGATCGCCACCAGCGGCAGCATGCCGGGGCCGCGGCCGACGATGGAGATGGCGAAGTTGACGAGCCGCAGCGCGACGCCGGAGCGGTCGAAGATCGAGCCCACCAGCACGAACATCGGGATCGCCAGCAGCGGGTACTTGCCCAGCCCGGCGAAGAAGTTCTGCGGCACCGCGAGCAGGCCGAACCACTGCGTGTCGCGGTTGGCGAGTGCGATCGCCGCCGCGCCGGCGAGGCCGAGCGCCGCGCCGATGGGCACGCCCAGCAGCATCAGCGACAGGAAGGCGACGAACAGCAGCGTGCCGATCATGCGCGGCGCCCCCGGCGCACGAAGAGCCCGAGCGCGCGGCCGGCGATGGCGACCGACATCACCGGCAGCCAGATCGAGTACCACCACATCGGCACGCCGATGCCGGGCGAGGTCTCGTCGTACTTGACGTGGTCCCAGACGATGCGCGAGCTCAGCACCGCCATCAGCGCGAACAGCAGGAACACCATGAAGGCGCCGAAGCGCGCGAGCGCGCGCTGGCGCGACGCGGGGCCGCTGTCGGCGAAGTACTCGATGCGGATCTGCCGGTTGCGCGCCACCGAGGCCGAGCCGGCGACGAGTGCCAGCACGATCATCAGGAAGACCGAGAACTCCTCGGTCCAGGCGAACGACTGGTTGGTGAAGTAGCGCACCAGCACGTTGGCGAACGTGATCAGCGCCAGCAACGCCATCACGGCGACGGTGAGCCAGTCCTCGATGGCCAGCGGCACGACGGTCTTTTCGTCGGCAGCGGCGGGGTCGGGGGGCAGTTCGGACGGTGAGGACATGGCGCGCAAGGGCGGCATGCGCGGCGCGGCAGGGCCGCGGCCGGGCCGCTTCGGAGGTTGTCCAACCATTCTATTCGGCCGCCCCGCGGCGGCCGGCGGCGCGCGTCAGGGCTCGACGGTGGCGAGCTCGGCGTAGGCGTGCGACAACCACAGCTTCAGGCGCTGGCGCTCCATCATGCCCAGGCCCGGGCCGTCGATCGTGGTGACGTTCTTCGCCGCCCAGAAGCTGGCATTGCGGGCGTCGATCTTCTGCATCACCGCCTCGTGCAGGCGGCGCACCTCGACGACGTGAGCGCCGAGGCCGCGTGCACGCTCGAGCTGGCCGGAACGCTCGAGCTGGCCGAAGTCGTCGCCGCGCAGCTGGTTCTTCACGAGCACGTAGTGCACGCGCTGGCCGAAGCGGTCGAGCAGGCGCGTCAGCAGGTCGACCGAATCGCGGCCGTTGTCCATCACGTGCCAGTAGTGGATCGAGATGCCGGACAGGTCGGCCATGTCGAGCACGCCGGACTCGTCCATCCACTTGACGAGCGGGTCGTGCGTCTGCGCCGCCAGGTCGACGAGCACGCGGCTGCCCGGGCGCTCGACCGCGCTCTCGACGACACGGTCCAGCGCCTCGAAGCGTTCGACGAGCACCGGGCTCGCGTGATCGGCATAGAAGCGCATCAGCGAGCCGTGCGAGCGGTCGGTGTCGTAGCCGGTGAACGGCAGCTCGTGGTCGATGAAGTACTGCGCGAGCAGCCGCGACACCATCGACTTGCCGACACCGCCCTTCTCGCCACCGATCAGGTGGATCTTCGAGACGGGGTCCGTGACCAGGGTGGGGACGTCTTGCATGGCGCCCATTGTGCCAACAGCCCGGCGCCGCGCGCGGCCCTTGAAGCGCGGCGAAAGATCTCCATCTCATGGCGGCGCCGGCTTCCGGCACGAAAGGGTCGACTTGACCGCCACGCTGCTCTGGGTTCTGGCCGTCGCGCTGATCGCCACCGGCGTCGCCGGCACCGTGCTGCCGGCGCTGCCGGGCACCCTGCTGGTGCTGGCCGGCATCGTGCTGGGCGCCTGGATCGACGGCTTCCAGCAGGTGGGCTGGGTGCCGCTCACCGTCGTCGGCGTGCTCGCCGTGCTGGCCTGGGTGCTCGACTACGTGGCCGGCCTGCTGGGCGCGCAGAAGGCCGGCGCGAGCCGTCTCGCGATCGCCGGGGCTGCCATCGGCACCGTCGTCGGCCTCTTCATGGGGCTGGTCGGCGTGCTGTTCATGCCGCTGGTCGGCGCCGCGGTGGGCGAATACCTGGCACGGCGTGACGAGGCAAAGGCCCTGCACGTCGGCGTCGCCACGTGGCTGGGCATCATGGCCGGCATGCTGGCGAAGGTGGTGATCGCCTTCATGATGATCGGCGTGTTCATCGCCGCCCTGCTCTTCTGATCTGTCTCGAAAGGATCTCCCGCATGAGCGCTCAATCGATGCTCGAACAGCTGCTGAAGTCGGCCCAGCAGACGCTGGACCCGAAGCGCAGCACCGACTGGGGCAGCTTCGGCAAGGGCGCCGCCACCGGCGGCCTGCTCGGCCTGCTGGTGGGCACGCAGAGCGGCCGGCGCCTCGGCGGCAAGGCGCTGAAGTACGGCAGCCTGGCCGCGCTGGGCGTGCTGGCCTACAAGGCCTACGACAGCTGGCAGCAGCAGCAACGCGCCCCGGGCGCCGCCGCGCCCACGCCGGCCGCGCCGCCGCAGGCGCTGCCGGCCCCCGAGGCCGAACAGCGCAGCCGCCGGCTGCTGAAGGCGATGGTCGCCGCCGCCAAGGCCGACGGCCACCTCGACGACGCCGAGCGCGCCAAGGTCGAGGAAGCCTTCACGCGCCTGGAGGCCGACACCGCCACGCGCCAATGGCTGGAAACCGAGCTGCGCCGCCCGCTCGACCCGGCGGACGTCGCACGCGAAGCCGCCGGCGCGCCCGAGCAGGCCTCCGAGGTCTACCTCGCGAGCCTGCTCGTCGTCGACGAGACGAGCACGATGGAGCGCCTGTACCTCGACGAACTGGCGCGCCAGCTCAGGCTGCCGGACGACCTGCGCCGCCAGCTGGAGGCGCAGGCAGCCGCAGCCGCCGCCGGTACAAGCTGATCAGGGCAACGACGATCGCCAGGTTCACGAGGTTCCAGGCGACGCCGTTGACAAAGGCGGCGCGGTACGAGCCGGTGAGGTCGAACACCCAGCCCGACATCCAGCCGCCCAGCGCCATGCCGAACAGCGTGCACATCAGCACCGCGCCGACGCGCGTGCCGGCCTCGGCGGGCGGGAAGTGCTCGCGCACGATGATCGCGTAGCTGGGCACGATGCCGCCCTGGAACAGCCCGAACAGCGCCGAGATCACGTACAGCGAGGCCAGGCTGTCGAAAGGCAGGAAGAGCAGCAGCGCCACCGTCTGCAGCACCGAGCCCAGCAGCAGCGTGTGCAGGCCGCCGATGCGGTCGCAGATGGCGCCCGATACGAGCCGGCTGACGATGCCGCAGGCCAGCATCAGCGACATCATCTCGGCGCCGCGCGCCGCGCCGTAGCCGAGGTCGCCGCAGTAGGCGACGATGTGCACCTGCGGCATCGACATCGCCACGCAGCAGGCGACGCCGGCCACGCACAGCAGCGCCTGCGCCTGGTTCATCGGCAGCCCGAAGGGGCGCGTCGACGCCACCACCGTCGAATGGCGGGCGCCGCCGGCCACCGCCGCCGGCGGGCGCGGGCGCAGCAGCAGCGCCAGCAGCGGCATCGTCAGCGCGCAGAAGAGGCCCAGGCCGATGTAGGTGGCGCGCCAGCCGGACGTCTCGACGAAGTGCTGCACCACCGGCGGCCAGATCGCGCCGGCCACGTAGTTGCCGCTGGCGCACAGCGCCACCGCGATGCCGCGCCGGCGCACGAACCACAGCGAGGTGTCGGCGACCAGCGGCGCGAAGGTGGCGCTGCTGCCGAGCAGGCCGATCAGCACGCCATGCGCGAGCGCGAAGCCGCCGATGCCGCCCGACGCGCCCGCGGCCACGAAGCCCAGCCCGAGCCCGCCGGCGCCGATCAGCACCGGCACCATGACGCCGAAACGGTCGGCCAGCCGGCCCATCAGCATGCCGCCGATGCCAAAGCCGACCATCAGCAGCGTGTACGGCAGCGACGCGTCGGCGCGCGCGACGCCGAACTCGGCCTGCACCGCCGGCAGCACGACCGCCACCACGTACATGCCGGCCGAGCCGACCGTCATCAGCGCCATCGTCACCGCCAGGCGCAGCCAGGCGTAGCGGCTGTCGGCTTCGTGGCGCAGGTTCGTCGTCATGGCACGACGATAGACTGCCGCGATGCAGCCGCGCCTCCAGGACTTCCAGCACGCCGCCGGCGCCCCAGTCACCATCGCCGCCTGGAGCGGCCCGCGCAACATCAGCACGGCGATGATGCGGGCCTGGGAGAACCGCGGCGACTGCACGGTCAGCGACGAGCCCCTGTACGCGCACTACCTCGCCGAGACCGGGCTCGACCACCCGGCGCGCGACGCGGTCATCGCCTCGCAGGACACCGACTGGCGGCGCGTCGTCGCCGCGCTGTGCGGCCCGGTGCCCGACCGCCGCGCCGTCTGGTACCAGAAGCACATGACGCACCACCTGCTGCCCGGCATGGACACCGCCTGGGTGCACGGGCTGCGCAACCTGTTCCTGATCCGCGACCCGGCGCTCGTGGTGGCGAGCTACGTGAAGTCGCGCGCCAGCGTGGTGGCCGACGACATCGGCCTGCTGCAGCAGGCACGCCTGTTCGACGAGGTCGCCGACCGCCTGGGCCGGGCGCCGCCGGTGATCGACGCCGAGCGCTTCCTGCACGACCCGCGCGGCCAGCTCGAGCGTGTGTGCGGCGTGCTCGGCGTGCCCTTCACCGATCGCATGCTGGCCTGGCCGGCGGGGCCGCGCGCGAGCGACGGCGTCTGGGCGCCGCACTGGTACCACGCGGTCTGGCAGTCCACCGGCTTCGAGCCGCCGCGCGCCCGCGAGGTGGCGCTCGCCGGCGACGCGGCGCGCGCCGCCGACGCCTGCCGGCCGGCCTACGAACGGCTGCTCCGGCACGCCGCCGGCTGAAGGGCGCAGCCGATCGGCGCGGTCGCGGAACTCCGCGGCCGGCGCCGGGTCTAGGCCCGCGCGGTCGCCGTGACCGTGCCTGCCCCGTGACCTTCGAGGACGACGTGAACGCCTACCGCCGCTCCACCACCGACCCCGACCGCCTGCTGGCCACGCCGGCCTGCCCTCGCTGCAACGGCCCGATGGAACGTATCCGGCGGCGCGTCATCGACCGCGTGGCCAGCCTGGTGCTGCCGCTGCGCCGCTACCGCTGCCACCACTTCGCCTGCCAGTGGGAAGGGCTGGTGCGCCGGCGCCGGCGCGCGCAGCCGGCCTCGGCCTGATCAGGCGTCCTCGGGCGCGATGCTCTCCGCGTAGTCGTAAAGCGATTCCAGGATCGCCTGGCCGCGCTCGTCGGCGCTCTCGGCGAGGGCGTCGATGCGCTCGAAGAACGCCGCCAGCGTCAGCGTGCCACCGGCGCCGCCGAACAGCCGTTCGCGGCAGTGGCGCGCCCAGCGCTCGGCGTCGGCGCCCGCCAACGTGGCCGGGAAGTTGCGCGCGCGGTAGCGGAACAGCAGCTCCTCCAGGCGCGCGTCGTCGAAGGCGATCGTGCGCTCGGCCAGCCGCTCCGGCGGCAGCGCGCGCAGGCGCTCCAGGCGGCGCCGGTCTTCGTTGCCGACGAAGCCGCCGTAGAGGTCTTCGTCGACGTCGGGCGCCTCGGCCGCCGGCGGCCGCGCGAAGACCTCGGCCCACAGGCCGTCGAGCGAACGTCCGAAGGCGGCCGCGGTCTCGGCGTGGCGCAGCGCGCCGTCGAGGTCGAGTCCCCAGCGCTCGCGCGCCGGCCCCAGCGTCTTCAGGTTGCCGATGACGACCGGCGACTTGTTGACGTGAATGGTCTTGATCGGCAGCCGCGCCTCGCCCTCGGGCAGTTCGGCTGCGCGCGTGTAGAGGCGGCGGCGCGCCGTCTCGGCGTCGAGCCCGGCGAGTTCGGCGGGGTCGGCGGACAGGTCCCACACGATGACCTCGTTCTTGTTCGTCGGGTGCGGCGCGAGCGGCCACACCAGGGCCATGCAGCCGCGCTCCACCGGGTACATGCCCGACAGGTGGATGAAGGGCCGGTTCACGCCCATCTCGGCGCGCACCGCGTCCTTGTGGCGCAGCTTCAGGCAGAAGTCCCACAGCCGCGGCTGGCGCTGCCGGATCAGCCGCGCCAGCGCGACGGTGGCGCGCACGTCGGACAGCGCGTCGTGCGCCGCCTCGTGTGCGAGGCCGTTGGCGGCCGTCAGGTGCTCGAGCTTAAACGACGGCCGGCCGGCCAGGTCGCCGCTGGTGTGCAGCGGCCATTCGATGCCCTCGGGCCGCAGCGCCCAGGTGCAGCGCACGGCGTCCAGCAGGTCCCAGCGGCCGCAGCCGTTCTGCCACTCGCGTGCGTAGGGGTCGATCAGGTTGCGCCAGAACAGGAAGCGCGTGACCTCGTCGTCGAAGCGGATGCTGTTGTAGCCGGCGCCCACCGTGCCCGGCGCGCCCAGCTCGGCGAGGATGCGCGCCGCGAACGCGTGCTCGGGCACGCCCTGGGCAAGCGCCTGCTGCGGCAGGATGCCGGTCAGCAGGCAGCTTTCAGGGTCGGGCAGCGTGTCGGGCGCGGGCTGGCAGAACCACATCGCCGGCTCGCCGATCTCGTTGAGGTCGGCGTCGGTGCGCACGCCGGCGAACTGCGCCGGGCGGTCACGCCGCGGCACGCGGCCGAAGGTCTCGTAGTCGTGCCAGAAGAAGGAGAAGTTCGCGTCCGCCATGCGGGCACGATAGCGCAGGCGGTGCTACTTCTTCTTCGCCTGCGACTGCAGCGCGTCGCTCATGCCGATCAGCACGCCGCTCACCATCGCGGTGTAGCTTTCGGCCAGCGCCTGGGCGGCGCGCAGACCGGCGGCGCGCGAGGTCTTCATGGCCGTCTGCATCTGCTCGGTGAACTGCTCGGCCGTGCTCGACGCCTTCGCGCCCGACAGCGTGCCGCCGGCCTGCATCTTCTCGAGCACCTGGCCCCAAGCGCCGGCGAGCGGCGCGCCGGCGCCTTCGGCGGTCTTCTTGAGGGCGGCGAACATCGTGTCCTCGAACTTGTCGAGGTCGTCGATCGCCTTCTTCAGGTGCTTCTCGCGCAGGTCGGCGCCCTGCGCCGCCAGCTGGCCGAGGGCGACGCGGTTCGCCTCCACCGCCTTCAGCAGCGCGGCGTCCATGCCGGCAACGGCGTTGTCCAGCAACGCCTGCGGGTCGACGCCGGCGCTGATGTTCTTCGCCGCGCCCGCGCTGGCCGCCTCGGAAACCGACTTCAGCGCCGCGCGGATGTTCTTCAGCGTCAGCTCGCGCCCCTGCAGCGCCGCCAGCGTCGCGTCGGCAGCCGCCTTCTTGAGCTGGGCGCCCTGCTGCGCGGTGGCGCTCTCGAACATCGAGACGAGCGCGTCGGGGTCGATCATCGGCTTGGCCATGGGGGCATCCTCCTCAGTTGGGGATGCCATGCTCGCACCGGTGCCCGGGCGCGGCAAGCGCCGCGCGCGGCCGGCGTGACGCGGGCGCGTCAGGCCTTGAAGCTGACCAGGTTGCCGGTGGCGGCCGGCGTCAGCGCTTCCTGGCCGCCGTAGCCGAGCAGCGCCTGCAGCTTGTTCAGGAAGCCGATCAGCGTGGACGCCTGGCTGCCGCCGACATCGCCGAGGATGCGCTCGAAGGCGCTCTGCAGGCCGGCCGGCGCTTCGCCGCCGGAAACCTCGGAGACCAGCGCGCCCAGGCCGTCGGCGAATGAACGGCGGTTGGCGCCGTTGCCCTCGGCCGACTCGCCGTCCTCGCCCTCGGGGCGGCCGGCGGTCTTCACCGCCTCGTGCAGTTCGTGCATGAAGCCGTGCAGGTCTTCGCGCAGCGCGGCGGTGGCCGGCACCGGCGAGTCGTCCGGCTGCGCCGTCGGGTCGGCCAGGTTCGACTTCGGGAGCTCGAGGCCGCTGGCCTGCAGCGCCTCGACGACGGCACGCCGAACGCTGCCGTGCTGGCCTTCGGCCTGCGCCGCTTCGCGCTTGTCGTCGTCGTGGTGGCGGCGCTGGGCGGCGACGAGCGGCCTTGCGTCGGCGTGGTTCGCCGCCGTCACGCGGCTCGTTGCTTGCACCGTATCCATGACCTTCACCTCTGTTGCCGGCCGGGAGGCCTCAGCGTCATCTTCGGCAGCTGCTCGGCAATCTTGAGGACTGGCGTGCAAATCGCCTTCAATTCCAGCGATCCAGGAATTCTGTTACAGGCAGTATGGGTCGCCGCTCCGGCTTCCGGTGCGTCGCCGCAACAGTGATGTAATCGAGATCCCAACCCGTCAGCCCTGCCGACCGCGCCCAGGATGCCCGTCGTCGCCGTCATCAATCGCAAAGGGGGCAGTGGCAAGAGCACCTTGGCCACGCACCTGGCAGCGTGGTGCGCGCGCAACGAACGCAAGGTCATGCTGGGGGATGTCGACCGCCAGCAGTCGGCCTTGAGCTGGTTGCGTCGGCGCGCCGTGCAGCCGCTGGCGCAAGGCGCCGAGATTGCCGGCTGGGCGCTCGACGGCCGCAGCGTGCTGCGCCCGCCGGCCGGCGTGAACCACGTCGTGCTGGACACGCCGGGCGGCCTCGGCGGCCCCGACCTCGCCCGCCTCGTGATGCAGGCCGATGCGATCCTGATGCCGCTGTGCGATTCCGTCTTCGACCGCGAGTCGGCCGCCGAATGCCATGCCGAACTGATGACGCTGCCGCGGGTGGCCAGCGGCCGCTGCAAGGTGGGCCTCGTCGGCATGCGCCTGGACGCCCGCACCAAGGCCGAACAGACGCTGCAGGCCTGGGCCACCGCCCACGGCCTGCGCTGGGTGGCCGGCGTGCGTGCAACGCAAGGCTACGTGCGCTGCATCGAGCAGGGCCTGACGATCTTCGACCTGCCGGCGGCCAGGAACGAGGCCGACCTGGCGCAGTGGCAGCCCGTCACCGACTGGCTGCAGGCCGCCTGGGCGGACGCCGCGCGCGCCGAACTCGAATCGCGCGTCAACGCCAAGCCCACCGCCGTGGGCGTGAGTGGCCGCTTCGCCGATGGCAGCCAGCCGTCGAAGCCCGCCGCCCCGCGGCCCGCGCCGCCACCACTGGAAGCGCCGCCGGTGCGCGCCACCTTGCAGGGCGCGCCGCCCCGCGGCCTGGCCGGCCGTTTGGGCTGGCTGCTCAACGCCTTCAGGTCGAACTGAGCGCTGGCGCGTACGCGCCTACCCGCACTGCCCGACGAAGCCGCAGCTGGTGCAGAAGTCGCACCCGTCCTTATGGATCAGCGTGGCGTTGCCGCATTCCGGGCAGGGCTTGCCGGCCATCGGTGCCGCCTTGCCGGGCTCGGCCGGCGCGTCGAGCACGCCCATGCGTTGCAGCGGGAAGCCCTGCTCGTCCAGCACGCCCAGCATGGCGTAGCGGTGGATGATGAGGCGCGCCACGTAGGCCACCGTCGACGGCCAGGTCTGCTGGCGCTTCTCGTCCGGCACGAAGGCCATGAAGTGGCCCAGCGGCTCGGCGTAGTTCAGCAGCTTGCGCAGCTTCATGCCGATCCAGGCCGGGTCGATGACGCGCATGTCCAGCGAGAGCACGCGCGCCAGGCCGTCCAGCGCCTTCGGGTAGTTGCCCGAGAAACCCACGGCGCACGGCCGCGTACCGCCGCTGGCGGTGGGCAGCGTCACTTCCTTCAGCGTCAGCGTGAAGGCCTCGCCGCTGGCCGGGTTGTCGATGTCGACGGCCCAGGACAGCGTGCCCGAGGTGCCGGTCTTCGGCTCGTCGCGGCTGAACATGGCGTCGATGACGGGCGTGTGGCCGGCCGTCGTCCAGACGCCCAGCTGCTCGCAGCGCCAGCGGATCACGGCCGCCACCGCGGCGACGACGCCCGGGAACGGCCGCTTCTCGCCGGCCGGCGGGAACGGCATCTCGAAGGCACGCTCCTCGGCCACCGTGGCCAGCGCGTCGAGCTTCAGGCGCAGCCAGGCGGCGTCGTTCGCGCGCAGGTCCATCGACAGCGACTTCGCCAGCGCGCCCAGGCCGCGCGGCTGCTCGGCGCCGTTCACCCAGACCTCGAACGGGCGCGGCGGCGTGCCTTCTTCGCCGACGAAGAGCGCGAAATCGCCGAACGGGTGGTGAACCATGAAGGTCCAGGCCGGGTTGCCGCCGGGCAGTTCGGGACGGCCGGGCCAGCGCAGGCTGGCGAGCACCGGCGCCGGCAGCTTCTCCAGCGCCAGACGGCGATTGGCGGTGTCCTCGATCTTCATCGGCGCGGCCGCCTCCGGCGTCACGCTGAGCACGGAGCCGAGGATCGCGTTCGGCCGGTACGTGGCCAGGCCTTTCAGCCCGCTCTTCCAGGCCTGCAGGTACAGGTCCTGGAAGTCGGCGTAGGGATAGTCGGCCGGCACGTTGACAGTCTTGCTGATCGCGCTGTCGATGTACGGGGCCACCGCCGCGACCATCGCGGCGTGCGCCGTCGCGCTCATCTCCAGTGCGGTGACGAAGGCCGGCGTGAGCGGCGCGTCGGCACCCTTCAGGTGGCGGTACAGGCGCCAGGCATGGTCCTCGACGGCGTATTCCTTGGTGCCGCCGTCGGCCAGCCGCTTCTTGCGCGAATAGGTCCAGCTGAAGGCCGGCTCGATGCCGTTGCTGGCGTTGTCGGCGAAGGCCAGGCTGATGGTGCCGGTGGGCGCGATCGACAGCAGGTGGCTGTTGCGCAGGCCGTGGGCGCGGATCTTCTCGCGCAGCGCGACGGGCAGGCGCGACGCGAAGCCGCTGCCGGTGAGCAGCAGGTCGGCATTGAAGAGCGGGAAGGCGCCGCGCTCGCGCGCCAGCTCCACGCTGGCCTCGTAGGCCGCGTCGCGCATCACTTCGGAGATGCGCGACGCCATCGCACGCGCGGCGTCGGTGTCGTAGCGCAGGCCCAGCATCACCAGCGCGTCGCCCAGGCCGGTGAAGCCCAGGCCCACGCGGCGCTTGCGGCGCGCCTCCTCCTGCTGCTGCGGCAGCGGCCAGACGGTGATGTCCAGCACGTTGTCGAGCATGCGCACCGCCACCTGCGAGACGCGCGCGAAGGCCTCCTCGTCGAAGCGCGCGCCGGGCTCGAAGGCGTCCCGCACGAAACGCGTGAGGTCGATCGAACCCAGGCAGCAGCAGCCGTAGGGCGGCAGCGGCTGCTCGGCGCAGGGGTTCGAGCTGGCGATCGTCTCGCAGTAGGCGAGGTTGTTCTCGCGGTTGATGGTGTCGATGAAGAGCACGCCGGGCTCGGCATGGTCGTAGGTGGACCGCATGACCTGGTCCCAGAGCTCGCGCGCGCGCACGCAGCGGTAGACCCACTGGCCGTCGCCACGCTGGTAGGCGCCGGCCGCCTTGTGGGCGGCGCTCGGCTCGGCGCGGTGCACGAGCTCGGTCTCGGTGTCGTCGACCACGGCCTGCATGAAGGCGTCGGTGATGCCGACCGAGATGTTGAAGTTCTTCAGGTCGCCGCTGTCCTTGGCGTGGATGAACTCCTCCACGTCGGGGTGGTCGCAGCGCAGCACGCCCATCTGGGCACCGCGACGCGAGCCGGCGCTCTCCACCGTCTCGCAGCTGCGGTCGAACACGCGCATGTAGCTCACCGGCCCGGAGGCGCTGCTCTGCGTGCTGGCGACCCAGGCGCCGCGCGGGCGGATGCGGCTGAAGTCGTAGCCCACGCCACCGCCGCGGCGCATGGTCTCGGCGGCCTCGGTGAGGGCGGTGTAGATGCCGGGGTGGCCGTCCTCGAGCTGGGCGATCGAGTCGCCCACCGGCTGCACGAAGCAGTTGATGAGCGTGGCCGACAGGTCGGTGCCGGCCGCCGACTGGATGCGCCCGGCCGGCACGAAGCCGGCGGCCAGCGCCTCGGCGAAGCGCGCCTCCCAGTGGCGGCGCTTGGCCGGCGCCTCGGACTGCGCGAGCGCGCGCGCCACGCGGGCGTGCACGGCGGCGATGCTGGTCTCGTCGCCCTTGGCGTATTTCTCGATCAGCACCTCGGCGCTGATCGGCTGCGCCGGCAGTTCGGTCTTGGTGGACTTGTCGGTGGTCTTCGTGGTCATGGCGGTGGGTCCGGTCCTCGTGGGCCGGGCGCGCTGCCGGTCACGAAGACCCTGGGGTGGTCAGCGGAGGACGAGCAGCGGCAGCTGGCTCTTGGCGAGCACGTTCTTCGTGTGCGAGCCGAACAGCAGCTCGCCGAAGGCGCCCCGGCCGTGCGTGGCCATGACGATGAGGTCGCAGCCGAATTCCTTGGCGGCGGCGACGATGGAGTCGTCGACGCTGTCGCTGCGCTGGAACTTGCCGTCGTAGGAGACGCCGGCCTCCTTGGCCTGGCTGCCGATGCGGTCGAGCACCTCGCGCGCGTGCTGCTCGGTGCGGGCGAGGTGGGCGTCGGCGTCACGCGCGTAGACCTGCGGGTTCGTGCCCATGTTCGGCAGCGGCGGCAGCGGCTCGGCGACGAAGGCCGTCATCTTGGCGCCGAGCTTGCGGGCGAGCTCGATGCCGGCCTGGGCCGCGCGCTCGGAAAGTTCGGTGCCGTCGACCGGCACGAGCAGGTGCGTG
>CAUJHQ010000140.1 GCA_963204815.1 Pseudomonadota bacterium | reverse complement strand
GCCGAGTCACTTCCTGACCAGGACGCTGCCGCGGGTGCGAACCGAGATGAGCTTGCAGGTTCTGGCCTACAACTTGAAGCGGACGATCAAGATCCTCGGCGCCCGGCCACTGATGACAGCGATGAAGGCGTAGGGCGCAAGCCCATTGCTCAGAACGCAACGCGCTGCGCGAGCGCCGCCGTCGCTGCGATAGGCCATCCTGATGCCTCATCCAGCGTGTTCTCACACAGCCTCGACCCTGAGCAGTCACCTGACAGCCATCCAAAGCGGCCGATCACTGCCGAACCAGGTGCGACGGCAGTTCGTTCCACTGAGCGCAGCGCAGTCCTCCCCCTCATTCCTTTTCATAGGCTTCGGCGGGATTGTCGTTTGGCTTCTGGAACGCACCCTTCAGCGTTTGCGGGAAGGGGATCCCGATCACCGCTCCAGTGGGCGCGATGGGCTGCATGAACCACTTGTCGTACAGCCTTTCGAGCTCGCCGTTGGCCATGAGCTTGCGGATCTCCCCGTCGACTGCCGCCTTGAACGCAGGGTCGTCCTTGCGCAGCATGATGGCGATGGGCTCGACCCCGAGAGGATCACCCACGATCCGGTATTCCTTCGGGGTCTTTGAGTTCGCGATGTTTCCCGCGAGCGTGTTGTCGTCCATCGCAAACGCATCGGCTCGACCGCTCTCCAACGCCAGGAAGCTGTCTGAGTGGTCCTTGCCGTACAGCAGATTGAACGTGAGTCCTTGACGTTCGAGCTTGCGCAAACGTTGTACGAGCGTGGTCCCCGTCGTGGTCACGATCGTCTTGCCCCGCAGTTGCTCCGCCCTGTCGATGCCGGAGACCGTCTTAACCGCAAATCTGGCTTCGGTGATGTACGTCGTGAGTGCGAAGGCGACCTGCTGCTTGCGTGCCGCGGTGTTGCTCGTCGAGCCGCATTCGATGTCGACGGTGCCGTTCTGAACGAGCGGAATCCTGTTCTGCGAGGTCACCGGCTGGTACTGGATCCGCACGTTCGGCAGTAGGCTCGAGAGAATTCGCTCGCACAGCGCCACGTGGTAGCCGACGTACTTGCTGTCGCCGAGCAGGTAGGACAGGGGGGCGGATGACTCCCGCACACCCATGGTGATCAAGTTGGAGGCCCGTGCCTTTGCCAGAGTGTCGTTTGCCTGGGCAACGGCGTGCGTGCTGCAGGCAGCCACCAGCGTGAGAACAAGGAAGTGTCTAGTGATCATTTTGGATTCCACCTCGTCAGGCCGACAGAACGTTGTGCGCCGCGGATGCGGCTGCATGGCTGCGCGCGATCTCGTCCAGGCTTTCGCGCAATGCGCGGTCGAGGATTTCGATGCCCCGGTCGATTTCGTCGTGGGTCGTCGTGAGCGGTGGCGCGATGCGCCACACGGACCCGCGCTCCGGACGACGGCGGATGTTCATGCTCAACCCCAGCTGGAAGCACTTCTGCGTCGTCAGTGCCCCAAGCTGGTGGTACGGCTCGCGGCTCTCGCGGTCCTTGACAAGTTCCACCCCGAGCAGCATCCCAAGACCCCGCACATCGCCGATCTGTTCGTAACGGCTCTGCAGTTCGAGAAAGCGCTGCCGCATGTACGCGCCCGTAGTCCGAGCACGCTCCAGGAGGTGCTCCTTGCGGATGGTTTCCAGCACGGCCAAACCCACCATGGCAGGCAGGGGATCGGAAACGTGGCTCGTGTAGTACGTGAATCCCTTCGCGTGCACGTCCGCTTCGATGCGCGGTGTCGTCACCGTCGCAGCCAGCGGTAAGCCTCCACCCATGGTCTTGGACACCGTCATGATGTCGGGCACCACGCCGAAGAAGTCGGAGGCGTGGCGCTCGGCGATGCGGCCGAACGCCGTCTGCGCCTCGTCGAAGATCAGCAGCATTCCGCGGTCGTCCGCTGCCTTGCGCAGGGTCCGCATGTACGACGCCGGTGGCACGAGAACGCCGCCGGCGCTGATCACCGGCTCGATGATGATGGCCGCTCGCCGACCGGTGCTGGCCATGTCGTACATCTTGAGACCGATTTCCAGGCAGGCCAGGGCGGAAGCCTCGCCTTCCAGCCCCTTGATGTACGGTCGATAGGTGTTCGGCTCCGGCATGACGTACACGCCCGGCACATGCACCCCGTAGCCCTTGCGGTCGCTCGCAAAGGACGTTGCGCTCACGCCGCCGGTGACGCCGTGCCACGAGCCGCCCACGGCAAGCACTTCGAAGCCGCCGGTGTACATCTTGGCCATCCGCAGCGCGACTTCGTTGCTCTCGGAGCCCGTGTTGATGAAGATGGACTTGGTCAGGCCCGCAGGCATCCAGTCCTGGGCCATCGTGCGGGCCAGTTGCGCGACGACCTCGGGGATCATCCCGCTGAACATGTGATATGCCTTCTCGCCCGCCTCATGTACTGCACGCACGATGGCCGGGTGGTTGTGACCGATCGTGGCGCACATCTGGCCCGACGTGAAGTCGAGGATCTCGCGGCCGGTGTCGTCGACAACGACGCTGCCTCTGGCGCTGCGGAACAAATTCGGGAACGTGTCGCCGCCGTAGCGAATCAGGAACTCGCGCGCTGCTTCTCTCAAACTCGTGTCCACATCGACCCCTTGCAGTGGTCCGGCGATGATCTGCAATGGCGCACGGTGAGTCCAATGCGATTGGCGCAATGAGGGTCGATGTGCCCCGCACATGCGCCATGCGCTGTGCGCATGGCGATCGCGGTCACGCTGCGCCATACTTGTTGGAGTCATGGACACGCGATGGATTCAGGACTTCGTGACCCTCGCGGAGGTCCGCAACTTCACCCGCGCCGCGGAGATCCGCAACCTGTCGCAGGCTGCCTTCAGCCGGCGGATCCAGGGCTTGGAGCATTGGGTGGGAGCGGGCCTGATCGATCGCAGCGCCTTTCCGCTTAAGCTGACGAGCGAGGGCGAAAGATTCCGCGTGGTCGCCCTGGCGTTGCTGAATCAGATTGCGGATGCGCGCAGCGAGATTGCGGGAGAGCCTTCACGGGACCACGTCAGGCTGGCAGTGCCCTACGCCATGGCGACGACCCGGTTCCCGGAATGGTGGCGGCGGTGGTCCTTCGATGCCGCGCTGAGCTGCGCCGTTGAAGTCGGCAACGTGCACGACACGGTGTCGGCTTTCACAGCAGGATCGGTTGATCTGCTGGTTTGCTACCAACACGCTTCCCATCCCGTGCACTTGGACGTCGCGCGATTCGACAGTCACGAGATCGGTGTTGAGAAGGTCCGGCCCTACGCGTCTGCCGGTCTGGTCGAGATGGGCAGAGCCAGCCTGCCTGGTACAGCAGTTCAGCCTGTTCCGCTCCTGTCGTACTCTCCCGGCGCGTACTTCAATCGTGTTGTCGAGAGCGCGGTCGAGGGCAACAGCCAACGCTTGATCGGATTTCGCGCCGCGGAAGCTGGCATGTCAGACCTGCTTGGCGAGCTTGCGGTGCAAGGCATGGGCGTCGCGTGGTTGCCCGATAGCAGCTTCTCGGGTGGACGGCTGGCGGGGCTGGTTCCGATTGGCGACGGCGGCTGGGACGTCGACGTGTCTGTCGTGGCATATCGCAGCAAGAGCAATGTACGCCGTGCGGTTGGACAAATATGGGAGCGAATCCTGCAGCCGCAGTGAGCGATTCGCCCAGTGGCCTGCCTGCAATGTGAGGCATCGATAGAACCGCCTGAAGGGGCGATCTCCTCGGCGAATGACCGCTCACTGGCAGCAGTTTCGAACTTCCTCTTGTGGCCGCGACCGGCAGTTCGGCTGCAACCCGCGAACCGCCGCCCACGCCGCATCGCCGCCGCATCGAGTGCACACGACCGAGCGCCTTGAAACGGCTCGCCGATGGTCTGTCCCATCGCGCGGCCGGCGCCAAGGCGGCCGCGCCGCCCGCCCCGGCCGTCACACCATGCGGTAGCGATCCACTCCGTCCGCCCCCGCCTCGCGCACCGCCTCGCCGCGCGCCAGCAGCCAGTTCAGGCTGGCCAGGCTCTCGCCGGTGGCCATGCCCAGCAGCGGCACGTCGGTCTCGGGGATGGCGCGCGCGAACAGCGCGCCGAAGACGTCGATCGCGCGCTTCGGCTCGGCAAGCGCGCGGCGCAGCCGCGTGAGCGCCACCTCCTGGCCGCGGCGCAGCGCCTCGATGCGCCGGTGCAGGCCGCGGAAGGGTTCGTTGTGCGACGGCAGCACGAGCACGTCGTCGGGCACCAGGCGCTCGATCTTGTCGAGCGAAGCCGTCCAGTCGCCCAGCGGGTCGGCGTCGGGCTCCAGCGGGTAGACCGACACGTTGGAGCTGATGCGCGGCAGCACCTGGTCGCCGGAGATCAGCAGCTTCAGCGCCGGGCAGTGCAGGCAGGCGTGCTCGGGCGAGTGGCCGTTGCCGACGATGACGTGCCAGTCGTGCGCGCCGATGCGGATCACCTCGCCGTCGTGCAGGCGGCGGTAGCTGTCGGGCAGCGGGTGGATGTGCTTGCCGAAGTTGCCGAAGCGCGTGCGGTAGGTCTCGATCGCCGCCTCGCCCCAGCCGGCGCGGCGGTAGAACTCGGTCGCGTCGGCGGGCGCCTCGCGACCGGTGTCGTTCACCATCACGCGGCAGTTCAGGTATTCGAGCCGCGTGATCCACAGCCGGGCGCCGAACTTGCGTGTCAGCCAGCCGGCCATGCCGATGTGGTCCGGGTGCATGTGGGTGACGAAGACGCGCGAGATCTTGCGCGCGTCGGTCGACAGCGTGAACAGCTCGCGCCAGGTCGCGGCCACCGCGTCGGTGCGCGTGCCGGTGTCGACCACGGCCCAGCCGGCGCCGTCGTCGATGGCCCACAGGTTGATGTGGTTCAGCTGGTAGGGCAGCGGCATGCGCAGCCAGTAGACGCCGGGCGCCACCTCGGCCGGCTTGCCGGGCTCGGGCACGGTGGCGAACGGGTACTCCAGCGGGGCACGGGCGGGGGCTTCGTCTTCACGGCCGTCGGACACGGGGCAGGCTCCAGGGGATTGGTTCGACCGACAGTGTGCCCTGTCGGGACCGCGGGCGCCGCGGCCGCCTCAGGCGCCCTGCGTCAGCGCGACGACGCGCGTGAAGTCGCGTTGCGCGAGGTCGTCGTCGTGGACCATGAAGTACAGCGTGCCGCTGTCGGTGCCCCACATGAAGACGTCGTCGCTGTCCAGCTGCAGCAGCAGGCGCCAGCGTGCGGGTGCGCCTTCGTCGCCGGCCGCGTGGGCGGCGTCGAGTTCGAGGTCGTTGTGCTGCACCACGGTGGGGTAGCCGCCGAGGCGGTGGCCCGGCCCGGCGCCATCGGGCTGGGTGGCGTCGACGAACTGCCGGTAGCTCTCGATCTTCGCCGACGGCCAGCCCTGGGCCTGCACGATGGGCGCGTCCGGCTGCGGCCAGACAGCGGTGTCGGCGGCCAGCTTCACCGGCTGCGCTGCGGGCAGGTCGGCATCGCCAGCCGGCAGCGGCGTTGCCGCCAGCGCGGGCACCCACAGCACGCGCCACGCGGCGGGGTTGAAGCTGTCGTCGAGCGCGGGTTCGAATTCGGCATCGGCGGCGACGAAGAACAGCAGCGCGCCTTCGGTCGGCAGCGGCGGCGTGACGGCCGCGGCGGCGAGGTCGAACTGGCACAGCAGCAGCATCGGCCGGCCATCGTGCCGTGGCCAGTCGGCGGCCTGGTGCAGGTGCGGGGCGCCGTAGAGCTGCCAGCCGCCGCTGCCCTTGCGGGCCGGCTTCAGCGCCCACGCGGGTTTGCGCAGTCCGGCCCAGGCGGTGGCGTCCGGCGTCGCACTGCGCCGTCCCTTCGCGCCCGGCACCAGGGCCGGCTGCCAGTCGAAGCTGTCGTAGGGCTCGAGGCTCAGCACGCCCTCGCGCACGCGCAGCAGCCCGTGCAGGCCGGCGCGCGTCTCGCTGCGGTAGCGCACCTCGGGGTGGAAGACGCGGTGGTCGCCGTGGTCGAACGAGAAGCGGTCATCGGCAACTTCGGCCTGGCGGCCGCGCTCCAGGTCGACCAGCACCAGCGTGTCGGCACCGGCCAGCACGTGGCGGCCATCGGGTGCGAGCTGGCCGCCCACGGCGTCCTTGCGCGCCAGCGCCGGGAACGGGCGCAGCGCGCCTTCGCTGCGGCCCGCGGTGTCGAGCCACTCGATCGTGCCGCCGGGGTGCGACAGCAGCGCGCGGCCGACCGCCGACGCGCCGGCCAGATCCATGATGCCGCGGCGCGCGTGCGGCGACGTGACGCAGGCGACTTCGCGCCCGCCATCGGCCGCCGCGAGCACGTGCACGTCCTGGCTGTCGGTCGCGCGCCAGTACCAGGTCTCGGGCGTGAGCGCGAATCGCTCGGCCTGGCGCAGCACGTCGACGGCGGCGCGCTCGAGGCGGCCGTCGCGCAGCTGCAGCAGTTCCAGGCGGTCGCCCAGCCAGATCGCGGCCCAGGGGCCGCCGGTGGCGTGCAGCACGGCGTCGAAAGGCTGGCCGGCGATCAGCCGCCTGACCTGCAGGCGCGCGCACAGCTCGTCGACCGCTTCCTCGTACAGTACGCGGTTCGCCGGCACGTCGACGACCCGCAGCTGCTTCGGCCCGGCGGCATCGCCGAACACCAGAAGCACGCGGCCGCCGTCGAGCGCGCCGACAGCGTACGGTGCCTCGCGAAAGTCGTCGGCCACCTGCGCGGCGACCCAGTCGATGCGGCCGCGCACCGCCGCCACCGCGCGGCCGAAGCGCTGGCGCTGCGCGTCGAGTGCCGCCGTCAACGCGGCCGCGTCGATCGCTCGCGTGCACAACGCCATCCGGTCATGCCGGCCGCCCTGCGGGTCGTGCCAGGTGTAGCGGCCATGGCGGTGGGCCGGCAACGGCGCGTAGTGGCTGTGGTCCAGCGTCAGCGCGAGCAGGCCGTGCGCGCCGAGGTCGGCGATGCGGCCGAAGAAGATCAGGGACATGCGCTCACACCGGCAGTCAGGTCGGAAGATTCTGGCACCGGCCCCGGCCGTGCCGACAATGCGCGCATGACCACGCCCGCGCTGCTGCTCGCCCGGCTCGACGCCATCGGCGCCGCCCTCGCCGAAAGCGGCCACGCGCTGGCGCTCGTCGGGCTGGGCTCGGTCGGGCTGGAGACCGATCGCCTGGACGCCTGGTCCGACCTCGACTTCTTCGCCATCGTCGAGCCCGGCCACAAGGCGCGCTACCTCGACCGGCTGGATTGGCTGTCGCGGGCGCACCCGCTGGCCTGGCACTTCCGCAACACCGGCGATGGCCACAAGGCGCTGATGGCCGACGGCGTGTTCTGCGAGTTCGCGGTCTTCGAGCCGCAGGAGCTTGACGCGATCCCGTTCGCACCCGGCCGCGTGGTGTGGAAGCGCGACGGCGTGGCCGACACCATCGCCACGCCGCGGCGGCCGCTGCCGCGCCCGACCACCGACGAGACCTGGATCGTCGGCGAGGCGCTGGCCTGCCTGCTCGTCGGCCTGGCGCGCTGGCGGCGTGGCGAGAAGCTGTCGGCGCTGCGCTTCGTGCAGGGCCATGCGCTGGACCGGCTCGTCGAGCTGGACGCGCTGCGCACCCGCCCGACCGGCCAGGACCCCTTCAGCGGCGAACGCCGGCTCGAGATGCGCCAGCCCGCGCTCGCCGGCGAACTGGCGCTGCTGGCCCCCGGTTACGACCGCACGCCGCAGGCCGCGGCGGCGTTGCTGGACGCGCTGGCGCGCCGCGGCGCGCAGCTCGATGCGGCGGTCGTCGCGCGATTGCGTGCGTTGATCGCCGGCTGACCCGGCGCTGCGCTCAGCGGCGGAACCAGCTGCCGAGCGCGCTGCCCTGCGGCACGTCGTCGCGCGCCGCCGGGTGGGTGCGCAGCACCATCAGGCCGCCTTGCAGGTAGACGCCGTTGACGAGGCGCATCGCGCGTTCGAGGTCCATGCCCGGCCAGCGCGCGATGGTGCGCAGCGCCGAGATCTCGGTGCGCAGCCGGCGCAGCGCCGGGCCGAGGGCACCCGCCGCGGCGGCCCGCTCGGGCCGGTAGTCGGGCGTCAGCCGGTACGCCGCGCGGCCGGCGATCTCGGGCAGCAGGAAGGGGTGCGGCGCCGCCACCGCCAGCGCCCACAGCAGCGCGGGCAGCGGGCGGTAGTGCGAGGGGTCTTCGGTGCTGTCGTCGGCGATGGCCGACGGCGGCCGGACCGAGGCCCCCTCGACGCCGACGATCTCGAGGTCGGCGTTGCCTTCCTTCAGCGCGGGCAGCAGGTCGCGCTTGACGTGGTACAGGCGCTTCTCCGGGAACACCGTCACCGGCCACAGCATGCCGCGGTGGCGCAGCAGCAGCAGCGCGTTCTCGCGCTGGCGCAGGCAGGCGGCGAAGACTTCGAGCACGTCGCCGTCCCGGTGGCGCTGCTGCAGCTGGCGCAGTTCGGCGACGAGCGTGGTGGCCAGCACCGAACGGCCGTCGCTGGGCGCGATGCCCGCGTCGGCCGCGGTGCCACCCACACGCTCGAAGGCGCTGTAGCGCCAGAGCGTGGACGGATCGGAGTCGGGCAGGTCGGTGGGCATGGTGTCGGGGCGGCGGCAAGGCTTGGCCCCGATCATTCGGCAGGTCGAACTGTGACAATAGCCCAGACAGACCGGCGTATCCAGCCCAGTTGCAGGCTGCGACGTTACCGAACGCAGCCCGCGCGGACCTGAGCCTGGCGATCAGGTCCGCCAGACGCGCGGCGGGTGCGCCGCCAGGCCCCAGGCCGCATGCCGCCAGGCGGCGCGCACCCTCACCAGCAGCGCGAAGGCGGGTTCCACGCGCTGCGCCAGCACGCGCAGCACCACCACCCGGCCATGCGGCGCGGTGGCGCCGGCGGTCGCGGCGAGCGGGTCGGCGTCGAGTTCGGCGCGCGCGGCGTCGAGCAGGGCGTCGCGGCGTGCGGGGTCCAGCGGCTGGCCGGCCGCGAACCACAGCGTGGCCAGCACGCGCCGGCCGGCGAAGCCGGGGGCGCCGTCGAGCAGCGCGGTGTCGGCAGCGTCGATGCGGCCGCGTTCGAGCCAGGCGCCCGGCAGTTCCAGGTGCTGCACGAACGAGCCGGCATCGAAGGCCTCGCCCGACGCCGGCAGGCCCAGCGCGAGCAGGTCCCAGCCCATCGCCTCGGCGCCCGGCGCGAGGTCGAGGTCGACCCGGTTCGACGCCAGCGCGGCGCGGTGCACGATCGTCTCCAGCGGTAGCCATTCGAGGCGTGCGCCTTCGGCCAGCACGAGGCGCGCGTGAGCGTGCGCCCACTCGCCGGCACTGCGATAGAAGCGGGTCGCACCCGGCGTGGTGACGACGGCATGGCTGCCGGCGTCGAGCCGCGCGTCGATGTCGAGCCGGTCGCCGCCGACCACGCCGCCCGGCGGGTGCACCACCACGTGGTGGCAGATGCCCTCGCCTTCCGGGTACAGGCGCTGCAGCACGCGCAGCGGGCCTTCGTGGCGGTCGTGCGCCGTCGTGCGCGCGCCGTCGCGCCGGTAGTGCAGCGCGAGCTTCGCGTGCCAGCTCACCGCGTTGCCCAGAAGCCCCGGTGCAGCGCGGCGATCTCGTCCTCGACCTCGGCGAACGGGCCGTGCACGCTGATCGGTTTCTGGCCGCGCGCGAAGACCTCGCGGCACGGCAGGTCCAGCGTCGGGTTCTCGGCGTGGTTGCCGGTGATCTCGAGCAGGCGGCGTTCGCTCATGCCGTAGACCAGGCGGCCGATGTGCGCCCAGTACTGCGTGCCGGCGCACATGGCGCAGGGCTCGACGGTGGTCACCAGCGTGCACTGCCACAGCGTGGCGGGGTCGAAGCGGTGCGAGGCGACGCGCGCCAGCACGGCCTCGGCGTGGTTCACGCTGTCGACGTTGCCGTGCTCGATCAGCACGGTCTCGCTGTCGGCGGCCACCAGGATGGCGCCGAAAGGGTGCCGGCCGCGCGCCATGACCGCACGCGCCACCTCGTTGGCGGCGCGCAGGTGGCGCAGCATCTGTTCGGTGTTCACGCCGCCTGCGAGCCGCGGTGCGCCCAGCCGGTGGTGCGCCGCTCGACCCACGAGAAAAGCTCGTACATGCCCATCGCCATTGCGCCGATGGTCACCAGGCCGGCAAAGGCCAGCGGCATGCGCTGCTGGCTGCCGGCCGTCTGCATCAGGTAGCCGATGCCGCTGTCGCCGGCGGTCATCTCGGCCAGCACGGTGCCGACGAAGGCCAGCGTGATGGCGATCTTCAGGCTGCCGTAGAAGTACGGCATCGAGCGCGGCAGGCCCACCTTCACCAGCACGTCCCAGCGCTTGGCGCCCAGCACGCGCAGCACGTCTTCGAGCTCGGGCTCCAGCGTCGCCAGGCCGGTGGCGATGTTCACCGTGATCGGGAAGAACGAGATCAGGAACGCGGTCAGGATGCCCGGCCCGAGGCCGATGCCGAACCACACGACGAGGATCGGCACCACCGCCGCCTTCGGCACCGCGTTGAAGGCCACCATCAGCGGGTACAGCGCCGTGTAGGCCATGCGCGAGCTGCCGATCAGGAAGCCCAGCATCACGCCGACGACGATGCTGAGCCCGAAGCCCAGCATCGTGACCCAGAAGGTCTTCCAGGCCGCCTCGAGCAGCGGGCCGCTGAACTCGAAGAACTGCTGGCCGATCTGCCACGGGCTGGGAAAGATGAAGTCGGGCACGCGGAACAGCATGACCAGCAGCTGCCACAGCACGAGGATGATGGCCAGCAGCACGAAGGGCGACCAGCGTTCGAAGGACTTGGTGATCTTCATGGATTGCGGGGCTACTGCGGAACGACGACGCCGGTCTTGCGGATGGCGCCGATGTGGCCGCGCAGCTCGTGCACGATGTCGGTGAACTCGGGCGTGTAGGTCACTTCCAGGTCGCGCGGGCGCGGCAGGTCGATGTCGCGCTGGACGACGAAGCGGCCCGGGCTCTTGCTCATCACGTAGACCTTGTCGGCGAGGAACACGCTCTCGCGCAGGTCGTGCGTGACGAGGATGACGTTGAATTTCTGCGCCGCGTGCAGGTCGCGCAGCGCGCACCAGAGCTCCTCGCGCGTGAAGGCGTCGAGCGCGCCGAAGGGTTCGTCGAGCAGCAGCATCTTCGGCTCGTGCACGAGCGCGCGGCAGATGCTGGCGCGCTGCTGCATGCCGCCCGACAGCTGCCACGGGAACTTGTCCTCGTAGCCGGCCAGGCCCACGCTCTTCAGCAGCGCGCGCGCCTTCGCCTCGTACTCCTTGCGCTTGCTCTTGAAGGTGGAGCGGTAGGGCTCGACGATCTCCAGCGGCAGCAGCACGTTGTCGACCGTGGTGCGCCAGGGCAGCAGGCTGGGCGCCTGGAAGGCCATGCCGCTGATCTTCAGCGGCCCGGTCACCGGCTGACCGCCGATCGTGATGCTGCCCTTGCTGGGCATCTTGAGCCCGGTGGTCAGCTTCATGAAGGTGCTCTTGCCGCAGCCGCTGGGGCCGACGATGGCGATGAACTCGCCCTCGCCCACCTGCAGCGAGATGTCCTCGACGGCGAAGTGCCCCTGGGCCAGCAGTTCGTCGTTGTAGGCGAGCCAGACGTTGCGGAAGTCGACGAAAGCAGTCATGCGCTGGGGCCGTTCAAGGTTCGGTGAGGGTCTTCGCGATGGCGCGGTAGTGGTCGCGGTAGAACGCCGGAAACTCGCTCTGCAGGCGGCTGTGGCTGCCGCCGGCGACTTCGGTCCAGCGCGTGCCGGGCGGTGCGGCGTCGCGCAGCCGGCGCCCGAGTTGCACCGGCACCGTGCGGTCGGCATCGCCGTGCAGCATGGCGACGGGAGCGTCGACGCGACCGATGCGCGCCAGCGAGTCGAACGACAGCGTGGTCAGCTTCGCGCCGAGCGCACCCCAGAAGCCGGCGGCCTCGGCGACGTCGGGCAGGCGCGTGAACGTCGATTCGAGCGCCAGCGCGGCAAGGTCGCGGCCGCGCCGGAGTTCGGCGCCGAGCGCCACCGCGACCGCGCCGCCCATCGAGTGGCCGAAGACCACGCGCCGCGCGGGGTCGGGCTGCAGGCGCGTGAGCTCGCCCCAGGCCTGCCAGGCGTCGGCGATGATGCTCTGCTCGGTCGGCACGATCGGCGAGCTCTCGCCCCAGCCGCGGTAGTCCACCGCCAGCACGGCGAAGCCGGCATCGCGCAGGGCGTCGATCTTCGGCTGGTTGCCGTACAGGTTGCGCAGCGTGCCGTGCAGGTACAGCAGCGCCGGCGCCTTCGGGTCGGGCTGCGGCAGCCACCACAGCGCCAGGGTCTCGCCCGCGCCGGCCGCCGAGGGCAGCGTGAAGCGCCGGTCGCCTGGCCGCCAGCGCGCCGGGTCGTCGGCGTCGGCCGGCCGCCCGGGCGTGGGCCGCAGCGCCAGCCGCCGCTGGCGCTCGTCGAGCCCGGCGCAGCCCTGAAACATCAGAACCGCCGACAGCGCCGAGGCCGTCACGATGCGTCGCCGGCCTGCGTCTTGCCGGCGGGGCGTGAGGGCTGGGACAATGCGCGCCATGAAGCGATGGTATCGAGGGCCCTCCGGGGCCCGCTGTGTTCTGTTCCTGGCGGCCACCGTGGGTGCCACCGCCGTGTCCCGCGCCGCCGAGGTCGACGACGAATGGCGTTTCGCCGTCTCGCCGTTCACGCACCACTGGCGCTACAGCGAAGAGCACAAGCCGGTGTGGGCGATCGGCATCGAGCGCCAGCGTGCCGACGATTCGCTCATCGGCGCCGCCTTCTTCAGCAATTCCTTCGGCCAGGACTCCAGCTACTGGTACTACGGCGAGCGCTACACCGGCTTCTGGGGCCGCCCGGAGATCTTCGCCCAGTGGTCGGTGGGCCTGCTCTACGGCTACCGCGGCAAGTACGAAGACAAGGTGCCGCTGAACCACAAGGGCTTCGCGCCCGGTGCCCTCATCGGCATGGGCTGGAACTTCAACCGCGATTCGTCGGCGCAGATGCATCTGCTGGGCGACGCCGGGGTGATGTTCCAGTTCAACTACGCGTTCCGCTGACCTGCGGCGCACCACGCCGGCGCGTTACTTCTTCACCGGCGGCAGGATGTTGAGGTCGGCCTTGGCCGGCAGGTAGGCATCGGTCCAGACCGCCGCCGCGTCGACCCGGGTCTTGGTGGCGAAGGCGTCCGACACCTGCGACGCCATCAGCGACAGCCGCCCCGGCACGACGACCCCGAAGCCCTCGGCCCGCGCGTCGGGGCTGGCGACCACGGCGTCGATCGCCATGCGCAGGCGGCGCCGCTCGAGCGCGACGTCGATGATGCCGTCGCGCGCCTTCACGTAGTCGATCGCCGGGTCGGGGTTGGCCATCACGTCCTTGGCACCCTTCGCGAAGGCCTTCAGGAAGGCCTTCACCGCTTCCGGGTTCTCCTTCAGCAGCTTCGGGCTGGCGATGATGACGTTGCCGTAGAGCTTCACGCCGTGGGCGGCGTAGGGCAGCACGACGACGTCCTCGGTCTTGACGCCGCGCGCTTCCAGGTTGAGCAGCGACGTGAACGAGAAGCCGGTGATGGCGTCGATGTCGCCGCGCACCAGCATGGTCTCGCGCAGCGGCGGGTCCATGCTGGTCCACTGCACGTTGCCCAGGTTGTTCGCCTTGGCGAAGATCGGGAAACCGCGGCGGCCGGCGTCGAACACCGGGGCGCCGAGCTTCTTGCCGTTCAGGTCGGCGGGCTTGGTGATGCCGCTCTTCTTCAGCGTCAGCACCGCCGCCGGCGTGTTGTTGTAGACCATCATCACGGCCACCGGCTTGTTCGCGGCGTCCGGGTTGTTGGCGTGGAATTCCATCAGCGCCGCCAGGTCGGCGAAGCCCATGTCGTAGGTGCCCGAGGCCACGCGCGTGACGGTGCCGCCGCTGCCGTTGCCGGCGTCGATGGTGACGTCGAGCTTGGCCTCCTTGTAGTAGCCCTTGGCCGACGAGGCGAGGAACAGCGCGGCGGGGCCTTCGAAGCGCCAGTCGAGCTGGAACTTGATCGGCGTCTGCGCCATCGCGGTCAGGGGCACGGCGGCCAGGGTGGTGGCGGCGACGATCCAGCGGCGGGCAAGCGAGAAACGGGACATCGGGGACTCCGGGGCGGGGTGATCAGGTGATCGTTCGATTTTGCAAGTTCTGTGCACGCCTCAGCCTCGGGTCTTGCACCAGCAGCGGGCGCCGGGCCCGGTGCCGGTGCGCCGCTCAGCCCAGCAAGTCGAACAAGGTGCGCGCGACGACCTTCGTGGCGCGCCGCAGGTCTTCCAGCACCAGGTGCTCGTCGGCCCGCTTCGCGTTGCTCTCCAGCACGGTGCGCGGCCCGGCCCCGTAGATGACCGCCGGCACGCCGGCGGCGCCGTAGAGCCGCACGTCGGTGTACAGCGGGGTGCCCGAGGTGGGGATCGGCTCGCCGAACACCGCCTGGCCGTGGCGCTGCAGCGCCTCGACCAACCCCTGGTTGCCGCCCTGCGGTTTCAGGGAATCGGCGAGCAGCAGGCGCTTGATCTCGAGCCGGATGCCGGGGCAGCCGGCCACGGCCTGCGCGATCAGCGCGCGCACCTCGGCCTCCACCGCGTGCACGTCCTCCTCGGGGATCATGCGGCGGTCGAGCTTCAGCACCACCTTGCCGGGCACGACGTTGGTGTTGCTGCCGCCCTCGATGCGGCCCACGTTCAGGTACGGGTGCGTGATGCCTTCGACCTGCGAGCGGCGCGTCTTCAGCACCTCGTTGTGGGCGTAGAGCGCGGCCAGCAGCTTCGTCGCCGCCTGCAACGCGTCGACGCCGGTGTGCGGGTAGGCGGCGTGCGAGGCCAGGCCGTGCAGCGTCACTTCCATCTGCAGGCAGCCGTTGTGCGCCGTCACCACCTGGTAGCTGAAGCCGGCGGCGATCAGCAGGTCGGGCTTGGTGAGGCCCTGCTTCAGCAGCCAGCCGGGGCCGAGCTCGCCGCCGAATTCCTCGTCGTAGGTGAAGTGAAGCTCGACGCCGCCCTTCAGGGGCGCGCCCAGCGCCTCGAGCGCGCGCGTGGCGAAGGTGAAGGTCGAGAAGTCACTCTTGCTGACGGCCGACGCGCGGCCGTACAGCTTGCCGTCGACGACCTCGCCGCCATAGGGGTCGTGCGTCCAGCCTTCGCCGGGCGGCACGACGTCGCCGTGCGCGTTGAGCGCGATGGTCGGCCCGCCGGCACCGAACGGCCGGCGCACGATCAGGTTGGTGATGCTCTGCAGCCCGTAGGCCTGCACGTCGGCGGCGGGCACCGCGTGCCTCTCGGCGGCGTAGCCCATTGCCGCCAGCAGTTCGGCGGTGCGCTCGGCGTGCGGTGCGTTGTTGCCGGGCGGCGTGTCGGTCGGCACGCGCACCAGTTCCTGCAGGAAGCGGACCTGCTCGTCGAAGTGGGCGTCGATCCAGGCGTCGAGTCGTGCGTGCGTCATGAGGGGTTCTTGGCGAGTTGTTCGATCAGGCGCTGGAAGGCACGCACGCACAGGTCGGTGTCGTCGTTCGTGATCGCTTCCAACGGGTTGTGGCTGATGCCGGCGTTCAGGCCGCGCATGAAGAGCATGGCCTGCGGCATCACCTCGTGCAGCTTCATCGCGTCGTGGCCGGCGCCGCTGGGCATGCGGAAGACCGGCAGGCCGAGCGCCTGCACGGCCGCCTCCCAGCGCGCCTGCCAGGCCGGCGCGCTGGGCGCGGCGGCGGCGCGCATGGTCTCCTCGAGCCGGTACGCGACGCCGCGCCGGTCGCAGATGCGCGCGAGCTCGGCGACCACGTCGTCCGCGAGGGCGTCGCGCGCGGCGTTCGTCGTCGCGCGCAGGTCCAGGCTGAAGGCGCAGCGGCCGGGCACGACGTTGATCGAGCCGGCGGGCACGTTCAGCATGCCCACGGTGCCGACCACGTCGGGCACGCTGCCGGCGCGCTTCTCCACGTACAGCAGCAGCTCGGCCACCGCCGCGGCGGCGTCGCGCCGGCGGTCCATCGGCGTCGTGCCGGCGTGGCTGGCCTGGCCGATCACCTCACCCACGTAGCGCACGCTGCCGTTGATGGAGGTGACGACGCCGAGCGGGATCTCGACCTCGTTGAGCACCGGGCCCTGCTCGATGTGCACCTCGACGAAGCCGAGGTAGCGCGACGCGTCGCGCTTCAGCTTCGGGATGTCGTCGATGCAGAGGCCGGCATGCTGCATGGCCTGGCGCATCGTCACGCCGTCGGCGTCGGCCTGGTCGAGCCAGGCGGGGTCGAAGTGGCCGGTGAGCGCGCCGCTGCCCAGGAAGGTGGCCTTGTAGCGCTGGCCCTCCTCTTCCGCGAAGCCGACGACCTCGAGGCCGAAGGGCAGCCGGCGGCCCGCCTGCTTCAGCGCGCGCACGCAGGCCATGGGCACCAGGATGCCGAGCCGACCGTCGTACTTGCCGCCGTTGCGCACGGTGTCGTAGTGGCTGCCGGTGAGGAGCCGCTTCGCGCCGGGGTCGCTGCCGTGATAGACGCCGACCACGTTGCCGACGGCGTCGATCGACACCTCGTCGAAGCCGCAGTCCTCGCGCATCCAGTGCGACAGCCGCTGCGCGCAGGCGCGGTGGGCGTCGGTGAGGTAGGTGACGGTCAGCTGGCCCTGCTCGGCAAAGCCCGGGTCGCTGTGGGCGGCGAGCTTCTCGGCCCAGTCCCAGACCAGGTTGCCCTGCTCGGGCACGACGCCGAACTTGTCGTTCAGGCGGATCTCGGCGATGCGGTGGATGTTGCGCAGGCACTCGGCGAGCTCGAAGTCCGGGTGGCCGGCGAGGCGCCGCTCGAAGGTGGCGATGATCTCGTGGCGGTTCAGCCCCAGCCCGCGCGGGCCGCGCACGGCCAGGATGAAGGGCCAGCCGAACTTCGCGTTGTAGTCGGCGTTGAGCCGCTGGATGTGCGCGAACTCTTCCGGCGTGCAGTCGGTGAGGCCGGCCTTGCCCTGCTCGTTCGTGCTCTCGGCGGTGAGCGTCTTGCTCACCATCGCCTTGCCGGCGAGTTCCGGGTGGGCGCGGATCAGCCGCACCTGCACGTCGTGCACGGCACCGCGCACGGTGGCGGCCAGCGCGAGCTTCAGGCCTGCCAGCGAGTGGAAGGGCCGCTTCGCCCAGGTGGCCTCGGCGATCCACGGCGAGTGCTCGTAGACGCCGTCGAGCAGCGCGGTGAACTCGGCCTGCGAGGCGGCGTTCAGTTGGTCCAGTGTGAGCATGGTGGTGATCGGTCCCGGGTCAGGTCCAGACGAAGGCGGTGGCGGGGTCGAACGGGTGCTGAGCCTTCCAGTGGCGCGCGATGTCCACGCGCCGCGTCACCCACACGCGGTCGTGCCGCTGCACGTGGTCCAGGAAGCGCTGCAGCGCGCGCATACGCCCCGGGCGGCCGAGCAGGCGGCAGTGCATGCCGATGCTCATCATCGACGGCGTTTCGTCGCCTTCGGCGTAGTGCACGTCGAAGGCGTCCTTCAGGTACTCGAAGAACTCGTCGCCGTGGCTGTAGCCCTGCGGCAGCGCGAAGCGCATGTCGTTGCAGTCCAGCGTGTACGGCACCACGAGGTGCGGCGCGAGCGTGCCGTCGGTCTTCTTCACCTGCAGCCAGAACGGCAGGTCGTCGCCGTAGTAGTCGCTGTCGTACTCGAAGCCGCCGAAGTCGGCGACGAGGCGGCGCGTGCGCGGGCTGTCGCGGCCGGTGTACCAGCCGGCCGCGTTCGCGCCGGTGAGGCGGCGGATGATCTCCATGCCGCGCGCCAGGTGCTCGCGCTCGACCGCTTCGTCGACGTTCTGGTAGTGGATCCAGCGCCAGCCATGGCAGGCGATCTCGTGGCCGAGCTCGACGAAGGCCTGCGTCACCTCGGGGCAGCGCTCGAGCGCCATCGAGACGCCGAACACCGTGAGCGGCAGGCCGCGGCGCTCGAACTCGCGCAGGATGCGCCAGACGCCGACGCGCGAACCGTACTCGTAGATGCCTTCCATGCTCAGGTGGCGGTCCGGGTACGAGGCCGGGTTGAACATCTCGGACAGGAACTGCTCGCTGCCGGCGTCGCCGTGCAGCACGCTGTTCTCGCCGCCCTCTTCGTAGTTGAGGACGAACTGCACCGCGACGCGGGCGTTGCCGGGCCAGTGCGGGTGCGGCGGGTGGCGGCCGTGGCCCTTGAGGTCGCGCGGGTAGTGGGGGTGGTTCATGTCGGGTTCAGCGCGGCACCGAGGTCGGTCACGCGCGGCTGGGTGCGAAGGTTGCGCTCGACGTTGCCGAGGTGGCTGTCCATCAGCCGCGTCGCGGCGCGGGCGTCGCGCGCGGCGAGCGCCTCGACGATGGCGACGTGCTCGTCGGCCGAGTGCTCGGCGGAGTGCGAGGACTGGTACATCAGCGCGATCAGCGAGCAGCGGCGCAGCAGGTCGGCCAGCAGGTCGGCCAGCACCTGGTTGCCCAGCATCAGCGCCAGCACGACGTGGAAGTCGGCCAGCAGCCGCGTGCGGCCGGTGACGTCGGTGCGCGCCACCGCCGCGGCCTCCTGCTTCAGGTGGGCGCGCAGGTCGGCGACCTGGGCGTCGGTGATGACGGCGCAGAGCTGCTTCACCATCGCCGCCTCGACCATCTTGCGCACCTCGAAGACCTGGCGCGCTTCCTCGATGCTGGGCGTGGCGACGAAGGCGCCGCGCGCCGGCTCCAGCGTGACGAGGTGATCGCGCGAGAGCTGGTTCAGCGCCTGCCGCACGAGCGTGCGGCTGACCTTGAAGATGTCGGCGATCTGCTGCTCGGCGAGCTTGGTGCCGGGCATCAGCCGGCGCTCGACGATGGCGGTGGTGATCGACTCGACGATGCGCTCGGTGGCGTTGGCCGGCGCCGGCGCGGGCGCCGCCGCCCGGGCCTTCGGCGGCGACGGCGGCGAGATCACCTTCAGGTTGGCGCGGCTGCGGGCCATCGGGGCGGCGGGTCGGGTTCTACGGGTTGACGAGCACTTGATGTGTGCACAGAAGTGTATACACTTTCCCTCGAATCGCAACCCGAGACAAACCCGATGGGCCACCTCAGCACCCACGTCCTCGACACCGCCAACGGCTGCCCCGCCGCCGGCATGAGCGTCACGCTGCAGCGCGAAGCGCAAGGCGCGTGGACGACGCTGAAGACCGTGGTGCTGAACGCCGACGGCCGCAGCGACGGCCCGCTGCTCGACGCCGCCGCGATGCAGGCCGGCCGCTACCGGCTGCTGTTCGAGGTGGCGGCCTACTTCCGCGGCCGCGGCACCGCGCTGCCGGAGCCGGCCTTCCTGGACGTCGTGCCGCTGGATTTCGGCATCGCCGACGTGAACGCCAAGTACCACGTGCCGCTGCTCGCCAGCCCGTGGAGCTACGGCACCTACCGCGGCTCCTGAGGGCGCCCGCGGCACGCGCCTTGCATCCGCCCGCACGGCCTTCCACAGGAGTGTCGATGAAGTTCCGCACCGCCCTCACCGCGCTCGCGCTCGCCGCCGCGCCGCCCGCCTTCGCCGCCTGGCCCGAGAAGCCGGTGCGCATCGTCGTCACCTTCGCCGCCGGCGGCGCCAGCGACATCGTCGCGCGCGCCATCTCCGACCCGCTGTCCAAGGCGCTCGGCCAGCCGGTCATCGTCGACAACAAGCCGGGCGCCGGCGGCACCATCGGCGGCGCCGAAGTGGTGCGCTCCGCACCCGACGGCTACACGCTGATGCTGAGCAACAGCACGCCGCTGTCGATCGGCCCGTTCACGGTGCCCCGGCAGCCCTACGACCCGGTCAAGCAGTTCACCCACGTCGCGATGCTCGGCGTGGCGCCGGTGGCGATCATGGCCAACCCGAGGAGCGGCCCGGCGTCGCTGAAGGACCTGCCCAAGGCCGCCGCGGCGCCCGGCTACAACTTCGGCAGCGGCGGGCCCGGCAGCATCGGCCACATCGTCGGCGAGATGATCAAGCACGAGATGAAGTTCGGCATGACGCACATCCCGTACAAGGGCGGCGCGCCGATGACCACCGACCTCATCGCCGGCACCATCCCGGTCGGCATCGACGTCATCACCGCCTACGTGCCGATGATGAAGGCGGGCCAGTTGAAGGGCATCGCCGTCACCTCGCGCACGCGCTCGCCGCTGGCGCCCGACGTGCCCAGCGTCGTCGAGCTCGGCTACCCGCAGCTGCTGGCCGAGAACTACTTCGGCGTCAGCGGCCCGGCCGGCCTGCCGAAGGACGTGACCGACAAGCTCGGCAAGGCGCTCGCGGACATCGTGGCCGACCCCGCCATCGTCAAGCGCTTCGAGGAACTGGGCATCACCACCGTGAAGATGACGGCCGCCGAATTCGGCGCCTTCGTCGGCAAGCAGGTCGCCGACTGGGCACCGGCCATCAAGGCGGCCGACGTGAAGAACTGAAGCACTGACTCTCTCCCGCGTCGCCGTGGGCGGGCAGCACCCGCTGCCCAGGTAGGTCGCGACGCCATCTCCCCGAGCTCACAGCGCCCGCTGTGGTGAGCCCGATCACAGAGGAACCGTGCGCATGGACGCATACCTGCTGGATTGGGTGAACCTGCTGCTGCGCTGGGCCCATGTCATCACCGCCGTCGCCTGGATCGGCGCGTCGTTCTACTTCGTCATGCTGGACAACAGCCTGACGAAGGCGGCCGCCGCCGACGACGCCGCCAAGGGCGTCACCGGCGAGCTGTGGGCCGTGCACGGCGGCGGCTTCTACCACTCGCAGAAGTACATGCTGGCGCCGAAGGCGCTGCCGCAGAACCTGCACTGGAGCTACTGGGAGAGCTACAGCACCTGGCTCACCGGCTTCGCGCTCTTCACGGTGCTGTACCTGTTCAACCCCAGCACGTTCCTGATCGACCGCGCGGTCTACGCGTGGTCGTCGCCCGGGCTGGCGGTGGCGGGTGCGCTGGCGTTCTTCGTCGCCTTCTGGTTCATCTACGACACGATCTGCCGCGCCTTCGGCCGCCGCGCCAACGGCGACCTCGTCGTCGGCGTGCTGGTCTTCGTGTTCGTGGTCTTCGCGTCCTGGCTGGCCTGCCAGCTGTTCGCCGGCCGCGCCGCCTTCCTGCTGGTGGGCGCGATGATGGCCACGTCGATGAGCGCCAACGTGTTCGTCTGGATCATCCCGGGCCAGCGCAAGGTGATCGCGCAGATGCGCGCCGGCGAGCCGGTGGACCCGGTGCACGGCCAGCGCGGCAAGCAGCGCAGCGTGCACAACACCTACTTCACGCTGCCGGTCATCATCGCGATGCTGTCCAACCACTACGGCTGGCTGTACCAGGGCCAGCACAACTGGCTGGTGCTGGTGCTGCTGATGCTGGCCGGCGCGCTGATCCGCCACAGCTTCGTCGCGCGCCACAAGGCGCACGTCGAAGGGCGCCGCACGCCGTGGGAGCACGCGGTGGCGGGCACCGCCATCGTCGTCGGCCTCGCGGTCTGGCTGGCGCCGGCGCCGCAGGCCACCGCCGCGCTGCCGGCCAAGGTGACGACGGCCGAGGTCGCCGCCATCGCGCAGCAGCGCTGCGTGCTCTGCCACAACGCGCAGGTGCAGCAGAAGAACGTCGCGCTGCACACGCCGGCGCTCGTGCAGCAGCACGGCCAGGCCGTCTACCAGCAGGTGGCGGTGCTGAAGCTGATGCCGTTGAACAACGCCACCCAGATCACCGACACCGAACGCGCGCTGATCCAGCGCTGGTTCGAAGCCGGCATGCCCGCCAACTGAGATCCCAAGAGGGACGAGGAGACAAGCAATGAACACGACGACGACCGTCCACCCGGTGGACGAGAAACTGCCCGCCGGCCGCCTGGCCGCGCTGGGCCTGCAGCACGTGCTGGTGATGTACGCCGGCGCCATCGCGGTGCCGCTCATCGTGGGCCGCGCGCTCAAGCTCACGCCCGAGCAGGTGGCGATGCTGATCAGCGCCGACCTGTTCTGCTGCGGCCTGGTCACGCTGGTGCAGAGCTTCGGCGTCACGCGCTGGTTCGGCATCAAGCTGCCGGTGATGATGGGCGTGACCTTCGCCGCCGTCGGCCCGATGGTCGCGTTCGCGAACGCGATGCCGGGCGTGGACGGCGCGCGCGCGATCTTCGGCGCCATCATCGGCGCCGGCGTGATCTCGATGCTGATCGCGCCCATCGTCAGCAAGCTGCTGCGCTTCTTCCCGCCGGTGGTCACCGGCACCATCATCGCCATCATCGGCATCAGCCTGATGCGCGTGGGCGTGGGCTGGGCGATGGGCGGCCCGGCGCCGCTGGCGCAGAGCGTGGACGTGCCCAAGCTCGTCGCGATGGTCGACGGCGCGAAGGCCGCGGCCGCCGCCGCCAGCGCGCCGGTCAAGCTGGCCGGCCCGATCCCGATGACGAACAACCCGGGCTACGGCGCGCTCGACAACATGGCCGTCGCCGCCGCAGTGCTGGTCTTCATCCTGCTGCTCGTGAAGTACGCGAAGGGCTTCGTCGCCAACATCTCGGTGCTGCTGGGCATCGTCGCCGGCTGCGCGGTCGCGATGGCGATGGGCAAGATGAGCTTCGACAAGGTCGCGAAGGCGCACTGGTTCGACGTCGTCACGCCGTTCGCCTTCGGCATGCCCACCTTCGACATCGTGATGATCCTGACGATGACGCTTGTGATGATCGTCGTGATGATCGAGTCGACCGGCATGTTCCTCGCGCTGTCGGACATCACCGGCAAGAAGATCGGCCAGCCCGAGCTCGCGGCCGGCCTGCGCACCGACGGCCTGGGCACGCTGATCGGCGGCATCTTCAACACCTTCCCCTACACCAGCTTCAGCCAGAACGTGGGCCTGGTGGGCGTGACCGGCGTGCGCAGCCGCTGGGTCTGCGTGGCCGGCGGCGTGATCATGATCGTGCTGGGCATGCTGCCGAAGATGGCCGCCTTCGTGGAAGCCATCCCGCAGTTCGTGCTGGGCGGCGCCGGGCTGGTGATGTTCGGCATGGTGGCCGCGACCGGCATCCGCATCCTCAGCACCGTCGACTTCAAGGGCAACCGCCACAACCTGTACATCGTGGCGCTGTCGATCGGCTTCGGCCTGATCCCGCTGGTGGCGCCGCGCTGGACGCAGCAGATGGCGCACGGCCTGCACCCGCTGCTGGAGAGCGGCATCCTGCTGACGGCGGTGGCCGCGGTGGTGCTGAACATCTTCTTCAATGGCGCCCGCGAGGACGCGCGCGCCGCGGTCGAGGCCGCGAAGACGGCCGAGGCGCACTGATCAGGCCGGGGCGAAGCTCCAGCGCAGCTGCACGTCGGTCCGGCCCTGGCCGGGCGCCGGCAGCTGCACGCGGTCGGTGCCGCCGGTGTCCAGCTTCAGCAGCCGCTGCTGCATCCACGCATCGGCCTCGCGCCAGTCGAGCCTGACCGGGCCGTCCCAGCGCTGCGGCTTGCGGCCCTTCTCGGCGCGCACGGTGACGCCGGGGGCCTCGGCCACGGCGCCCAACGCATGCGTCCACAGGCGGCCGCTGCGCGTGTCGAGCACGGCCTGCAGCATCGGGCACACCGTGTCGTCGCGCCGGCGCTGGTCGGCCTGCGCGGTGTGCGTGAAGGGCACGGCGCCCTGCACGTCGTCGAACTGGCCCTCGGTACGCTCGTCGATCTTCACGGCGGCCTCGAACCGGCAGGCGGCGGGGCCGCTGAAGTAGAGGTACGGCGTCTCGACCTCGTCGTCGGCCTCGTCCTCGTCGCCGCCGCCGGCCTGGCGGCGCGCGTTGGCGATGCAGGCCTCGCGCGCCTTGGCCGCCGCGTGCTGGCGTTCGCAGGCCTGCACTGCCTGGCCGTAGCCGGCCAGCCGCGCCTGCACACCGGCGTGGCCGCCGCTCGCCTGCACCGCGGCGAAGGCCTGCGCCTCGCGCATCAGGCAGTCGCGGTCCTGGCCGCACTTCGCCTGCATCTGCTGGGCGCGCACCTGCATCGCCGCCATGTCGGGCGCGGCGGCGGCCGGCTGGGCGCGCTGGCGGTCCAGCGCCGTCTGCACGCGCTGCGCGGTCCGCTGCGCCCGCTCGGCTTGGCGGCGCGCGTCGTCGGGGTCGAGCGGGTTGTGCGGCATCGGTGTGCCGTCGGTCTGCAGCAGCGCGGTCAGCACCAGGCTCTGCGTGAGCCGGCTGCGGCCGCGGTCGACGCCGCCGGTGAGCGCGGCGTCGCGGCTGGCCTCGACGCGGATCTCGAGCCGGCGCGCCGCCGGCCCCGCCGCGTTCGCGGTGGCGGCGAAGGTCAGTGCGAGCAGCGCGGCGAACCCGGCGATGCGGAGGGTGTTCGGGTGGGCGGTCATGGCGGTTCCGGGGTCTGTCGAAGGGATGCCGCCATCGTGCCGACGGGGCGGCGCCGGCGGATCGCCCGTTGGAGCCACCGCCCGCGCCACGGCGGGCCATCGGCGCCGACAATCGGCGCCATGCCGAACACCGCCCGTCCCGCCCCGAGCGAATCCGAGGTGCGCGTCGACCTCGCCTGCGCCTACCGACTGGCGGCGCTGAACGGCTGGGACGACACCGTCTACACCCACCTGTCGGCGAGCGTGCCGGGCGAGCCGGGCCACTACCTGATCAACCGCTTCGGGCTGATGTTCGACGAGGTCACGGCCGGCAACCTCGTCAAGGTCGACACCGCGGGCCGCGTCGTCGACGGCTCCGGTGCGCCGGTCAACCCGAGCGGCTTCGCGATCCACGGCGCGGTGCACGCGGCGCGGCCCGATGCCGCCTGCGTGATCCACCTGCACACGCCCTGGAGCGTGGCGCTGTGCGCGCTGCCCGCCGGGCTGCAGCCGACGTCGCAGTGGGCGATGCGGCTGCACGGCCGCCTGGGCCGCCACGCCTACGAAGGGCTGGCGCTCGGCGCCGACGAGCAGCGCCGCCTCGTCGCCACGCTCGGCACGCTCGACGGCGTGCTGCTCGAACACCACGGCCCGCTGATCGTCGGCCGTACGGTGGCCGAGGCCTACATGCTGATGCACCTGCTGGAGCGCGCCGCGATGGCGCAGTTGCGCGCGATGGCGGCGGCGCCCGGGCCCGCGCTCGGCGTCGGCGCCGCGCTCGCCGAGCTGACCCACCGCCAGTGGGTCGGCGACGGCCGCGAGTGG
>CAUJHQ010000139.1 GCA_963204815.1 Pseudomonadota bacterium | reverse complement strand
GCGACGGCCGGCTTGTCGAGTTGCGCGATCGGCCCCCACAGGCGCTCGATCGCGTCTTGCACGGCCGCGTGGTCGCCGAGCGCGCCGCCGCCCGCCGCCTGCTGGTACACCGCGTTCAACGGCGCGCCGTCGGGCAGCGGCGGCAGGCGGAACGCCAGCGCGCCGACGCGGCGCACGAGCTCGGCCACCGGGTCCGTCGCCGGCGCGGCTGTCGGTTCGCGCGCCGGCGCGGCCAGCCGCCGGCGCAGGTCGTCGATCGACGCCAGCCAGTCGGCGAGTTCGTCGCCCTCGGCCCACAGCGCATGCAGCTCCGAATCGGCACCGACGATGCGATCGAGCGCCGCCAGCGTGCCCCGCACCAGCGCCGCAGGCGGCTGGTGCCGCGTGCGCAGCACCCAGGCATCGACCGGCGCGGTGTAGGCGCTGTCTTCGCCCGGCCGCCCGCGCAGACGCGCGACGACCTCGGCCGCGGCCAGCGCCTCGACGGCGATGTCGGCGTCGAGGTCGCCGGCCGGCGCGCGCGCGACCGCCTCGATCGCCTGCTCGACCGGGCGCAGGCTGTCGCCATCGGCGAGCGCCGCTGCCCAGTCGCAGGCGGTGTCGTTGCCGAAGGGCTCGTGGCTCCAGGTTCCCATGGTGCTATCCCCTCACGTTCGCAGCCATGCTACGTGAGTGCCGACGGACCGGCCGCCGTTCAGGCGCCCGGCCGCCGCGCCAGCAGTTCCGGCACCAGCGCCTCGTAGCCCGCCGCCGCGCCCAGCAGCGCGGCTTCGCCGAGCGGCCGGCCGACCAGCTGCAGCCCGCAGGGCCAGCGGCCGTTGGCGTGGAAGCCGGCGGGCAGGCTCAGCGCCGGCAGGCCGGCGAAGGTGGCGTACAGCGTGCTCTCCATCCAGCGGTGGTAGGTGTCCGTCGCGCGGCCGGCGACGGCCTTCGGCCAGCGTTCGCCGATCGGGAACGGCCACACCTGCGTCACCGGCAGCGCCAGCAGGTCGCAGCGCTCGAACACGCGCACGAGGTGCGCCCGGAACTGCGTGCGCACCTCGCTGGCTTTCATGAAGTCGGCGAACGACAGGTTCGCGGCCTGGTCGTGTTCCCACAGCGCCTCGGGCTTGATGAGATCGCGCGCGCCGGGCAGCGTCAGCAGCTGCGCGACCTTCGGCGCCACGAGGGCGCGGCGCCACACGAGCCAGGCCTGCCAGAGCGCGTTCGCGTCGAAGCCCAGCGCCATCGGCTCGACGATGGCGCCCTCGGCCGCGAAGCGCGCCAGCGCGGCCTCGTGGCAGGCGAGCAGGCCGTCTTCCATCGGCAGGTGGCCGCCCAGGTCGCCGAGCCAGCCGATGCGCAGGCCGCGCAGCGAGGCCACCGCCAATTCGGCCGGCGGCGGCGCCTCGGCCAGCGAGAGCGGCACGCGGGCGTCGAAGCCGCTCTGCGTGTGCAGCAGGCGCGCCAGGTCGCGCACGCTGCGCGCCATCGGCCCTTCGGTGCCCAGCTGGCTGACCCAGGTGTCGGGCGCGGGCCACAGCGGCACGCGGCCCTGCGTGGGGCGCAGGCCCCACACGTGGTTCCACGCCGCCGGGTTGCGCAGCGAGCCCATGAAGTCGGAACCGTCGACCACCGGCAGCAGTCGCAGCGCCAGCGCGGCCGCCGCGCCGCCGCTGCTGCCGCCGGCGCTGACGGCCGCGTCCCAGGGGTTCGGCGTGGCGCCGAAGAGTTCGTTGAAGGTGTGCGAGCCCAGGCCCAGCTCGGGCATGTTGGTCTTGCCGACGACGATGCAGCCGGCCGCCTTCATGCGCGCGGCCAGCAGGCCGTCGTCGCGGGCGACGGCGTCCTTCAGCAGGCGGCTGCCCTGCGTGGTGGCGAAACCGGTCACGTGCACCGCGTCCTTCAAGGCCTGCGGAATGCCGTGCAGCCAGCCGCGCGAGCGGCCCCGCGCCAGTTCGGCGTCGCAGGTGTCGGCTTCGGCCAGCAGGCGCGCCGGGTCGGCCAGGTTGACGATCGCGTTGGCCTGCGGGTTCAGGCGCCCGATGCGGTTCAGGTAGGCCTGCATCACCTCGCGGCACGAGACCGTGCGCGCGTGGATGGCGGCCGAGAGGCCGGTGGCGTCGAGGTCGGTGAGGTCGGCGGGCAGCGTGTTCATGGCGCGGCCAGCATAGCGGCCAGCGCCGGCGACACTGGCAAGCCGGTGGCCGTTGTGGCGGCCGATCCGCCAGCGCGCTTGCCGGTGCCGGCCGGCGATGTCGTGGAGGCGACTTTCGGGTGCTCGAAAAAGCCGTGCGCGATCAAGCACTTGGCGCGGCCGATCGGGGCTTTCCCGAGGAAGGCCGGAATGCGGCACGCAACGTGGGTGAAGACGGGTGGCGCGGCGCACGAGACGCCGCATCCGGCAACGAGGAGGCACCCCCCGATGGACACGTTCTACGAAGTCATGCGCCGCCACGGCATTTCGCGGCGCAGCTTCCTGAAGTACTGCTCGCTCACGGCGACCTCGCTCGGTCTCGGCCCGGCCTTCGTGCCGCGCATCGCGCAGGCGATGGAAACCAAGCCGCGCACGCCCGTCGTGTGGATCAGCGGCCTCGAATGCACCTGCTGCAGCGAGAGCTTCATCCGCAGCGCGCACCCGCTGGCCAAGGACGTCGTGCTGTCGATGATCTCGCTCGACTACAACGAGGTGTTGATGGCCGCCGCCGGCCACCAGGCCGAAGCCGCCATCGAAGAGGCGCGCAGGAAGCACAAGGGCAACTACATCCTCGCGGTGGAAGGCAACCCGCCGCTCAACGAGGACGGCATGTACTGCGTGATCGGCGGCCGGCCCTTCCTGGAACAGCTGAAGGAATGCGCCGCCGACGCCAAGGCCATCATCGCCTGGGGCGCCTGCGCCAGCTGGGGCTGCGTGCAGGCCGCCAAGCCGAACCCGACGCAGGCGGTGCCGATCCACAAGGTCATCACCGACAAGCCGATCATCAAGGTGCCCGGCTGCCCGCCGATCGCCGAGGTGATGACGGCGGTGGTGACGTACATGCTCACCTTCGACCGCATTCCGGAACTGGACCGCATGGGCCGGCCGAAGATGTTCTACGGCCAGCGCATCCACGACAAGTGCTACCGCCGCCCGCACTTCGACGCCGGCCAGTTCGTCGAGCACTGGGACGACGAAGGCGCGCGCCGCGGCTACTGCCTCTACAAGGTGGGCTGCAAGGGCCCGACCACCTACAACGCGTGCAGCACCACGCGCTGGAACGGCGGCACCAGCTTCCCCATCGGCAGCGGCCACGGCTGCATCGGCTGCAGCGAAGAGGGCTTCTGGGACAAGGGCTCGTTCTACGACCGCCTCACCGGCATCAACGCCTTCGGCATCGAGAGCAATGCCGACCAGGTGGGCGGCTACGCCGCCGGCACCGTGGGCGCCGCGGTCGCCGCGCACGCCGCGGTGAGCGCGATCAAGCGCGCCACCCACAAGCACGACGCCTGAACCGGAGCACGCACATGGCCGCCTACGAAACCCAGGGCTTCAAGCTCGACAACTCCGGCAAGCGCGTCGTCGTCGACCCCGTCACGCGCATCGAGGGCCACCTGCGGGTGGAGGTGAACCTCGACGACAAGAACGTCATCCGCAACGCGGTCAGCACCGGCACCATGTGGCGAGGCCTGGAGGTGATCCTGAAGGGCCGCGACCCGCGCGACGCCTGGGCCTTCACGGAACGCATCTGCGGCGTCTGCACCGGCACCCACGCGCTGACCAGCGTGCGCGCGGTCGAGGACGCGCTCGGGATCCAGATCCCCGAGAACGCGAACCTGATCCGCAACATCATGCAGCTGAACCTGCAGATCCACGACCACCTGGTCCACTTCTACCACCTGCATGCGCTGGACTGGGTGGACATCGTCTCGTCGCTGAAGGCCGACCCCAAGCGCACCAGCGAACTGGCGCAGAGCATCTCGGCCTGGCCGCTGTCGTCGCCCGGCTACTTCCGCGACATCCAGGGGCGGCTGAAGAAGTTCGTCGAAAGCGGGCAGCTGGGCCCGTTCGCGAACGGCTACTGGGGCAACCCGGCCTACAAGCTGCCGCCGGAAGCGAACCTGATGGCGGTGGCGCACTACCTCGAAGCGCTCGATTTCCAGAAGGAGATCGTCAAGATCCACACCATCTTCGGCGGCAAGAACCCGCACCCGAACTGGCTGGTGGGCGGCGTGCCGTGCCCGATCAACGTGCACGACACGGGCGCCGTGGGCGCCATCAACATGGAGCGCCTGAACCAGGTGCGCTACATCTGCGAGCGCGCGAAGGAATTCCACGAGCAGGTCTACATCCCCGACCTGCTGGCCATCGCCGGCTTCTACAAGGACTGGCTGCATGGCGGCGGCCTGTCCGGCAAGAGCATGCTGAGCTACGGCGACATCCCGAAGAAGGCCAACGACACCAGCGCCGGCAACCTGCTGCTGCCGCGCGGCGCCATCATCAACGGCGACCTCAGCAAGATCCACGAGGTGGACATCCGCGACCCCGAGCAGGTGCAGGAGTTCGTGAGCCACAGCTGGTACAAGTACGCCGACGAGAGCAAGGGCCTGCACCCCTGGGACGGCGTCACCGAGCCGAACTACGCGCTCGGCCCCAACCACAAGGGCACGCGCACCCACTGGGAAGCGCTCGACGAGAGCGCCAAGTACAGCTGGATCAAGGCGCCGCGCTGGCGCGGCAACGCGATGGAAGTGGGCCCGCTGTCGCGCATGGTGCTGGGCTACCTGCAGCCCAAGCAGTTCCCGTGGATCAAGGAGACGGTCGACGGCGTGCTGAAGAAGCTGGACGTGCCGGTCGGCGCGCTCTTCAGCACGCTGGGCCGCACGGCGGCGCGCGGCATCGAGTCGCTCTACTGCTGCGACCAGCAGCTCGCCGCGCTCGACCAGCTGGTGGCCAACATCAAGGCCGGCGACACCGCCACCGCCAACGTCGAGAAGTGGGAGCCCAAGACCTGGCCGAAGGAGTGCAAGGGCGCCGGCTTCACCGAGGCGCCGCGCGGCGCGCTCGGCCACTGGGTGAAGATCAAGGACGGCAAGATCGACAACTACCAGTGCGTGGTGCCCACCACCTGGAACGGCAGCCCGCGCGACCACAAGGGCCAGATCGGCGCCTTCGAGGCGAGCCTGATGAACACGCCCGTCGCCAAGGCCGACCAGCCGCTGGAGATACTGCGGACGATCCACTCGTTCGACCCCTGCCTGGCGTGCAGCACGCACGTCATGAGCCCGGACGGCGTGGAGCTCACCCAGGTCACCGTTCGCTGATCCGTTCGCTGAAAGGACACCGCTTCATGAACGCCTTCCGTCTCGTTCGCCGCGCCGCGGCTGCCGCCACCGCGCTGGCCGCCGGCGCCGCCGCCGCCCACCCCGGCCACCCGGCGCCCGGCGGTCCGCTCGACCACGTGCACGCCAGCAGCGTGGCGGCCGACCCGCTGCTCGGCATGGTCACGGCCGGCGCCGTGTCGGTGGCGGTGCTGCTGCTCGGCCGCCGCGCCTTCGCGGCGCCGCTGCCGGGCTGGCGCGGCGTCGCGCTCGGCGCCGTGCAGGGCCTGGCGATGGCCGGCGTCGCGCTCGGCGCGGCCGGCGTCGCGCTGCTGCTCGCGCGCTGACCTTTCATCCCGCCGCCTCGAAAGGCACGAAGCATGTCCCAGCCCTCCACGCTTGCCGACGTCACCGGCATCGACGAAGAAGCGGTCGCGCACGCGCCGCAGGTGCGCTCGGTCTACGTCTACGAAGCGCCGGTGCGCGCCTGGCACTGGGTGAACGCGCTGGCGATCACGGTGCTGGCCGTCACCGGCTACTTCATCGGCTCGCCGCTGCACAGCGTGCCGGGCGAGGCGTCCGAGCACTACGTGATGGGCTACATGCGCTTCGTGCACTTCGCGGCCGGCTACGTGCTCGCGGTCGCGCTGCTGGCGCGCGCCTACTGGGCGTTCGTCGGCAACCACCACGCGCACGAGCTCTTCCTGCTGCCGCTCACCAAGGCCGCGTACTGGCGCGAAGTGCGCGCGATGCTGGCCTGGTACCTCTTCCTGCGCCCGCGGCCGAACCAGTACGTCGGCCACAACCCGATGGCGCGGCTGGCGATGTTCTTCGGCTTCCTGCTGATCACGCTGTTCATGATCGCCACCGGCTTCGCGCTCTACGGCGAAGGCGCGCAGGAAGGCAGCTGGGCGCACACCGCGTTCACGAGCTGGGTGATCCCGCTCTTCGGCGGCAACAGCCAGACCGTGCACACCTGGCACCACCTGGGCATGTGGGGGCTGGTGATCTTCGCGATCCTGCACATCTACGCCGCGATCCGCGAGGACATCATGGGGCGGCAGAGCATGGTCAGCACCATGATCTCCGGGTACCGGACGTTCAAGGACTGAGCGTGGACACGAAGGCCCAACTGCTTGGGGCTTCGTGCCTCGCGAAGGCCCACGGGCCTGCAGGCCCGTGGGCTGACCCTGAGCCGCTGCTCACCCCCGCCGGCGTGCGCCAGCGCCTGCCGGTGCACCCGGGCCGCTTCCTGGCGCGCCACTACCTCGTGCCGCTGGGCCTGACGCAGACCGAAGCCGCCAAGCGCCTGGGCGTGAGCCGCCGCCGCGTGAACGAACTGGTGCAGGGCCACCGCGCCATGACGCCGCACACCGCGATCCGCTGCGCCCGCGTCTTCGGCCTGCCGACCGCCGACTGGCTGGCGATGCAGGCCAACTGGGACAGCCACGCCCTCTGGAAGGCGCAGCGCGCACAGCCGCGCGCCGCCTGACCCCCGTTCGAACCGACAAGAGACCGCCATGCCCGCACGCACGCCCGAAGACGCCTGTAACGCCCCCCGTGACAGCATCGTCGTGCTGGGGATCGGCAACGTGCTCTGGGCCGACGAAGGCTTCGGCGTGCGCTGCGTCGAGGCGCTGCAGGCGCGCTACGGCTTCGCGCCGCACGTCGAGCTGGTCGACGGCGGCACGCAGGGCCTGTACCTGCTGCCGCTGGTGCAGGGCGCGACCCGGCTGCTGATCTTCGACGCGGTGGACTACGGCCTCGAGCCCGGCACGCTGAAGGTGGTCGAGAACGATGAGGTGCCGCGCTTCATGGGCGCCAAGAAGATGAGCCTGCACCAGACCGGCTTCCAGGAAGTGCTGATGCTCGCCACGCTGGCCGGCCGCTACCCCGGGCAGGTGCTGCTCATCGGCTGCCAGCCCGAGGAACTGGAAGACTACGGCGGCAGCCTGCGCTCCAGCGTGAAGGCCGCGCTCGAATCCGCGCTGCCGCTGGCGGTGCAGCGGCTCGCGGCCTGGGGCGCAGAGCCGGTGCCGCGCGCCGCGCCGCCGGCCGGCGACGAGGCCGTCACCAACCCCAGCCTGTCGCTCGCCGCGTACGAGAGCGGGCGCCCGAGCGCCGAGGCGGCCTGCCGCCTGGGCGACGAGCGCTTCATCCCGGCGCAAGGCTGAACGCCATGTGCATCGGCTTTCCGCTGCAAGTGATCGAGGCCTGGCGCGACGGCGCGCTCGTCGGCGGCCGCGGCCGCGCCGAGCGCGTCGACACGCGGCTGGTCGGCACCGTGCAGCCGGGCGACTGGCTGCTGATCTTCAACGGCGCCGCCCGCGAGCGCCTGGACGCCGTGCGCGCCGCCGAGATCGGCGCCGCGCTCGACCTGCTCGAAGCCGGCCTCGCCGGCGATGCCGATGGTGCGGCGGCCGACCCCGGCTTCGCGCTGCCGTCGGCGATGAGCGCCGAACAACTCGCCGCCTTGACCGGCACCCCTTCAGGAGACCTGCGATGACCTTGCACCCCCTCGTCGAACGGCTCGTCAGCGCGCATGGCGCGGCGGCCGTCAACAGCGCCACGCTGGATGGTTTTCTCGCCGGTGGCGGCGAGCAGGTGCTGTTCTTCAGCGGCGACCCGGTGCGCTTCCCCGAGTGCCTGGACGTCGCCGTCGTGCTGCCCGAGCTGCAGAGTGCGTTCTGCGGTTGCTTCAAGGTGGGCGTGGTCGAGCGCGACGACGAGGACGCGGTGGCGCGCCGCTTCGGCGCCCAGCACTGGCCGTCGCTCGTCTTCCTGCGTGACGGCCGCTTCGTCGCCAGCGTCAACGGCATGAAGGACTGGGACGACTACCAGCGCGAGGTCTCGCGCGCGCTCACCACGCCGGCCACGCGGGTGCCGATCGGCATTCCGCTCGTCGCCGAAGGCGGCAACGCCAGCGCCTGCCACTGAACCCCGAGGACCGCGCCATGAGCTCATTCCGCCCGTTCCCGATTCCCGTGGTGCCGCTCGTCGGCCCCGGCAGCCAGCCCGACGACGAGACGCCGGACTTCCTGCCGATGCCCAGCGACATGTCCACCTACCGCCCGCCGGTGCTGCCCGAGCCCGAAGAGCTGGCCGCGCACGGCGGCGCGGTGGCCGCGCTGCGCGCCGCGCTGGCGGCGCTGCGCGAGCGTGGCGCCGGCGGCGACCCCGCGCCGGTGGACCTGGCGCACCTGACCGACGCCGACCGCGCGCTCGTCAACCAGGTGCTCGGCGAAGGCGAGGTCGCGGCGCAGGTCACGGGGCCGAACGGTGTGCAGGCGCAGGAGTCGGTGTTCGCCGGCGTCTGGCGCGTGCTGTACCTGGAAGACGGCCACGTCGTGCGCGACACGCTGGAAGTCGGCCCCGTGCCCGCCGTGCTGCTGCAGGCCGCGCAGGTGGACGCCGCCACGATGCCCAGCCCCGTGCTCGCGCGCCCGGCCGACACGATGAACGCGCCTTCGCTGATGGAAGAGCTGGTCGACCAGTCGCGCCGCTGGCAGCCGGGCGCGCCGCCGCACGTCGTCAACCTCACGCTGCTGCCGCTGACGCCCGGCGACAGCCTGTACCTGGACAGCCAGCTCGGCGCCGGCCGCGTGCTGATCCTGTCGCGCGGCTACGGCAACTGCCGCGTCGTCGACACGCGGCTGCCGCACACCTGGCGCGTGACCTACTTCAATTCGCAGGACCTCATCATCCTCGACACGCTGGAAGTGGCTGCGGTGCCGGAAGTCGCCTGCGCCGCGCCCGAGGACCTGGCCGATTCGGCCGAGCGGCTGGCGGAGGTGCTGGCGTGGGTGGAGCGGGCGTGATGCGCGGGCCGAGCGCCGGGCCGCTCCCAAGCCGGCCCGCGATCCCCTCGGGGGATCGTTCGCCGTACCCGGCGAACGAGGGGCAGTCATGACCTTCGAGGGGAGTTACCTCGGCGACCGCGCCCGGCTGCCGGCCGAGGCGCGCCTGGAGTGCAAGATCTGCTGGTACGTCTACGACCCCGCCATGGGCGACGCGCAGTGGCAAATCCCTGCTGGCACCGCGTTTCGCGACCTGCCGGCGCACTGGGCCTGCCCACAATGCGAGGGCCGCGCCGAGCAGTTCATGGTGATCGACGGCGCCGGCTGAACCGACGATGAACGCCGCCCCGCTCGCCCGCCGCGTGGACGCGCTCGAAGCGCTGTTCCGCCACATCGCCGCCACGCGCATGGACGGCGTGCCGGTGCTGAACGAGCGCCTCGCCGTGCGGGCGGTCGGTTTGGAGGCGGTGGGCGAGGCCGCCTGCGGCGTGCTCGTCACGCCCTGGTTCATGAACCTCGTCTGGCTGCCGTCACCGGACGAAGCGCCGCTCGCGCCGGGCGCCAGCCGCGCGCGCTTCGTCGGCCCCGAGCGCTTCGACTTCATCGGCGCGCACGAAGAAGGCTTCGGCGCCTACGAAGCCTGCTCGCTGTTCAGCCCGATGTTCGAGTTCGAGGACCAGGCCGCGGCGCTGGCCACCGCCGCCGAGGTGCTGGCGATCCTGCGCGCGCCGCCGCCCGCGCCGCCCGAGCAGGTGGCGGTGCCGGCGCGCCGCGCGTTGCTGCTGGGCCGGGGAGCGGCGGCATGACGGCCGACATCGCCGGCCGCCTGCTGCTGGCTCCCGGCAGCGCCACGCCCATCGCCTGCGAGCGGCCGATGGTCGGCGCCGGCCTGATGCGCCGGCTGGCCGAAGGCCGGCGGGCGGCGCTGATGCCCGACCTGATCGGCTCGGTGTTCGCGCTCGGCGCGGCGGCGCAGCGCGCGACGTCGCGGCGCGCCATCCGCTGCGCGCTCGGCCTCGAGCCGGAACCGGCCGCGGCCGTCGCCGCCGAGGGCCAGGCGCTGGCGATGGCGACCGCGCGCGACCACCTGCAGCGCTTCGCGCTCGACCTGCCCAGCCTGCTGCCGATGCCCGGCGTGGCGGCCGACCCGCAATGGCTGCGCGACGCGCCGGTCTTTTCGCTCGGGCCGCTGGCTGACGCGGCGGCGGTGGGCAGCGCTGCCGCGGCCTTGCCCGGGTGGTTGGAGCGACGCCTGTACGGTGGCCCGCCGGCGGCGTGGCGCGAGCGTTGGCTGGCCGACCCGGCGAACGCGCTCGCCGACTGGGCCGAAGGGCAGCCGCACCCGCTGGCGCGCTGGATGCTCGCGGTGCAGCCGCGCGCCCGTGCGCTGGCGCTGCCGTGCCGGCCGCTGGGGCTGCTCGACGAAGGCGAGGCCGGCCTGCGCGCGCTGGTCGACGCGCTGGCGCAGGACGACGACCTGCCGGAACACCCGCTGTGGCACGGCGCACCCGCCGAGACCGCGCCGTGGACACGCTTCGGCCGCCCCGAGGCCTTCAGCGTCGACTTCAGCACCGAATTCGGCATCTGGCACCGCCTGGGCGCGCGCCTCGCCGACCTCGCGGCACTGGCCGACGGCGCCGGCCTCGCCTTCGGTGCCCTCGA
>CAUJHQ010000138.1 GCA_963204815.1 Pseudomonadota bacterium | reverse complement strand
GCATCGACGGCCGCAGCGGCTTCGGCGCCGCGCTGTCGGGCTTCGCACGCGCCCTGCAGCCCGAGCTGGCGCTGGCGCCGCCGCTGCCGGCCGCGCTGCTGGGCGACCAGCTCGGCGCGCTGCTCGCGCTGGCCACCGGCGCGGCGCCGCCGAGAGCCGGCGAAGGCCCGCCGCTGCGCGAGCGCATCGCCGCCGCGCTGCAGGAGCGGCTGGCCGAACCGGGCCTCACCGCCGCGCAGGTGGCCGCCGGCCTGGGCATCGGCGAACGCAGCCTGCACCGCGCGCTGGCCGGCAGCGGGCAGACCTTCGCCACGCTGCTGGCGCGCCAGCGCAGCGAGGCGGCGCGGCGCCTGCTGCAGGACGCGCGCTTCGACCGCCTGACGGTGGCCGAGATCGGCCGCCGCGTCGGCCTGCTCGATCCGTCGCACTTCGTGCGCGTGTACCGGCGCCACGCCGGCCTGACGCCGGGCGCGCAGCGCCGCCAGCGCTGAGCCGGTGCTCGGGCGCTGGCCGGCCGCGGCCACGCAGGCGGCCGGCATCGGCCATGCGGCAGCGCCCGGCGTGCCTAGAGTGCGGCCCGTCCACCACCCCCACGGAGCCCTTCCATGGCCGACACCTACGTCCTCGTCCACGGCGCCTGGCACACCGGCGCCGAACTCGAAGCCGTCGCGCAGCACCTCCGCGCCGCCGGCCACACCGTGCACTGCCCCACGCTGGCCGGCAACCGGCCGGGCGACGACCGCTCGCGCACCGGCCTGGCCGACGCGGTGGCCTCGCTGGCCGACTTCGTCGAAGGCCAGCGGCTCGAGCGCGTGCGCCTCGTCGGCCACAGCTATGGCGGCATGGTGATCTCCGGCGCGGCGCCGCGCCTGCTGCCGCGGCTGGCGCGGCTGGTCTACGTGAACGCCTTCGTGCCGCTGCCCGGCGAGTGCCTGAACGACATGGTGCCGCCGCACTACAAGGGCCTGTTCGATGCGGTCGCCGCCGCCAACGGCAACGCCGTGATGCTGCCCTTCGAGATCTGGCGCGAGGCCTTCATCAACGACGCCGACCTCGCGCTCGCGAAGTCCGCTTTCGAGCGCCTGAACCCGCACCCGTACCGCACCTTCACCGAGCCGTCGGCGATCGAGCAGCCGATGGCCGCGCTGGCGGTCGGCAAGTCCTACGTGAACTGCGTGCTCGACACCGCGCTGCCAGGCAGCCTGCCCTGGCACCCGCGGCTGTCGGAGCGGCTCGGGCTGTACCGCTACATCGAGTGCGCGGGCAGCCACGAGGCCTGGTTCACCGAGCCGGCGGCGCTGGCGCGCGCGATCGAGCAGGCCGGGCGCGACTGACGCGCCGGCGCGCGCCGCTCAGTCGCCGTCGCGCCGGTTCGGCGGCTCGATGTGCCAGCGCTTCATGCGCCGGTACAGCGTCATGCGCGACAGCCCCATCTGGTGCGCCACCGCGCTGACGTTCCAGCGCGCCGCGCGCAGGTACTGCAGCAGCAGCTGCGCTTCCGGCGGCAGGCCGGCGTGCGCCGGCTCGGCGCCGGCGAGCAGCGCATCGGGCAGGTCGGCGGCGGTGATGCGGCCGTCGCGGCACATCGCGGCGGCGTAGTCGAGCACGTTGCGCAGCTCGCGCAGGTTGCCGGGCCAGCGGTGCGCGCGCAGCCAGGCCTCGGCGTCGGCCGCCAGCTGCGGCGGCGGCGCGTGGCCGGCCAGCATGGTCTGCACCAGCCAGGCCAGGTCGTGCCGCTCGCGCAGCGGGGGCAGCACGATCACCGCGCCGGCGAGCCGGTAGTACAGGTCGTCGCGGAAGCGACCTTCGCGCACGCGCGCGGTGAGGTCGGCGTGGGTGGCGGCGATGACGCGCACGTCCACCGGCAGTGCGCGCGTGGCGCCCACCGGCAGCACCTCGCGCTCGGCCAGCACGCGCAGCAGGCGCGCCTGCAGCGCCAGCGGCATGTCGCCGATCTCGTCGAGGAACAGCGTGCCGCCGTGCGCTTCGGCGACGAGCCCGCGCTTGCCCTTCGCGGCGGCGCCGGAGAAGCTGCCCGGCAGGTGGCCGAAGAGCTCGCTCTCGATCAGCGTCTCGGGGATCGCCGCGCAGTTGACGGCGACGAAGGGCTTGCCGCGGCGCTGGCTGGCTTCGTGCAGCGCCTTCGCGAAGTACTCCTTGCCGGTGCCGGTCTCGCCGGTGACGAGCAGGCTGACCGGCGAATCGACCAGGCGCGCGGCGCGCCGGATCTGCCGGTCCAGCAGCGGGTCGCCGCCCGACAGCGCCGCCAGCGGCGGCGGCAGCGCGGCATCGGCGGCCAGCGCGGCGGCGGGCGCGCTGCGCGCCGGCGGCGGCACGGCGTGCAGGAACAGCACGCGTCCGCTCGCCGCCAGCGTGACGGCGCGGCGGTCGCCCGGCATCGCGCGCAGGAAGCGGCCGAGGTCGTCGAAGCGCGCGTTGAACAGCTGCTCGAACGGCAGCCCGAGCACGGTGCTGCCGTGCTCGGCTTCCAGCATCAGCTGGGCGGCCCGGTTGTGGCCGACGATGCGACCGGCGGCGTCGAGCGCGATCAGGTGGTCGGGGCTGATCTCGACGAACTCGTGGCTGCGGTGCAGCTTGAGCACCCAGTCGTGGCGGAACCAGCGCAGGAAGTTGGCGTCCTCCACCCGGTTGGCGAACACCTTCACGAGCTGCAGCGCCAGGTGCTGGCTGCTCTTGGCCTGCGGCGAGGTGAGCGCGCTGATGTCGAGGATGGCGTTCAGCCGCCCCAGCGGGTCGAACACCGGGGCGGCGGTGCAGGTGAGCGGGATGTGGGTGGCGTCGAAGTGGTCGCCCTGGTGCACCGTGAGCGCCTGGCCGGTGGCGATGGCGGTGCCGACGCCGCAGGTGCCGGCGCAGTGCTCGCTCCAGTCGCTGCCCAGGTACAGGCCGGCCTTGCGCAGCGTGGCGTCGAGCTGCAGGTCGCCGAGGAAGTCGACCGTGATGCCGCGCGCGTCGGTCAGCAGCACGCAGTAGCCCATGCCGGCCACCTGCTGGTACAGCGCCTCCAGGCCGTGGCGGGCGATGCGCAGGAACTCCTCGATGCGTTCCTGGTGCTCGCGCACGCGCTGGTGCGGCAGGATGACGGCTTCCTGCATGCGCGTGGGGTCGAGCCGGTACTCGTGCACGCAGCGCGCCCAGCTCTCGCGGATGATCGCGTCGGGTGTCAGCGCGTCGGCCACCGGCCGGCCTTCGCCGGCCAGCGCCATGACCGCATGGATGTGCTCGCGTTGCCGCAGTTCCATCGCTGTCTCCTTCGGCGGCGCGCCTCGGGCCGGGCGCCTCGCGGGGACGGTGAATGTACTGCAGCGCGGCGGCGTCAGTGCCGCCGCCAGGGCCCGATCCAGAGCGCGGCACCGGCCACCAGCGCGAAGAGGCCGCCCCCCGCGAAGACCATGCCCACCAGCGCGCCCCAGCCGCCTTCGCGGAACATCGCCACGCCGATCACCAGGCCCGCCGCGCCGCCCAGCGCCAGCAACAACGCGCTGCCGCGACGCAGGCGGTCGGCGCCGGCCTGCGTGACGACGCCGCTGCGGCGCAGGCGGCGCCAGACGAAGGCGATGCCCCCCGCCACCGCGCCGACGATGGCGATGGCGAGCAGCTCGACCAGCAGGCTGCGCGTGCGCCGCGACAGCCAGGGCTTCTTCGGCACCAGCTCGCCGTCGGACGGCCGTTCGCCGAGCATGAACTCCAGCGCCGCGACGCTGCCGTCGCGCAGGTCCACGCGCAGCACGCGCCGCGTGCGGTCGTCGCGGTCGGTCAGCAGCAGCGTGCGGCGGGCCTTGGTGCCCTGCTCCAGCAGCAGCCGGTAGTGCGTGTCGACGATGGCGCGCGCCTCGGTCTCGCGCTGGCCGCGCTGCAGGCCCTGCGGCGTGCGCTCGACGTTCATCGACGCGATCGGCGGGTCGGCCAGCGGGCGGTCTTCGGCGGCGATCGTGAACGCGAGGCCGCGCTCGGGGTAGGCGAAGCGGTGCACGCCATCGTCGGGGCCGGTGCGCTTGTTGCGGCCGCGCACCTCGGAGACGGTCGGCTCGCCGAGGGCCTGCACGACGTCGGAATACTTCAGGCTGCGGGTGACGAATCCGCTGGGGTCGGCGAACGGCTCGGCGGCGTCCTGCGCCGACGCCACGGCAGCGCCCAGCGCCAGCAGCAGCGTGGCCAGGATGCGCGAGAGGCCGCCGCGCACCGTCAGGCCTCGCTCGCGATGTGCCGCCCGATGGCGACGAGCACCGCGCCGCCCAGCAAGGCCATCAGCCCGTAGGTGCCGAGCACGAACACGCTCATGGCCGCCGCCGCGCCGGACGCCGCGGCCGCCACGTAAGCACCGAAGCCGAACGCGCCCAGCGCGCCCAGCACGAGCACGATGCCGCCCCACGCGATGACGGCGCCGACGCGGGCCGTGGTGCGGGCGCCGGGCACCGGCCAGGCGACGACGAAACGCGTGCGCCAGCGTGCGAAGGCCGCCGCCGCGAGCGCGACGACGGCGACCATCGCGCCGGCCAGGCCCCAGCGCTGTGCCGGCGTCAGCGTGCGGGGCGGCTTGAAGTCGAAGGCCATCTCGCGCAGCGTGCCACGCTCGAACGTCAGCCACAACCGGTGGGGCGTGCGGCCGCTCGCGTCGGCCAGTTCGAGCGCGCCCGCACCGGCCTCGAGGCGTTCGTGGCGCACGTCGAAGTGGCGGCGCGCGATCGCCACCGCATCGGCCATCGGCTGGCCGACGAACAGGCCTTGCGGCGTGCGCGCGGTGGCCGGTGCGGCGATGCGCATCCAGTGCACCGGCGGGTCGCGCAACGGCCGGTCGGTGCGGTCGATCGTGAACGCCAGGCCCTGCTGCGGGTAGCCGATGTCGTGCTCGCCGCCCACCCGCACCTGCCGGTCGTCCCAGAAACTGCGGCGGGCTCGGCCTTGTGGCGCCTGCTCCAAGCGCTCCGGGCGGACCGACGAGACCGGCGGTTCGCCCAGCAGGCGCACGAGGTCCGAGTAGCGGGGCACCGCCGCCACCATGCCGTGGCCCTCGACGAACGGCAGCACCTCCGCCGGCTGGGCCGCCGCGACCGCAGTGCCCAGCGCCAGCAGGAAGGCGGCGATCAGCTTCAAGCCGACAGTTCGCGCCGCATCGCGTCGATGACGGCCTTGTAGTCGCACTGGCCGAAGATCGCGCTGCCGGCGACGAAGGTGTCGGCGCCGGCGTCCGCCACGCGGCGGATGTTGTCGACCTTGATGCCGCCGTCGACTTCGAGCCGGATGTCGCGCCCGCTGGCGTCGATGATGCGGCGCGCCGCCTCGCACTTGCGCAGCGCGCTGTCGATGAAGCTCTGGCCACCGAAGCCGGGGTTCACGCTCATCAGCAGCACCACGTCGACCTTGTCGATCACCCACTGCAGCACGTCCAGCGGCGCCGCCGGGTTGAACACCAGGCCGGCCTGCTTGCCTTCGCCCTTGATGACCTGCAACGTGCGGTCCACGTGCGCCGACGCATCCGGGTGGAAGGTGACGATGTCGGCCCCCGCCTTGCAGAAGGCCAACGCCAGCGCGTCCACCGGCTGCACCATCAGGTGCACGTCGATCGGCGCCGTGCTGTGCTTGCGCAGCGCCTGGCAGACCATCGGCCCGAAGGTCAGGTTGGGCACGTAATGGTTGTCCATCACGTCGAAGTGGATCCAGTCGGCGCCGGCGGCGACGACGTCGCGCACTTCCTCGCCCAGGCGGGCGAAGTCGGCCGAGAGGATGCTGGGGGCGATGCGGTGGGTCGTCATCATCAAATTCTAGGCATCTCCCTACAATGCCCCGATGCCCAAGCCCGAGTTCACCTGCGAGGTGCGCGTGCAGTACCTGGCCGAGCAGTCGAATCCGCCCGACGGGCCCTTCGCCTTCGCGTACACGGTGACGGTGCGCAACAGCGGCAGCGTGACGGCGCAACTGATCGCACGCCACTGGATCATCACCGACGCCAACGGCCACACCGAAGAGGTGCGCGGCCTCGCCGTCGTCGGCCACCAGCCGCTGCTCAAGCCCGGCGAGACGTTCGAATACACGAGCTGGACGCGCATCGCCACCCCGCACGGCCAGATGCGCGGCACCTACCTCTGCATGACGGAGGACGCGCGCCCGTTCGACGCGACGGTGCCGCCGTTCGATCTCGTCTTCCCCGGCCTGCTGCACTGAACCCGGGCACCGGATGTCCTCGACCTGGGACCTGACGGCGCTCGTCAACGCCGCCGATCCGAAGGCGTCGCTGGCCGAACGCCACCTCTGGCTGGTGCGCCTGATGGAATGGCTGCGCCACGCCCCGGCCACGGCACCGGCGGCCGAATCGCGCACGCCGACGCCGGTGCTGCGCCTGCGCCACCTGCTGAACCTGCTCGACGGCCACCCGGCGATCGCGGCCCGCGTGCGCGGCCTCATCGGCCGCTTCTGGCGCGAGATCGACGCTGCCGCGCTGTTCGCCGACTTCGGCTTCGGCGCCCGCCGCTCGCTCGCCGGCGAGGTGCTGCAGCGCGCGCGCCGCAAGCTGCTGCCCGCGACGCCCGAGACGACGAACGGCGCCGAGCTCTTCCAGCTGCTGTTCACCGCCGCCGACGCCGCCTGGGTCGACGCCATCGACGCGCCGCTGCTCGAACGCGTGGCCGCGCTGCTGGCACCCGAACCCGCCGGCGCCTGGCGCGCCACGCTGCTGGACGCCATCACGATCCTCGTCAGCGAAGTGCACGCGGGCGGCTTCTCGCCGCCGCTGCGCCAGCGCATGGACCGCACGCTGCTCGCCGGCGAGCCGTTCCGCCAGCTCGTGCACGCGGCCGAGACACTGCGCCTGGCCGTGGCCGACGGCCGGGCCGACGAGGCGCGCCGCGCCGCCACCTTCCTGCGCACGCTGCTCGACGCCTGCCGGCACGCCGCCACCAGCGTGCGCGGCCACCTCGAGGAATTCGGCGTCAGCGTGGACATCGTGTTCGAGGTCGACCAGCTCGTCGGCCGCACCGCGCGCATCGAGGCGCTGCTCGACGGCGTGCTGTCGCCGGCGCCGCAGGCCGAGCTGCGGCGCCTGCTGCTGACGCTGCTCGAGGTCGAGGCCGAGCAGCGCGAGTTCGGCCCGCTGCTGGCGCGCCAGTTCTCGCTGCTGGCACGCCAGGTGGCCGAGCGCAACGCCGAGACCGGCGAGCACTACATCACCACCGACCGCGCCGCCTGGCGCGACATGCTGGCGCGCGCGGCCGGCGGCGGTGCCGTCATCGCCGGCACCACCTTCGTCAAGTTCGCGGTCTACGCGCTCGGGCTCACGGCCTTCTGGGCCGGCTTCTGGTCGGGCGTCAACTACGCCGGCAGCTTCGTCATCATCATGCTGCTGCACTGGACGGTGGCGACCAAGCAGCCCGCGATGACCGCGCCGGCGATGGCCGCCACGCTGGCCGAAGGCACCGACGACGCGCAGATCGAGGCCTTCGTCGACCGCGTCGCGCAGCTGATCCGTTCGCAGGCGGCCGGCATCTTCGGCAACCTGATGGTCTGCGGCCCGCTGGTGCTGGCGGTGCAGCTGGCCTGGCAGGCGGTGTTCGGCGTGCCGCTGGTGGGCCCGAAGGAGGCCGAGCACGTGCTGGAGTCGCTGACGCTGCTGGGGCCGACGCTGCTCTTCGCGGCCTTCACCGGCGTGCTGCTGTTCGCGAGCTCGCTGATCGCCGGCTGGGCCGAAAACGCCTTCGTGTTCCACCGCCTCGACAGCGCGATCGCCTGGAACCCGCGCTTCGTGGCGCTGCTCGGCGCGGCGCGCGCGCGCCGCTGGGCGGCCTGGTGGCGGCGCAACGTGTCAGGGCTGGCGGCCAACATCTCGCTCGGCCTGATGCTCGGCCTGGTGCCCGCCGTGGCGGCGTTCTTCGCGTTGCCGCTGGAGGTGCGCCACGTCACGCTGTCGACCGGCCAGGTCGCGGCGGCGGCCGGCGCGCTCGGCCTGGACGTGCTGCGCCTGCCCGGCTTCTGGTGGTGCATGGCGGCGATCCTCTTCACCGGCGTGCTGAACCTGGGCGTGAGCTTCTGGCTCGCGTTCAAGGTGGCGCTGCGCTCGCGCGGCATCCGCGTGCGCGAGCGCCGGCGCATCGGCGCCGCGATCCGTGCGCGGCTGCGGCGTGCGCCGCTGTCCTTCGTGCTGCCGCCGCGGGCTTGAGTCAGCGCAAGGCGGGGTGCGGGCCACGCGGTAGATTGCCGCTGTCTCCACACGAAAGGCACCCCATGGCCACCCGCAAGCCGAAGAACCCCGAACTCGCGAAGGCCGTCGACAGCCTCGGCGACGCCGCACAGCACGTGCGCGCCGCGGTGCTCGGCAAGATCGAGGGCGTGCGCAGTGCCGCGCAGGCCGAGATGGCGAAGGCCAAGGCCAAGGCGCTGAAGAAGACCACCGCCGCGCAGGACCGGGCCGAAGGCGCGCTGAAGAAGGCCGAGGACAAACTGCACCGCCTGATCGCGAAGGCGCAGAAGTCGCTCGACGCGGCGGTGAAGAAGGCCGAGGCGGCGAGCGCGCCGGCGAAGACGGCGGTGAAGAAGGCCGCCGCGAAGGCCCCGGCCGCGAAGAAGGCGCCGGCGAAGAAGACGCCCGGCCGCAAGACCGCGGCCTGACGCCCGTTCCGCCGCGCCGGCGGCTCAGGGGCGCCCGGCCCAGCGCCGCGTCTGCTGGCGCACCACCTCGGCGAGCAGGCGCTCGCGGTCCATCGTGGCGCGGATCCAGTTGGCGTCGTTGCCGAAGCTGTCGAGTTCGCGCCGCACGAAGGCCAGTGCCGCTTCGGCGCGCAGCGCCTCGGCATGCGGGTCCAGCGCCGCCAGCGTGCGCACGATGTCGTCGCGCAGGCTGCGGTGCTCGCCGGTCTTCGGGTCGACGAAGATGCCGTCGAGCCCGAAGCGACAGGCCTGGAAGCGGTTGAAGGTGTAGGGCAGGTAGTCGTCCTCTTCGGGCTTGAAGGGCTTCTCCACCGTGAGCCAGCGCGCCAGGCACTGGATCAGGCCCGCCATCGCGGCCGCCTTCTCGATCGTGAGCGGCGTGTCCAGCACGCGCACCTCGATCGTGCCGAACTCCGGCTTGGGGCGGATGTCCCAGTAGAAGTCCTTCATGCTCTTGACGACGCCGGTGCGCGTCATCTTGTCGAAGTAGATGCCGAAGTCGGCCCAGGTGAGCGCGAAGGGCGCGCGCCCCGACAGCGGGAAGGCGAACACCGAGTTCAGCCGCGCCGAGTGGAACGCGGTGTCGGTGCCCTGCACGAACGGGCTCGACGCCGACAGCGCGATCAGGTGCGGAATGAAGCGGCTCACGCCGTGCAGCAGCACGAGCGCGTCGTCGGCGCTGGGGCAGCCGATGTGCACGTGCTGGCCGAAGATGGTGAACTGCTTGCTCAGGTAGCCGTAGAGCTCGCTGATCTGCTTGAAGCGCGGCTTGTCGAAGATGCGGCGCTGGCTCCAGTCCTGGAACGGGTGCGTGCCGCCGCCGGACAGCGCCACGCCCAGCTTGTCGGCCGCGCGCACGAGCTCGTCGCGGATCTCGCCCAGCTGCGCCAGCGCGTCGGCATGGTCGGTGCAGATGCCGGTGGACAGCTCGATCATGCTGTCGGTGATCTCGGGCACGACGCTGCCCGGGCCCTTGCGCTTGCCCAGCACGCGCAGCAGGTCGGCGGCACCGGGCGCGAGGTCGTAGTCGTGCGTGGAGACGATCTGCAGTTCGAGCTCGACGCCCAGCGTGAGTGCGCGCGATGTGGCAAAGGTCTCCAAGCTCATGCCGCGACCTCCCGCACGGGCGCCTGCGCGCGCCGCGCCACCACCGGGTGCTGCTCGCCGGCGATGCGCAGGCCCCATTGCACGAGGATCGGGCCCAGCAGCTCGGTGAACGCGATCGCCGACAGCACCACCGGCGTCACCATCGAGGCGAACAGCGCGTGCGCGTCCTGCAGGTCCAGCAGCAGCACGAGCACGGTGCCCGACATCGGCGTCAGCGTGAGCGCGAGCCCCAGCCCCTGGCGCAGCCGCAGCCCGCTCCACGGCGCGAGCAGCATGACGGCGGCCCCCTTCGCGAGCGCACGCGCGGCCAGCATCGCCAGCGCGATGAGGCCGCCCTGCAGCAGCGCGTCGGGCGTGACCGCGCCGCCGACGATGACGAACATCATCAGCACCAGCACGCCGCCGGCGGTGCCGAAGTGGCGCGGCCAGACCCAGGGCCGCTCGCTGCGGTTGCGCAGCAGCACGCCGGCCAGCAGCGGCACCAGCAGCGTCGACAGGTTGAGGAACTGCGCCGTCGTCAGCGCCAGCACCACCAGGCCGAGCAGCAGCAGCGCGGCGTTCTCGTCGGCAAGGTCGAGGCGGCGCGCGATCCACGCCACCAGCGAGGCCAGCAGCGCCGCCACCAGCACGCTGCCGCCGAAGACCCACAGCGGCTGCGAGATGGCGCGCACCCAGTCGCCGGCCACCTCCAGGTGCAGCCAGCCGACGAGCAGCTTGTGCGCGAGCACGGCCACCAGCGTGTTCAGCGCCGTCAGGACGATCATGCGTTCGGTGACCTGGCCGGCGGCCTTCACCTCGCCGGCCACGCGCGCGATCACCGCACCCGACGCGCAGGTGCCCAGCGTGGCGCACGCGAGCGCCACGCCCACCGGAAGGTCGATCCAGCGCAGCACGGCGTAGATGGCGACGAAGCCGACCGCCGCCTCCGCCACGCTGGTGAGCAGCAGCGCGGGGTTCGCGCGCAGCCACGACAGCCGCACGCGGCTGCCCAGCTCGAACAGCAGCAGCGCGAGCGCGAGGTCGACCACCATGCGCGTGCTCGGCGTCACGCCGCCCAGCCCGGCGAGGCCGAGCACGAGGCCGACCGCGCTGTAGCCCACGATGCGCGGCAGGCCGAAGGCGCGCCGCGACAGTTCGCCGATCAGGGCGCCGGCGATGAGGGCCAGCGCGGCCCAGAAAGCACCCCCGGGGACCGGCGGCCAGCTTTCGAGCTGCAGATAACCTGCGATGTCGGCCAGCATCGGTGTCTCCTCTCGTTCTTGTCGAACCTGGAGGGACCACATTGGAGGCGCGAAAGTTCCGCGCGTCCGCAACTGCTGGTGTCGATCAGTTGTCGTCGCTGCGCGAAGGCGGTTCGCCCTTGCGGCGGCCGGAGAACATCGTCCACCAGACGATACCGATCAGCAACGCGAGCGCGAGCAGAGCCTCCAGCACAATCAGCCACATGTCGAATGTTTCCATCGCACGGCGCGGCGTGGCCGTGGCGGCGGCGATTCTAGGTTTGCTCGCCGGCTGCGCCGTCGAACCCACGGCGCCTTCGCGGCCGGCCCCGGTGGCGACGCCGGCGCCACCGCCGCGCAGCGAGGGCGGTGCGCCGCTGCTGTCGCTCGAGACCGTCGTGCGCCCGCGCGGGCGCTGGGTGCGCACCGAGTGGTCGGAACTGCCGGGCTGGAGCGACGACCGGCTCGCCGCGTTCTGGCCCGCGCTGCAGGCCAGTTGTGCGCGCCCCGCGAACGGCTGGGCCGAGTTGTGCGCACGCGCGCTGCTGAACCCGCCCGCGAGCGAAACGGCCCTGCGCGCCTGGCTCGCGCAATGGATGTCGCCGTGGCGGCTGGAGGCGGCCGACGGCAACGCCGAGGGCCTGGTCACCGGCTACTTCGAGCCGCTGATCGAGGCCACGCGCAAGCCGCGCGCCGATTCGCGCGTGCCGCTCTTCGCGCCTTCGCCCGAGATGCCGCCGGCGCGGCCCTGGTTCACGCGCCAGCAGCTCGACACGATGCCCGCCGCCACGCACCCGCTGCGCGGCCGCGAGATCGCCTACGTGAGCGACCCGCTCGACGCGCTGCTGCTGCAGGTGCAGGGCTCGGGCCGCCTGCGCATCACCGAGGCCGACGGCCGCGTGCAGACGGTGCGCCTCGCGTTCGCGGGCCACAACGAGCAGCCCTACCGGTCGGTCGGCCGCTGGCTCATCGAGCGCGGCGAGCTGACACTGGAGAGCGCCTCGTGGCCGGCCATCAAGGCCTGGGCGCGCGCCAATCCGCGGCGCGTGCAGGAGATGCTGTGGGCCAACCCGCGCGTCGTCTTCTTCCGCGAAGAGCCGCTGCCGGACCCGAACGTCGGCCCGCGCGGCGCACAGGGCGTGCCGCTGGTGCCGGGCCGCTCGATCGCGGTCGACCCGCAGAGCGTGCCCTACGGCACGCCGGTCTGGCTCGACACCACCGAGCCGCTGTCGAGCACGCCGCTGCGCCGCCTGGTGATGGCGCAGGACACCGGCAGCGCCATCGTCGGCGCGGTGCGCGCCGACTACTTCTGGGGCTGGGGCGATACGGCCGAGGCGCAGGCCGGGCGCATGAAGCAGCCGCTGCGCATGTGGGCGCTGTGGCCGCGCGGCGCGCGGCCTTCGTCGTAGCGCGCGTCAGCGTGCGGCGCGGCGCACGCGCAGCTGCAGTTCGGTGTCGCCGGCGCTCGCGAAGCCCTGCCACGCGTCGAGCGGCAGCCGCAGCGCCGTGGTGACGGCCGTGGCGCCGTGGACCTCGACCGCCACTGCCACCGGCGCGGCCCCGCCCGGCCACGTGGGCTGCACGCCGAAGCCGCGGCCGGCGTCGACCCATTGGCGCGTCTGCGCGACGCCGGGGTTGCGGCCGCCGAAGACCCAGTCGCCGGTGGGCAGCGCGACCCTCCGCGGCACGTGCAGAGTGGCGCGTGCCCCGTTGCGCACGCGCACGGTCTGCACGCCGTCGGCCTCGTCGCCGTCGGTGCGCACGCTCACGCTGCCGGCCGGCGCTGGCGTGCCGCCGCGCGTGCCCAGCGTGACGCCGCCGGCGGCGGCGGGCGGGCCGCGTTGCACGCGCAGGTCCACGAACAGGTCTTCGGCGGGCGGCGCTGCCCAGGCCGGCAGCGCGGCCAGCAGCACGGCGAACGCGTGCCGCCTCACCACCGCACGAGCCGGGCGCGCAGCTGCGGCCAGAAGAGGTTGAGCGCCAGCCCGCCCATCACCAGCGCCGCGGCGCCCAGCTTCCACGGCGGCAGCGGCTCGCCCAGCCAGAGCGCCGACGCCGCCATGCCGAACACCGGCACCAGCAGCGCCATCGGCACCACCTGGGCGGCTTCGTGGCGGGCGAGCAGCCAGCCCCACGCGGCGTAGCCGAACAAGGTGTTGCCGACCGACTGCCACACCACCGCCGCCCACACGCCCGCACCGGCGTGCGACAAACCGTCCGCGATGGCCTGCGGCCCTTCGAACAGCAGCGAGGCGAGCGCCAGCGGCGGCAGCGCGAAGACGCTCGACCAGACCACGTAGCCCAGCATGTCGACGCGCCCGCTGCGCCGCGCCACGAGGTTGCCACCGGCCCACGCCGCCGCCGCGCCGAGCACGAGCGCCAGGCCCAGCGGCGTGGAGCTGGCGTCGGTGTGCGCCGCGATGACGCCGATGCCGCCCACCGCGAAGGCCAGCGCCACCCACTGGTACGCGCGCACGCGCTCGCCGGCGAGCATGATGGCCATGCCGATGGTGAAGAACACCTGCGTCTGTACGACCAGCGACGCCAACCCCGGCGCGATGTGGCCGCCGATGGCGATGTACAGCAGCCCGAACTGGCCGGCGCCGATGAGCACGCCGTAGCTCGCCAGCTGGCGCCACGGCACCGGCGGGCGGCGGATGAAGAAGGCCGCCGGCACGAAGGCGATGGCGAAGCGCAGCGTCGCGAACAGCAGCGGCGGCAGCGTGCCCAGCGCCAGCTTGATGACGACGAAGTTGGTGCCCCACACGGCGACGACCGCCAGCGCGAGCAGCAGGTGGCGCCCCGGCAGCGTCACGCGACGACCACCCGGTCGGGGCCCTGCGACAGCGCATCGGCGAGCGCCGCCTCGGCGCGCGCGAGCGTCTGCGCCACCGTCTCGCCGGCCAGGTGTTCGGCGAGCCCGGCCGACAGCGTGACCGCCACGCCCGCGGGTGCGCGGGCCGCGGCCACGCGCTCGCGCAGGCGCTCGACGCCGCCGCGCGCCAGCGCCGCGCGCGTGTCCGACATCAGCAGCACGAAGCGGCCGCCATCCCAGCGGCCCAGCACGTCGGCGAGGCGCACCGAGCGCTGCGCGTCCTGCGCGACGTCGCGCACCAGCGCGTCACTGCCGCCGGCGCGCGGCGCGTGCGCCTCGAAGTCGTCGATCGCGAACACGGCGACGCAGAAGGTCTGGCCGGACCGGATGCAGCGCTGGTGCTCCTGGTCCATCAGCTCCTGCAGGTGGCGGCGGTTCACCAGGCCGGTGAGCTCGTCGTGCGTGGCGAGTTCGCGGATGCGCGCCAGCGCCGTCTCCCGCTCGGCGCGGTGGCGGCGCGAGCGCTCGCGCACGTGCGCCAGCCGCGCCGCCAGCACCGCCACCGCCGGCATCATGGTGGCGACGATGAGAAAGTGGCCGATCTCCACCGCCGCCGGGTAGCGCGCCGGCTGCGTGCGCGCCAGCACCAGCATCACGGCGCCCAGCAGCGCCACCGCATACAGCCCGACCCACGCGATCTGGCGCGGCGTGGCGACGAACATGCCGAACATCAGCGTCACCATGACGATGGGGAACACGGCGCCGCGGCCGGGGCCGAGCAGCGCGTAGGCCCAGGCGCTGCAGAAGATGGCGAAGGCCATCATCGGCACCGTGAGCGACGGGTCGGCGAAGCGCCGCGTGGCACCCGCCCGCACCAGCACGTAGCCGAGCACGATGCCGCCGGCGGACACCGCCGTCCACGCCCACAGCGCGGCGCGCGGCGCGACGCCCGCCCAGGCGAAGTAGTGCACCGTCAGCACGCCGGCGACCATCAGCTCGATGGCCAGGAACGACTGCGACAACCGCACCCGCTGCAGCGGGTCGGTGGTGAGCAGCACGTCGAATAAGCGGCGCATCGGCCGGTCGGCGGTCAGGGCAGCTGGGTCAGGCAGTGAGGCCCGTGAGCGTATCGCACTCCGCCGGCCGCAGCGCCCGCGGCCCGAAGGCGCGGTCGCGGCCGGCTTCCTTGGCGCGGTACATCGCGGCGTCGGCACGTTCGATCGCGGGTTCGAGGTCGAGCTCGCTCTCGCACAGCGCGACGCCGGCCGAGAAGGTGACGGCCAGGCCGCCGGCGATGTCGTCCCAGGCCGTCGCGGCGAGGCGCGCGCGCACGCGCGCCAGCACGGCGAGCGCCTGCTCGACGCTGGCGCCCGGCATCATGACGAGGAACTCTTCGCCGCCCCAGCGCGCCACCACGTCGCCGGTGCGCACCTCGGCGCCGGCCGCCTCGGCGAAGCGGCGCAGCACCGCATCGCCGGCGGCGTGGCCGTGGCGGTCATTGATGCGCTTGAAGTGGTCCAGGTCGACCAGTGCCACCGCCAGCCGGGACTGCACGCTGTGCCGTTCGCGCAGGGCCACCAGCAGGTGGTCCATGACGGCGCGGCGGTTCAGCAGGCCGGTGAGTTCGTCGCGCGTGGCCAGCGCGCGGATGCGGTCCAGCGCGCCGGCCAGCTCGGCGCGCTGCTGCTCCAGGCGCGCGCGCATGCGGCCGAAGCGCATCGACAGCATCGCGCAGGCGGCCATCACGATGCCGGCGAAGACGAGGTGCAGCGCCTCGACGCGGGGGTCGTAGCGCGCCGGGTCGGACGCCGCCTTCCACACCATCACCGCGGCCAGCATCGTGAAGCCGGCGGCCGTGAGCGCGCGCGAACGCGCCGGCGGCAGGCTGAACATGCCGAACAGGATGACCAGCATCGTGATCAGCAGCACCGCGCCGCGCGCCGGCCCGGTGATGGCATAGGACCATGCCAGGCTGCCCATGGCCCACAGCGTCTGCGGCATGGCCAGCGCGCGGTCGGAGCGCAGGCGCAGGTTCAGGCCGCTGCGGATGACCGCGTAGAAGAACAGCCCGCCGGTCATGCTGTAGGCCGTGAGCGCCCAGGAGTCGGCCGGCTCGATGAGGCCGAGCATGACCTCCACGTGCTGCACGATCGCGAACACCCCGTACACGGCCAGCCCCAGCAGCGCCTGCGACGCGCGCAGTTGCTGGCGCGCGTCGGCGTCCGCGTGCCGCAGGCGAGCGCGGTCGATCGTGAAGAGGCCCATCGTCGGGTCATCGGCCCCGGCGCCGCGCCCTTGAGCCGGCCCCTCAACGGCCGGCGCGCAGGTGCGACAAAGGCAACGTCGCGCTCGCCTTGACCTCGCCGAGCGAGAAGCTGGTGTGCAGGTCCTTCACGTTGGGCAGCTTGAACAGCGTGGCCATGCTCCAGCGCGAGAAGGCGTCGAGGTCGGTCGCCACCACCTGCAGCTCGAAGGTGCCGGCGCCGCTGATGTAGTGGCAGGTGATCACCTCCGGCAGCGCGCGGATGGCGTCTTCCAGCACCCGCGTGCCTTCGGCGTTGTTGCGCTCGGCGTCGACGCGCACGAAGGCCAGCACGCCCAGGCCGATGCGGCGACGGTCGACCTCGGCGCGGTAGCCGGTGATGTAGCCCTGCTGCTCGAGCCACTTCACGCGCCGCCAGGTCGGCGCCGCCGACAGGCCGATGCGCGCCGCCAGCTCGGTGTTGGACAGCCGCGCGTCCTGCTGCAGCGCACCGAGGATGGCGATGTCGTAGCGGTCGAGCGTGGCGCCGTGCTCCTCCGCGGCGGCACCCTCGTCGGGCTCAGGGTTCTTCCCGGCTTTCGGTCGTTTGAGCGCCATCTGGAATGATTTCAGCGCCTTGGCGCAAGATCGTTGCGCGAAGCATGCCTGAGCGGGCATCGAAAGAAAAGACACGTTGGCAACGAGACCCTAAACTGCCCGCCCATCACCCCCAGGAGCGCCCGCCGCATGAACGCCCCCCTGCCCGACACCGTCCGCAAGGCGCTCGAATCGGTCACGCTCGACGACAAGTACGCGCTCGAAACCGGCCGCGCCTTCATGAGCGGCGTGCAGGCGCTGGTGCGGCTGCCCATGCTGCAGCGCCAGCGCGACGCCGGCGCCGGCCTGAACACCGCCGGCTTCATCAGCGGCTACCGCGGCAGCCCGCTGGGCGGCTACGACCAGGCGCTGTGGGCGGCCAAGAAGCACCTGGCGCCGCAGAACATCGTCTTCCAGCCCGGCGTGAACGAGGAACTCGCCGCCACCGCCGTGTGGGGCACGCAGCAGCTCGACCTGTACCCGCAGTCGAAGAAGTTCGACGGCGTGTTCGGCATCTGGTACGGCAAGGGCCCGGGCGTGGACCGCTGCAGCGACGTCTTCAAGCACGCCAACATGGCCGGCACCGCGAAGCACGGCGGCGTCATCGCCATCGCCGGCGACGACCACGTCGCCAAGAGCAGCACCGCCGCCCACCAGAGCGACCACATCTTCAAGGCCTGCGGGCTGCCGGTGTTCTTCCCGAGCAGCGTGCAGGACATCCTGGACATGGGGCTGCACGCCTTCGCGATGAGCCGCTTCTCCGGCGTGTGGAGCGGCATGAAGACGATCCAGGAGGTGGTGGAGTCGTCGGCCTCCGTCATCGTCGACCCGGCGCGCACGAAGATCGTGCTGCCAGAAGACTTCCGCATGCCGCCGGGCGGCGTGCACATGCGCTGGCCCGACAGCGCGCTCGAACAGGAAGCGCGCCTGTTCGACTACAAGTGGTACGCGGCTCTCGCCTACATCCGCGCCAACCGGCTCAACCACAACGTGGTGGCCGGCACGAACGACCGCTTCGGGCTGATCGCCAGCGGCAAGGCCTACAACGACATGCGCCAGGCGCTCGTCGACCTGGGCCTCGACGACGACACCTGCCGCGCGCTGGGCATCCGCGTGCACAAGGTCAACGTGGTGTGGCCGCTCGAAGCGACCATCACGCGCGAGTTTGCCGAAGGTCTGCAGGAGATCCTGGTCGTCGAAGAGAAGCGCCAGGTCATCGAGTACCAGCTGAAGGAAGAGCTCTACAACTGGCGCGCCGACGTGCGCCCGAACGTGCTGGGCAAGTTCGAGGAACCCGAGGGCGACTTCTCCGGCGGCGAGTGGGCGATGCCCAACCCGAGCGAGAACTGGCTGCTGCGCGCCAAGGCCGACCTGACGCCGGCGATCATCGCCAGGGCCATCGCCAAGCGGCTGAAGAAGCTGGGCGTGCCGCAGGACATCGCGGCCCGCATGGACCAGCGCATCGCGGTGGTCGACGCCCGCGAACGCCAGCTCGCCACGCAGACCGTCGACACCGGCGACCGCATCCCCTGGTTCTGCAGCGGCTGCCCGCACAACACCAGCACGCGCGTGCCCGAAGGCTCGCGCGCGATGGCCGGCATCGGCTGCCACTACATGGCGGTCTGGATGGACCGCAGCACCAGCACCTTCAGCCAGATGGGTGGCGAAGGCGTGGCCTGGGTCGGCCAGGCGCCGTTCACGCAGGACGCGCACGTGTTCGCCAACCTCGGCGACGGCACCTACTTCCACAGCGGCATCCTCGCCGTGCGGCAGAGCATCGCGGCGGGCGTGAACATCACCTACAAGGTGCTCTACAACGACGCGGTGGCCATGACCGGCGGCCAGCAGGTCGGCGAGCGCCCCGAAGGCCACAGCGTGCTGCAGATCCAGAAGAGCCTGGTGAGCGAAGGCGTGGCGAAGCTGGTCATCGTGACCGACCAGCCCGAGAAGTACGCCGGTGTCACGCTGGAGGCCGGCGTCACGGTGCACCACCGCGACGAGCTCGACCGCATCCAGCGCGAGTTCCGCGAGATCAAGGGCTGCACCGTCATCCTCTACGACCAGTCCTGCGCCACCGAGAAGCGGCGCCGCCGCAAGCGCGGCAAGCTCGCCGAGCCGGACGAGCGCGTCGTCATCAACGAGCTGGTCTGCGAAGGCTGCGGCGACTGCGGCGTGCAGAGCAACTGCCTGAGCGTGGAGCCGGTCGAGACCGAGTTCGGCCGCAAGCGCCGCATCAACCAGAACACCTGCAACAAGGACTTCTCCTGCGTGAAGGGCTTCTGCCCGAGCTTCGTCACCGTGAAGGGCGGGCAGCTGAAGAAGGCCCGCAAGGAGAAGAAGGGCAGCCTGGACGGCCTCGCGGCGATCCCCGAACCGGCGCTGCCGCTGGCCGAGCAGGCCTGGGGCATCGTCGTCGCCGGCGTCGGCGGCACCGGCGTCATCACCATCGGCCAGCTGCTGGGCATGGCGGCGCACCTGGAAGGCAAGGGCGTGGTCACGCAGGACGCCGGCGGGCTGGCGCAGAAGGGCGGCGCCACCTGGAGCCACATCCAGATCGCGAACCGCCCCGACGCCATCCACACCACCAAGGTCGACACCGCGAAGGCCGACCTCGTGATCGCCTGCGACAGCATCGTCGGCGCCGCGAAGACGACGATGGCGGCGATGCAGCCCGGCCGCACCTTCGTCGCGCTCAACACGCACGGCACGCCGACCGCGGCCTTCGTGAAGAACACCGAGTGGGCGTCGCCCACCGGCCGCTGCGAGACCGCGCTGCGCGACAGCGTGGGCAGCGACGCGGTCGGCGCCTTCGACGCCGAGGTCGCGGCCGAGCAGCTGCTGGGCGACAGCATCTACACCAACCCGCTGCTGCTGGGCTACGCGTGGCAGCAGGGCCGCATTCCGCTGTCGCACGCGGCGCTGATGCGCGCGATCGAACTCAACGGCGTGCAGGTCGACAATAACAAGGCCGCCTTCGAATGGGGCCGGCGCTGCGCCCACGACCTGGCCTCCGTGCAGGCGCTGTACGCGGCGCAGCAGGTCATCCAGTTCGTCAAGAAGCCCTCGCTCGACGAGATGCTGAAGACGCGCGTCGACTTCCTCACCGGCTACCAGGACGCGGCCTACGCCGCCACCTACAAGGCGTACGTCGACAAGGTGCGTGCCGCCGACCCGAAGCTGGCGGAGGCGGTGGCGCGCTACCTCTTCAAGCTGATGGCCTACAAGGACGAGTACGAGGTCGCGCGCCTGCACACCGACCCCGCCTTCACGAAGAAGGTGGCCGACATGTTCGAAGGCGACTACCAGCTCGTGCACCACCTCGCGCCGCCGAAGTTCGCCAAGCGCAACGAGAAGGGCGAACTGGTGAAGCAGCGCTTCGGCCCCTGGATGCGCAGCGCCTTCGGCGTGCTGGCGAAGCTGAAGGGGCTGCGCGGCGGCGCGCTCGATGTGTTCGGCGGCACCGAGGAGCGCAAGACCGAACGCGCGCTGATCGCCGAGTACCGCGCCGCCATCGACGAGGTGCTCGCGAAGCTCACGCCCGAGCGCCTGCCGCTGGCGCTGGAGATCGCGCGCCTGCCGGAGGACATCCGCGGCTACGGCCACGTGAAGGAGCGCCACCTGAAGGCGGCGCGCCTGAAGTGGGCCGAGCTGATGGCGCGCTGGCGCGCCTGAACATGGCGGGCTGGCACGCGCTGGGCGAGGCCACGCGCGCCGAGCGGCCGCGCGTGCCTTTCGCCGTCGGCGGCCGCGTCGTCGGCTCGGTGGACCGCTCGCACCTGCCGGCGCTGCGCCGCTTCGACGATGTGCTGTCCGTCGGCGACCGGGTCGAGCTGCACGCCGCCGACCGCGTGGCCGCGTTCGCGCAGCTCAACGCGGCGCTGCGCGCGCAGGGCCTGATCGTCGCCTGGCGCGACGAAACCTACCCGGTGCCCGACCCCGAATCGCTCGAAGCCCTGGCGACCTTCGAGCGCGCCTCGTCGCGCTTCTGGGGCACGCTGACCTTCGGCGCGCATGCCACCGGCTACGTCGCCGACGCGGCGGGCCGGCCGCGCGCGCTGTGGATCGCGCAGCGCTCGTTCACGAAGGCCACCGACCCCGGCCTGTTCGACAACCTGATCGGCGGCGGCGTGCAACATGGCCAGACGCCGGCCGAGACGCTGGTGCGCGAAGGCTTCGAGGAAGCCGGCCTCGCGCCGGCGCAACTGGCGCACGCGCGGCCCGGCAGCGTGCTGCGGCTGGCGCGCGACATCCCCGAAGGCTTCCAGCACGAGTGGCTGTACAGCTACGACGTCGCCCTGCCCGAAGGCACGGCGCCGCAGAACCAGGACGGCGAGGTCGCCGGCTTCTCCCTGCTGCCGGTGGCCGACGCGCTGGCCCTCGCCGCCGGCGCCAAAATGACGGTCGACGCCGCGCTGGTGACGCTGGACTTCGCGCTCCGGCACCACCTGCTGGACGACCCCGCGCTGGTGCAGGGCGTGCAGGCGCTGCGCGCCCACCACCCTTGAACACACCGACCGACCGCTACACGACTCCCGCGATCGCGCTGCACTGGCTGCTGGCGCTGCTGATCCTGGGCTCGCTGGCGGTGGGCCTGTACATGACCGGCCTGGCACTGACGCCGACGCGCCTGAAGCTCTACAACTGGCACAAGTGGGCCGGCAGCGTGATCCTCGCGCTGTCGCTGCTGCGGCTGGCCTGGCGGCTGGCGCACCGGCCGCCCGCGCCGGTGCCGATGCCCGCATGGCAGACGCGGGTCTTCGTGCTGTCCCACCATGCGCTGTATGCGCTCTTCATCGCCGTGCCGCTGGCGGGCTGGGCCTACAGCTCGGCGGCGGGTTTTCCGCTCGTCGTCTTCGGCGTGCTGCCGCTGCCCGACTTCGTGCCGGTCGACCGCGACCTGGCCGCCGTGCTGAAGCCGCTGCACAAGGCGCTGGCGTGGGCGCTCGGCGCGCTGTCGGCGCTGCACATCGCGGCGGCGTTGAAGCACCAGCTCATCGATCGCGACCACCTGCTGCGCCGCATGATGCCCGGCCGCCGCTGAACGCCCAGGAGACCCGCTTGCACCGATTCGTCGCCCTCAGCCTGCTCGCCGCGCTGCCCGCCTTCGCCCAGCCCAAGCCCGCCCAGCTGATCCCTGCGCAGAGCGAGATCGCCTTCACGACCAAGCAGATGGGCGTGCCGGTCGAAGGCCGGTTCGGCAAGTTCAGCGCCACCATCGCGCTCGACCCGAAGAAGCCGGAAGGCGGCAGCGTCGCCTTCACGATCGACACCGCGAGCGCACGCTTCGGCGCCCCCGAGCTCGACGGCGAGGTCGGCAAGCCGACCTGGCTGTCGACGGCGAAGTTCCCGCAGGCCAGCTTCCAGTCCAGCGCCATCAAGTCCACCGGCCCCGGCCGCTACGAGGTGGCGGGCAAGCTCACGATCAAGGGCGCGGCGCAGGACATCGTCGTGCCCGTGATGCTGGCGCAGAGCGGCACCAACGGCACCGCCACCGGCAGCTTCACGCTCAAGCGCCTGGCGTTCAAGGTGGGCGAAGGCGAGTGGTCCGACACCTCGATGCTGGCCGACGACGTGGCGGTGCGCTTCAAGCTCGCGCTCGGCGGGCTGGCCGCGCCATGAAACGCCTGGCCGCCACGCTGCTGCTCGGCGCCGCCGCCGCCGCCCACGGGCAGGGTCACCCGTACACGCTGGACGTGACGCACACCTTCGCCACCTTCGAGGTGCTGCACGCCGGGCTGTCGACCGTGCGCGGGCGCTTCGACCGCAAGGAAGGCACGCTGCTCTTCGACCGTGCCGCGAGGTCGGGCAAGGTGGAGATCGCGATCGACACCGCGTCGGTCAGCACCGGCGTCGCCGCCTGGGACGAGCGCCTGCGCGGCGCCGACGGCTTCGACAGCGCGCGCCACCCGAAGGCCACCTTCAGCAGCGAGCGCTTCGTCTTCGCCGGCGACCGCGTCAGCGCGGTCGAAGGCACGCTCACGCTGGCCGGCCGCAGCACGCCGCTGACGCTGAAGGCCGGCAACTTCAACTGCTACACGAACCCGCTCTTCAAGCGCGAGGTCTGCGGCGGCGACTTCGAGGCCGTGGTCCGGCGCAGCAGCCTGGGCATCGGCGCCGGCGTGCCGCTGCCGCTGGCCGACGAGGTGCGCCTGTTCATCCAGGTCGAGGCGATCCGGTCGTGAAGGCGCCCGCCCTGTTGCTGCCACTGCTGCTGGCCCTGCCCGCTGCCGCCGAGCCACGCACGTACGAACTGGACCCGGACTTCAGCAGCGTGCACTTCGAGGTGCTGCACTTCGGCACGTCGACTCTGCGCGGGCGCCTGTCCGCGCTGCGCGGCCGCGTCACGCTGGACCCTGCGGCCGGCCGCGGCGAGGTCGGCGTGCGCGTCCCCACCGCCAGCGTGGACACCGGGCTGAAGGTCCTGGACGCCCGCCTGCGCCAGGAAGACCTGCTGGCCAGCGAGGCGCACCCCGAGGCCTTCTTCGTCGCGCGCAGCTTCCGCTTCGAAGGCGGCCAGCCCGCCGAACTGCGCGGCGAGTTCACGCTGCGCGGCGTCGGCACCGGCCTCACGCTGCGTGCGCTGCGATTCGGTTGCCGCACCGACGACCCGCGCGGCCCCGAGGTCTGCGGCGGCGACTTCGAAGGCAGCGTCGACCGCAGCAGCTTCGGCATGACCTTCGGGCTGCCGCTGGTGGCCGACCGGGTGCGCCTGCTCGTGCAGGTGGAAGCGGTTCGCCGATAGCCGCGGCGTCGACACGGTCTTGGTCGCGATTGGGCCCGGATGGGCCACGGGTTACACCGACTTGCCGGTACGGGCCCGGAACTGAATAGTCGCCGGCGAGTTTCACCCTCTCAGTTCCCCGCATTCCACAGGAGAAGTACATGAGCGAAGACAAGTCGCCGGCGCGCCGCCGCCGCTTCCTGAAGACCGCCGCCGCCGGTGCCGTGGGCGCCGGCGCGATGGCCGCGCCGATGGTGTCGAACGCGCAGACGACGACGCTGCGCTTCCAGAGCACCTGGCCGGCGAAGGACATCTTCCACGAGTACGCCCAGGACTTCGCCAAGAAGGTCAACGACATGGCCGGCAGCCGGCTGAAGATCGACGTGCTGCCCGCCGGCTCGGTGGTGCCCGCGTTCCAGCTGCTCGAAGCCGTCGCCAAGGGCACGCTGGACGGCGGCCACGGTGTCGTCGCGTATCACTACGGCAAGAACTCGGCGCTCGCGCTGTGGGGTTCCGGCCCGGCCTTCGGCATGGACCCGAACATGGTGCTCGCGTGGCACTACTACGGCGGCGGCGAGGCCCTGCTGGTCGAGATCTACAAGTCGCTCAACCTCGACGTCAAGTCGTTCCTGTACGGCCCGATGCCGACGCAGCCTCTGGGCTGGTTCAAGAAGCCGATCGCCAACGTGGCCGACCTGAAGGGCCTGAAGTACCGCACGGTCGGCCTCGCGGTCGACGTCTTCAACGAGCTGGGCGTCGCGGTGAACCCGCTGCCCGGCGGCGAGATCGTGCCGGCGCTGGACCGCGGCCTGATCGACGCGGCCGAGTTCAACAATGCATCGTCCGACCGCGTGCTCGGCTTTGCCGACGTGGCCAAGAACTGCATGCTGCAGAGCTTCCACCAGAGCGGCGAGCAGTTCGAGATCCTGTTCAACGGCCCGAAGTACAACGGCCTGCCGAACGAGCTGAAGAAGGCGATCGACATCGCCGTCGAGGCGGCCAGCGCCGACATGAGCTGGAAGGCCGTGGACCGCAACTCGAAGGACTACATCGAGCTGAAGAAGGCCGGCGTCAACTTCTACAAGACGCCCGACGCGATCCTGCGCGCCCAGCTCGACGCCTGGGACAAGGTCATCGCCAAGAAGGCCGGCGAGAACGCCATCTTCAAGAAGGTGCTGGATTCGCAGAAGGCCTACGCCCAGCGCGTGATCCCCTGGCAGAACGACTACATGGTCGACTTCAAGATGGCCTACAACCACTACTTCGGCAAGAAGTAATCCCAGCGGCGTCGGGCCAATCCGGGCTGCCGGCCGCGACGAACGGCCGGCAGCCCTTTAGTTTGCACGCCCGTCGCGGAGGCTCCCCATGCAAAAGCTGCTGCTCGCAGTCGACAGGTTCTCGACCTGGATCGGCCAGGTGTTCGCGTGGTCGATCGTCGTGCTCACCTTCCTGATCACGTACGAGGTGTTCTCGCGCTACGTGCTGAACAACCCGCACGACTGGAACCTCAACGTCCAGATCATGCTGTACGGCACGCTGTTCATGATGGCGGGCGCCTACACGCTCAGCAAGAACGGCCACGTGCGCGGCGACGTGCTCTACGGCTTCTTCCAGCCGCGCACGCAGGCCAGCATCGACCTCATCCTGTACATCGTGTTCTTCCTGCCCGGCATCGTGGCCCTCACCTACGCCGGCTGGACCTACGCGAACGAGGCGCTGGTGATCCGCGAGAAGACCTTCTCGGCGACGCCGCTGCCGCTGTACCCGTTCAAGTTCGTCATTCCGTTCGCCGGCGCCATGCTGCTGCTGCAGGGCATCGTCGAGATCGTCCGCTGCATCTCGTGCCTGCGTGACGGCGAGTGGCCCTCGCGCGAACAGGACGTCGAGGAAGTCGACGTCGACAAGCTCAAGCAGATGGTGCACGTGAAGGACGAGGACATCGCGGCGCTCGACAAGTACGTCGCGCCGGCGGACTACGTGTCCGGTGGAGATCGCAAGTGAAGATCCGCAAGGAACTCTGGTTCGGCTTCATCATCATGGGGCTCATCATCGCGGGCACCGCGGTGATGCTGCTGTCGGCCGACAAGATCACGAACGGCCACCTCGGCCTGATGATGCTGGCACTGGTGGTCGTGGCCATCATGCTGGGCTTCCCGACCGCGTTCACGCTGATGGGCATGGGCATGCTCTTCACGTGGATCGCCTACGAGGAGGACGTCACCAAGACACTGGACCTGATGGTGCAGTCGGCGTTCAAGGTGATGAGCAACGACGTGCTCATCTCGATCCCGCTGTTCGTCTTCATGGGCTACCTGGTCGAACGCGCGAACCTGATCGAGAAGCTCTTCAAGTCGCTGCACCTGTCGCTGGCGCGCGTGCCCGGCTCGCTGGCGGTGGCCACGCTGTTCACCTGCGCGGTGTTCGCCACCGCCACCGGCATCGTCGGCGCGGTCGTCACGCTGATGGGCCTGCTGGCGCTGCCGCAGATGCTCAAGGGCGGCTACGACGTGCGGCTGTCGGCCGGCGCCATCACGGCCGGCGGCTGCCTGGGCATCCTGATCCCGCCGTCGGTGCTGCTGATCGTCTACGGCGCCACGGCCGGCGTGTCGGTGGTGCAGCTGTACGCCGGTGCGTTCTTCCCCGGCATCATGCTGGCCGGCCTGTACATCCTGTACGTGATCATCCTGGCCAAGCTGAAGCCGCACATGGCGCCGCCGCTGTCGGCCGAGGCACGCTTCATTCCGCTGCCGCCGCTCACGCAGCGCATCGCCGAGGGCGTGCCCAACCGCGCGCTGACGGCCCTGATGGGTGCGCTGAAGGGTTCGCGCAACGCCGGTGTGCCCACGGCCTACATCGGCAAGCAGCTGTTCATCACCCTGCTGCCGGCGCTGGTGTTCGTGGTCGTGGCCGGCCTGTCGTACTGGTCGGCCACCGCGCCGGGCGATCCGGTGCAAGTGCAGCAGGCCGCCGGCTCGGCGCTGGCGGAGCCGGGTGGCGCGGCCAAGGAACCGCCCGGTGCCAGCGGCGGGCTGCAGGAGCCCCCGGGCGCCGGCGGCAGCGGTCTGAAGGAACCACCGGGGTCGGGCAGCGGCCTCGCCGAACCGCCCGGCGCCAGCAGCGGTCTGGCGGAGCCCCCCGGCGCCGGCGGTGGCCTGAAGGAGCCACCGGGTGCGGGCGGCGGCCTCGCGGAGCCCCCCGGTGCGTCCACGCTGAAGGAACCGCCGGGCGCAGCCCCGAGCAGCGGCGTGAAGGAGCCGCCGGGCGCCAGCGGCGGCAGCAGCAGCGCGCCGCAGCCCGAAGCGCAGCGCCGCCCCGCGGGCAAGGGCTTCTGGATCGGCTTCGGCGTCGGCCTGCTGGCTCTCGTCGGCCTCTACGCCACGCTCAGCTTCCAGCGCCTCGAAGTGTTCAAGATGCTGCTGGCGAGCTTCTTCCCGCTCGTCGTGCTGATCCTCGCGGTGCTGGGCTCCATCGTCTTCGGCCTCGCTACGCCCACCGAGGCGGCGGCGGTCGGCGCCTTCGGCGGCCTCATCCTCGCGGCGGCCTACAAGCAGCTCAACATGACGGTCGTCAAGGAGTCGGTGTTCCTCACCGCCAAGACGAGCGCGATGGTGTGCTGGCTGTTCGTCGGCAGCGCGATCTTCTCGGCCGCCTTCGCCCTCCTGGGCGGGCAGGAGCTGGTCGAGAAGTGGGTGCTGTCGATGAACCTGTCGAAGACGCAGTTCCTGCTGCTGAGCCAGGTGATCATCTTCATCCTCGGCTGGCCGCTGGAATGGACCGAGATCATCGTGATCTTCATGCCGATCTTCATTCCGCTGCTGGACAACTTCGGCGTCGACCCGCTGTTCTTCGGCCTGCTCGTCGCGCTGAACCTGCAGACGGCCTTCCTGAGCCCGCCGGTGGCGATGGCGGCGTTCTACCTGAAGGGCGTGAGCCCGCCGCACGTGACGCTGAACCAGATCTTCGCCGGCATGCTGCCCTTCATGGGCATCCAGGTGCTGGCGATCTTCCTGCTGTACATGTTCCCCGGCATCGGCCTCTGGCTGCCGCAGGTGCTGTACAAGTGACGGCGGCCTGACCGGCCCCCGACGGGCAGCGCCTGCCGCCCGTCGGGCGGCGGCGCAGCCTGTCGGGCGGCGGCGGCGGCACGTCGCCACGCGCTGACGGCACCGGCAGCGCCTGCGTACAGTGCGGGGCATCCGACACCCACGCTTGCGCGAGCCCCCGATGCCCTCCCCCGCCGCCACGCCGAACCCCTGGCTCGACCGCTGGCAGCGCTTCTCCGCCGCGGCGCTGCGCGCCTTCCACGCCTACGCGAGCTGGCTGGTGTCGATCAGCTGGAAGCGCTTCATCGTGCTGGCGGTGCTGCTGATGATCACGGCGGCGATCCTGCAGTCGCTGCCGCCGTTCCGCTGGAGCGTGACGGAGACGATCGAGGACGCGCCGCTCGTCAAGACGCCGAAGCCGCCCAAGCCACCGAAGCCCGCCGCCCCGGCGGCCAAGGCCGAAGCGCCGAAGCCGGCCGCCAGCGGCGCCGAGGGCGTCGACATCAACATCCAGATCGACGAGAGCGGCATCCGCATCACGCCGCGCCAGAAGGGCGCGGCGGCGCGCCCACCCGCGGACGGCGCCTCGGCCGCCGACGAGAGCATCTCGATCACGCTGCCCCCTGGCATCGACAAGGAGAGCGTGCGCGAAGCGGTGCAGGAGGCGCGCGACGCCATCCGCGAGGCGGTGCGCGAGAAGCGGCGCGAAGCCGAGATCGCGCGCGAGATCGCCGCCGCCGAACGCGAAGCCGCGCAGGCGGCGCGCGAGGCCGACGAGGTCGCGCTGCCCGGCCCCACCGGCAAGGTGCGCCGCGTGCGCAACGTGCACTGGGGCGACTTCCTCACGGACCTGGCGCTGCTGTGGATCATCGCGTCCGCCATCGTCAAGGCCACCTACAAGGGCCGCATCCAGGCCGAGGTGAAGGCGGCGCAGGCCACCGAGACGGCCGAAGCCGAATCGCTGAAGCGCCAGGTCGTCGAGGCCCGCATGGCCGCCATGCAGGCGCAGGTGGAGCCGCACTTCCTGTTCAACACGCTGGCCTCGATCGACCACCTGATCGAGACCGACCCGCCACGCGCCAGCCAGATGCAGAAGAACCTGATCGCGCTGCTGCGCGCCAGCATGCCGACGATGCGCGAAGCCAGCGGCGGCAACGGCAACGGCGTGCGCGATCTCGGCCGCGAGCTGGCGGTGATCCGGCCCTACCTCGAGATCCTGAAGGTGCGCATGGAAGAGCGCCTGACGACCGAGATCGCGGTGCCCGACGGCCTGCTGTCGGCGGAGTTCCCGCCGATGATGGTGCAGACGCTGGTCGAGAACGCCATCAAGCACGGCCTCGAGCCGAAGGCCGAAGGCGGCCACCTCGCGGTGAAGGCCGAGATCGTGCACGGCAAGCTGCAGGTGAGCGTGGCCGACACCGGGCTCGGCTTCGGCCGCGCCGCCACCGCCGGCACCGGCGTCGGCCTGGCCAACATCCGCGAACGGCTGCAGCTGCTGTACGGCAACAAGGCGTCGCTCACGGTGGCCGAGAACCCCGCGGGCGGCACCATCGTCACGGTGACCGTGCCCTACAAGTCGATCGAGGGAGCCAGCGCATGAACGACGACGTCCTGCATCCCGCCGGGCCGGCGCGGCGGCCGCCCGACCCGCGCCGCCGCCGCGTCTGGCCCTGGGTGCTGCTCGGGCTGTTCGTGCTGGTGACGATGCTCGTCGTGCTGGCGATCGTCGGCGCGGTCGCGACGATCGACGAATGGGGCGGCGGCAGCAGCGTGTCGATCAGCGTCGGCGGCGAGACGCACGTGCTGCCGACGCCGCGGGGCGGCGCGCTCGTGGCGATGCTGTTCGGCGTGGCGGTGGCGCTGGCGCTGGCGCTCGTCCTCGTACCGCTGCTGCTGCTGGCGGCCGTCGTCGCCGTCGGCGTGGCCCTGGCATTCGCGCTGGTCGCGGCCGCCGTCACCGCGGCGCTGGCGGCGTCACCGCTGCTGCTGGTGGCGGCGCTGGTGTGGTGGGCGGTGCGGGCGGCGCGCAAGGCGCCGGCCGCGGCCGCCGCACCGCCTAGTTCGTCTGCGTGACGAAGGTGACGCGCCGGTTCTCCGGCGCCGCCGGCTGGTCGCGGTTCAGCGGCTCGGCCGCGCCCTTGCCCACGGGCAGCAGGCGCTGGCGGTCGATGCCGTGCTCGTTCACCAGGTAGGCCACCACCGACTCGGCGCGCGAGCGCGACAGCTCCAGGTTGTGGTCGGCGCCGCCGCGCGGGTCGGCGTGGCCTTCGACGACGAAGTTGAGGTTCGCCAGCCGGCCGCCCCGCAGCGCGCGCGCGATGGTGTCCAGCGCGCGCTGCGATTCGGTCGTCAGCTGCGCCGAATCGGTGACGAAGGTGATCAGCACCGCCGCGCTGCCGGTCTTCTTCGCCGCCGCCTGCGGACGCAGGCCGGGCGCAAAGCCGCGCGTGCGCGGCCCGCTGGCGGCCGCCTCCGGCGTGCCCGGCGGCGCCAGCGCGTCGGCAATGGCCGACTCGGTGACGTCGCTGGGCTTCATCGGGCTGGCCTTCTGCGCGGCCGCGCCGCCGGCCGCCGCCAGCAGGGCGGCCAGGAGAAGCAGGGTGGGTTTCATCGTGCGATCGTCCTCGATCGGGTGGCCCGGAACTGGTTCGACGAGCCGACGACGGGCACGCCGTTGACGGTGCCGCTGGTGAGCTCGGTGCGGCTGAACACGAAGCCCGAACTGATGTCGGTCTCTTCCGTGAGCACCGCCACGCCCTGGCCGGACGACGTGAACCAGCTGATCGTCCGCGTCGTCTGGTCGGTGGTCTCGTACCGGCAGGCGTTGGTGAACGTGCCGGCGGCCACGCTGACCGTTTCGTAGCCGGCGAAGTAGATCTGCTCGGAAGACGAGATCTGCTGCGGCGTGCCCTGCACCGCGCCCTGGCTGTCGCGAATGGTCGTCGTGCCCGAGTAGCTGATCGTCGCCGTGCTGTCCGGCCGCAACAGGAACGTGGTGTCGAGGTAGGGCTGGTCGTAGACGGTCGTCGCGGTCCAGGTGGTCCGGTCCTGGCCGGTGAACGACGCCACCGAGCCGTAGCGCTGGATGCCGGCGCTGAGGTCCGGGCCGACATAGTTCTCGGCCACGAAGCCGCTGCCCAGGTCCATGCTCTCGCGCAGCAGGCCGTTGACGCCGTTGAAGCTGGCGCCGCCGGTGATGGTGGCAAGGAAGCGCTGCGGGCTCGAGGTCTCGCCGTCGAAGACGTCGTACAGCAGGTCGACCGTCGTGCCAGCGGCATAGAGCGCCGGGTTGAGGCACTGGCTGGCCGCTGCCGTCGGGCCCGGCTGCTCGGGCTGGCCGTACTGGCCGCGCGCGTCCACCACGGCATCGGCCAGCGTTCCCGGCAGGTCCACGTCGTAGGCGACCGAGTCGGCGTCCTGCACCGAGCTGTTGACACCGCCGTCGTCCTGCACGTCCTTGGCCAGTTGGCGCAGGAATGCGAGCGCGGGCGAGCCGAGCGCCGAGTTGAAGCGCAGCGCCGCACGCGGGATCGCCGCCATCAGCGTGCCCATGCGGCCGGCATGCGTGTTGGGCAACGAGTTCGCGACCGTGGCGTCGGACACCGCCACGGCGTAGTTGGTGACGTCGGTGACGCGGTACTCGACCGGCGTGCGCGCGTTGAAGGCGTCGCGCACGGTGTTGTTGGCCTCGGTCATGCGCGCGGCGCTGAGCGCGCTTTCGCTGCCCCACTTGTTGATGGCCCACTGGTAGGCCGCCTCGGCGAGCGGGTTCGCGCTCACGTGGTGCGTGAGGTCGGGCACCAGCACGCGCAGCTTCGTGGCGCCCAGCGGCATCCAGCCCAGCGTGCCTTCGTCGTAGTACTCGCCGCGGCCCGAGCCGTCGTCGGCGAACTCGAGGATGAAGGCGTTGCCGCTGTAGCGGCCCGGGTAGATGGAGACCAGGTTGCCCTGCAGGTTGGCCGACGCGAGCACGGTGCCGTCGGGCTTGCGCGCGGTCACCTTCACGTTGCGCATCTCGCCGAGGCCGCCGCCGGCACCATCGCCGCCGTCGGCCCCGCTGCCGACGCCGCCGCCGTCACCGCTGTCGCCGCCGCAGCCACCGCCACCGCAGGCCTGGCCGCCGGGCAGCATCGCGAATTCGGGGCGGGTGTCGGTGGTGCCGTCGCCGCCGCCGCCACAAGCGGCCATCAGCGTGGCGGCCGCTACGGCTGCCAGCAGGGACAGCAGGCGCGCGGGCCGCGGCGCTCGGAAGGGTTGAAGGTTCATGGCTTGGCTCCTTGCCGGGGGTCTGAGGCGGCCGCGCTGAGCGCGGCCAATGGAAAGTCGGAAATGCCGTTCGGCACCGCGGTGACGGGCGTCTGCCGCCCGCCGGTGAGCGTGCGCACCTCGTGCGCCACGTAGTAGTCCAGGCCCTTGTGCGTGACGACGCCTTCGCGGCGGAAGTCGGCGCGGCCCGCGAGGCCCTCGACGAGCGCCTTCGTGAAGGCGCCGTTGCCCCAGGCGGGATCTTCCAGCGACTCCTGGCGCGGTGCGCTGCCGCTGAACACGATGACGCCGAGCTCGGCGCTCGCCAGCCCGTTGGCCATGCGGGTGAGCTCGCGGCGCGTGAACTTGCCGACCGACTTGCCCGAGAAGCAGGTGTCGACGAAGAACAGCGCCCGCCCCCTGATCGACGCCAGCGTGCTGCGCAGCTGCGTTTCCGAGACCGCCGTCTGCGACAGCTGGTTCTCCTTCATGTCGTGCGGCAGGAAGTGGTAGACGTCGGCGGCGTCGGCGACGCCGTGGCCGGCGACGAAGAGGATCGCGACATCTTCCGGCGTCGACACGTTCTGCAGCCAGCGCAAGCCCTGCAGCACGGCGGCGCGCGTGGCCTGCTCGTCGACGAGCACGCGCGCCTCGACCTTCTTGTAGTACAGGCCCTGCTGGCGCTCCATCGACTTCGCGAAATCGCGCGCGTCCTTCGCTGCGAGGCCGAGGTTGAACTCGGGGTTCGCGTAGCGGCTCACGCCCACCGACAGCAGGTACAGCGTGGGCCGGCGGTCGGCCAGCTGCTTGAGCGCCGGCGCGCTGCTCTTGAAGTCGAGCTCGGCCGGCATCGAGGTGCCGTGGGCGCCTTCGGCGAAGATCTGCAGCTTGCCCTCGGCCTTGGGCAGCTGCACGATCATGCGGCCTTCCGATTCGCCGCCGGCGCCGGCCGGCGCCGGCCTGAAGGAGGCTTCGACCGGGCGGCCGTCGACGCGCACCGTGAGCTTGGGCGCCGGCTGGCCGGCCGCCGCGAAGAGCTTCAGGTCGACCGCGATCTCGGCGGTGCTCGTCTCCACCTTCGGCAGCTGCGCCAGCGTGACCACCGGCGGCAGCGCCTGCGTGACGGGCAGCGGCGCGAGGCTGGCCTGGATCGTCTTCACGACCTCGGGCTCGGCCTCCTTCGCGCGCGCCAGCCGTTGCTCGTTGGCACGCTGCACGGCGCGTGCGGCGTCGCGCTCGGCGAGCACGAGGTCGATGGCATCCGGCCGCAGGTAGGTGTCGCGGAAGCGCGAGGCGCCGAAGTAGTCGGCCCGCTCGCCGCCGGGCCGCGGCACGAGCCAGCCGACGAGATCCTCGGCGCCGGGGCCGGCGTCGAAGTGGCCGGACTCGGTCCAGACGATCCAGCGGCCGTCGCGCAGCAGCAGCAGCGACACGAGCGGGGCGCCGTCGCTCGTGCGGCGCCAGCGCAGCGTGCCGTCGGCCAGCGCCGCCACCGCGACGCGGCCGTCGGCCGAGACGGCCACCGCGCGCACCTCGGTGTTCAGCGGCGCCGTCCACAGCGACTTGCCGCTGCGGTCGATGCGGCGCAACGCGCGGCTGGTGCCGAAGATCGCCGAGCCGCCTTCGGGCATGACGGCAACCGCGCGGCTGGTCTCGTTGGGCAGCAGCTCGACCGTGCTGCCGCCGATGCGCGGCGTGCGCGTGTTCTCCCAGCCGTCGATGCGCATGCCGAAGGTCGACGTGGTGGCGCCGAGCGTGGCGCCGGCCTCGCCTTCGCCGGCGCGCCGCGCGGCGAGCGCGAACGAGCGGCGCGCACCGTCGGCGCCGCGCCACTCGACGCTGCCGGCGTCGGGGCTGATCTTCAGCGCCGCCGCGCCGGCGATGCGCGTCACCGGCGACTCGCTGCGCTGCACGACGCGCGCGCCCGCCAGCAGGCCCCAGGTGGCGTCGAAGCTGGCGAAGGCGATGCGGCCGTCGGGCAGCGGCGCGAAGTCGTTGATCGAGTCGGCAGCGGCGATCACGGTCTCGGCGCTCGCCTCGGGCCAGGCGATGCGCTTGACGATGAAGCGGCCGGGTTCGGCGTAGCCGGTGCCACCGGCATAGAGCGCGCGGCCGTCGGCCTGCCAGCCCACGCTCATCAGGTTGCCGAAGGCGATGTCGACGAACTCGAGGCCGCGCACGCGCTGTCGCGTGGCGGCGTCGTAGACGTCGACGAGCACGCGGCCCTGGGGCGCGCGCGAGAAGTAGCCGACGGCGATGAGTCGGCCGTCCGGCGAATGGCGCACGCCGACGGGGTCGGCCAGCGAGACCGCGATCTCGCCTTCCGGCTGCACGCCGCCGGCACCCAGGCGGAACAGGCGCACGCGGTCGTCGAAGGCGCTCACCGCGAGCTGGCCGTTGGCGGCGACGGACAGGCCGTAGGCATCGGCCGGCAGCAGCGTCTCGTGCACCAGCTCGCCGCTGGCGCGGAACACGCGCAACGCCGGGCGGCCCACGTAGGCGGCGGCGAGCAGGCGGCCATCGGCCGACCACGCGAGGTGGCGCACGCCGCCGGTGCGCGCGTCGAAGGCGCTGCGGAAGGCGCCCGAGGCGAGGTCGAAGAGATAAACGCGGTTCGGCCCGCCGGCCGTGCCGGTGCTGCCGCCGACCGCGACCGTGCGGCCGTCGGGCGAAATCGCGGCGCCGTAGAGGCGGCCGATCTCGTCCTCGCCGACCGGCACGCGCAGCGTGTGCTGCACGCGGCCGCTGGCGAGGTTCCAGACGAGCGCGGTCTTGTCGTCCGACGCGGTCACGGCCCACTCGCCGCGCGCGTCGACCGCGAGGCGGCGCACCGGGCCGCTGTGGCTGCGCAGGTCGAACACGAGCGCGGCGGGGTCGGCAGCGGCCTGCGCGCGGGCGCCGGGCGGCAGCGCGCCGGCGATGCCGAGCGCCGCGAACGCCAGCGCCGCGGCACGCCGCGAGCACGCTTGAAACCGATCCCAGAACCCCACGCAGCCTCCGCGAAACCGTGCGGACGAATGTACATTCATCGAGGCCGCCGGCCGCGCTCCGCGGCCCCCTAAAGTCAGTGAGACACGAGGCACCCGAAAGATGGGAACGGACACCGCCGAGGCCGCGATCACGCGCGCCGTCATCGCCGACGACGAACGCCTGATGCGCGAGCAGCTGCGCGCCCGCCTGGCCGAGGTGTGGCCGGCGCTGCAGATCGTCGGCGAGGCGAAGAACGGGCTCGAGGCGGTCGAGCTCGTGCAGCAGCTGCGGCCGGACATCGTGTTCCTGGACATCCGCATGCCCGGCCTCACCGGCGTCGACGCCGCGCGCCAGATCGCGCAGCTGCCGCCGCGCGAAGGCGGCGATGGCGACGCGGGCGACGACGACCTGCCGCCCGAGATCGTCTTCATCACCGCCTATGACCAGTACGCCGTCGAGGCCTTCGAGCAGGGCGTGGCCGACTACGTGCTGAAGCCGGCCGAGCGCGAGCGCCTGCAGGTCACGGTGGAACGCATCCGCAAGCGGCTGGCGGCGCGCCGCGACGGCGCCACCGACGCCCCCGCCGGCGCGCCGCTGCAGCAGCTGCGGCACCAGCTGGCCGCGCGCCTGAACCCGGGCGGCGCGCCGCGCTACCTGGAATGGATCCAGGCCACGGTGGGCCAGGCGATCCAGATGATCCCGGTGGCCGACGTGCTGTTCTTCGTCAGCGACGAGAAGTACACGCGCGTGCAGACCGCGCAGGTCGAGGCGCTGATCAGGAAGCCGATCAAGGAACTGGTCGACGAACTCGACCCCAAGGTGTTCTGGCAGATCCACCGCAGCACGCTCGTCAACGTGACGGCGATCGCCGGCGTCACGCGCGACTTCCGCGGCCGCCAGATCGTCAGCGTGAAGGGCCACCCCGAAAAGCTCGAGGTGAGTCGCAGCTACACCGGCCTCTTCAAGGGCATGTGATCCGCGTCACGCCCCCCCGTGCCTGGGGGGTCGAACTCGTGAGCGAACGCAACAGCGTGCGGGGGCGCGAGCAAAGTGCAGCTTGCACTGATGGGCGGCGGCGCCATCTGGGCCCGCCGGTACGCCGCATGCCGCCACGCTCATCCGTGACTTGAATCACAGGTCATCGACGCCTGCCGCGCCGGCCCGCCGCGCCGGGCGTCGCCGCGCACGCGCCGGCCGCGCCCCGAATCTGTATCAACTGTATGCACCGCCGCACCAGCCGTCACGGGCGCGCCGCGGGCGGGCCGTTATGGTCCGCCCCGTCGGCTGGGAGGGTGCGCGCCACGAGCAAGGCGCACGGTCTTCCTGCCGGCACACCTTGACCACTCGGCCGGGCCGACAGGACCCGCAGGACACGACCATGTTGCTCGCCTCCGCCCACCCGGCCCAGCGCCGCCTCGACTTCACCGCCCGCAGTGCGGCGGCGTCGGGTGCCGGCTGGGTGCGCCGCCAGGAAGCCATCATGGGCACGGCGATCACGGTCGAGCTGTGGAGCGACGACCGCCGCAACGGCGACGCGGCCGCGGCCGCCGTCATCGAGGAGATGCACCGCATCGACCGCACGATGAGCCCGCACAAGCCGGCCTCGGAGCTGTCGCGCATCAACCGCGACGCGGCGTCGCGCCCGGTGGCGGTCTCGGAAGAGATGTTCCGCCTGCTGCAGCAGGCGCAGCGCTTCGCCGAACTCTCCGGCGGCGCCTTCGACATCACCTACGCCGGCGTCGGCCACCTGTACGACTACCGCGCCGGCGTCCGCCCGAGCGCGGCCGAGCTCGAGCGTGCCTGCGCCACCGTCGGCTGGCGCGGCCTCGAGCTCGACGCCGGCACGCGCAGCGTGCGCTTCGCGCGTCAGGGCATGCGCATCGACCTCGGCGGCTTCGCGAAGGGGCACGCGGTCGACAACGCGGTGGCGCTGCTGCGCCGCCGCGGCATCGCGCACGCCATCGTCTCCGCCGGGGGCGACAGCCGCGTGCTCGGCGACCGCCGCGGCCGCCCCTGGATGGTGGCGGTGCGCGACCCGCGCCGCGAAGGAGAGGCGGTCGCCGTGCTGCCGCTCGAGGACGTGTCGATCTCGACCTCGGGCGACTACGAGCGCTTCTTCGAGCGCGACGGCGAACGCTGCCACCACATCGTCGACCCCGCCACCGGCCGTTCACCGGCCGGCGTGCGCAGCGTGACCATCCTCGCCGACGACGGCCTCACCAGCGAGGCCCTCAGCAAGACCGTTTTCGTGATGGGTCTCGAACGCGGCCTGCCGCTCGTCGAGACCTTCGCCGGCGTCGACGCCGTGGTCGTCGACGCGGCCGGCCATCTGCACCGCACCTCGGGCCTGCTCGACGGTGCGGCGCCGAACCAGTAGTTCCAGGGAAGAGAGAAGGAGAAACCGATGAAGCTCCTGCACATCGCGACCGTCACGGCCACCGCGGCACTCGTCATCGCCGGCTGCAACGGCGGCGGCGACAGTTCCGGCGACAACGTCACCGTCAACGGCGACGTCTCCATCACCTACACGAAACGCTCGACGGCGTTGCGCATCAACCCGACCGACGGCACCAACAGTGCCGCCGGCGGCGACCTGATGGTGCGCGAGAAGAGCTCTCCCAGTGCCACCGAGCACAACCTGACCTCGCGCTTCACGCAGGACAAGGGCGACGCGTCGGACCCCGAGGTCTCGTACGACGGCAAGAAGATCGTCTTCTCGATGCGCTGCCCGGCGTCGAACACCTCCACGATCGACGGCCAGCCCGCCTGCACGGGCCGCTGGAACATCTGGGAATACGACATGAGCTCCGGTGGGCTCACCGGCGGCACCTTCCGGCGCATCACCGCCAGCACCGAGCACGACGACGTCGACCCGGCCTACCTGCCCGCGGGCGCCGGCTTCGTGTTCGCGTCGAACCGGCAGACCAAGTCGTTCAAGGGCCAGGCACTGGGCCGCGACTACTACGCGCTCGACGAGTACGAGCGCGAGCGCGTCCTGCACCTGCACACGATGACCGCCGCCGGCGACAACATCAAGCAGATCACGTTCAACCAGAGCCACGACCGCAACCCGGTGGTGCGCCCGAACGGCGACATCATGTTCTCGCGCTGGGAGCACGTGGCCGACCGCAACCGCTTCGCGATCTTCCGCGTCAAGCCCGATGGCACCGACCTCTTCGTGCTGTACGGCGCGCAGAGCCCGGGCAACAGCTTCCTGCACCCGCGCGACATGGATCCGAAGGGCGCCTACAAGGGCCAGGTGATCTCCTCGCTGATGCCGCTGCAGCGCACGCAGGAGGGCGGCGCGCTGATGATGATCGACGCCGCGAACTACAGCGAATACAACACCCCGGCCACGCCCGCGGTGGCCGCCGCCGGCGGCCAGAAGCAGATCACCGCCACGCAGCTGAACGACGGCCGCGGCCTGTCGACCTTCGGCCGCGTGACGACGCCGTACCCGCTGTGGGACGGCACCGACCGCGTGCTGGTCGCGTTCCGCCCCTGCGAGGTCACGAAGAACGGCAACGTCGTGCCCTGCGCCACGCTCACCTCCGAGGAGCTGGCGTCGCTGAGCGACGAGACGATGACCACCGACCAGCGCGCCACGGCCGCGATCCAGGACAACGCCCCGGCGTCGTACGCGATCTACATGTTCGACCCGGCAAAGCAGACCTGGCTGAACGTGGCCGCGCCGCCGCAGGGCTTCATGTACGTCGACCCGATCGCCATCCAGGCGCGGCCGGAGCCGACGGCGCTGCAGCCGACCTCGGTCGACGAGACGCTGGAGCGGCAGAACCTCGGCCTGATCGAGGTGCGCAGCGTCTACGACACCGACGGCCTGCAGCGCATGGGCGAGCCGATGATCACCGCCGCCGACCTGCCGGCCGGCTGCGCGCGCGGCATCGCGACGAAGGCGCCGGACGATCCGCTGGACACGCGCGCCCAGGTTGCCGACCTCGTGAAGATGAAGGACCCCGCCGACCCCGCGTACAAGTGCGCACCGGTGCGCTTCGTCCGCGCCATCCGCGGCGTGCCGCCGCCGGCCAGCTCGATGGGCATCCGCGCCGCCATCGGTGAGACCGACTTCGAGCAGCAGCAGATCCTGGGCTACAGCCAGATCGAGCCCGACGGTTCGTTCAAGCTGCAGGTGCCGGCCGACGTGCCGATCGCCTTCTCGGTGATCGACGCCGAGGGCCGCTCGTTCCAGACCCACACCAACTGGATCCAGGTGCGCCCTGGCGAGCGCCGCACCTGCGACGGCTGCCACAGCCCGCGCCGCGGCGGCGCCATCAACTCCGGCAACACCGTGAACGCGATGCCGGCCGCGATCAAGACCACGATGTCCTCGCAGCACGCGCTCGGCGAGACGATGGCGTCGCTGCGCACGCGGCTGTTCCCGGCCACGCTGGCGCTCGCCGCCGACCCGGTCTTCACCGACCTCTGGGCCGACGTCACGAAGGCCGGCGTCACCGCCAAGGCCGACATCTCGCTGCGCTACACGGGCAACGCCGACACGACGCAGGACCTGCGCACCGCGGTGCCGGTCAACGGCATCATCAACTACCCGCAGCACATCCAGCCGCTGTGGGAGCGCGACCGCGGCGCCAACACCTGCACCGCCTGCCACAGCAACGTCGCCAAGCTCGACCTTCGCGGCACCGTGGCCGGCACCGGGCGCCTCGTCTCGTACGAGGAGCTGGTGCTCGGCGACCCGCTGCTCGACGCCAACGGCCGCCCGGTCACGCGGCTGGAGGACGGCGTGCCCGTCGTCGAACGCGGCGCCGCGCTGGTGGAGACGAGTTCCGGTGCCATGAACACCGCCGGCCAGGCGCGCAAGAGCCGGCTCACCGAGATCATGTTCGGGCAGACGCTGCTGGCCGGCAGCGGCGCGCGCACCGCGCACCCGAACCCGCCGAACACGGCGCCGAACCACGCGACGATGCTGAACGCCGCCGAGAAGCGCCTCATCGCCGAGTGGATGGACCTCGGCGGCCAGTACTACAACGACCCATTCAACCCGGGCAGCGGCGTGCGCACCGTCACCGCGCTCAGCGAGGCCTCGTTCGCGGCGCAGGTGATGCCGGTGCTGCAGGCCAACTGCGCGTCGGCCTGCCACCAGGCGATCGGCAGCGACCTCGTCGCCGGCAACGGCGGCTCGTTCCGCGAGAACCGTTTCGTGCTGACGGGCAGCGTCGAAGGCGACTACGGCGCCACGCTGGCGATGATCAACAACACCTGCCAGCCGGCGCTGAACCTGCTGCTCACCAAGCCCTCGACCGTGCCGCACCCGGCCGGCGCGACCGGGCAGACGGCGGCGCGGCTGCCGGCCGGCAGCGCGGGCTACAACGCGATCGCGAACTGGATCGCCAGCGGGTGCGTGACCAACTGAGCCCATGAGCCTGAAGCGCGGCCTTTCCCTCGCCTCCCTGGCCGCCGCCGCCGCCCTCGCGGGCTGCGGCGGCGGTTCGGCGCTCGACAACTCCGAGAACGTGCAGAACCCGCCGGGCGCCGGCGGACGCAAGCTCTCGTTCGAGTACTTCCAGCGCTGCGTGCAACCGATCTACGAGAAGGTCATCACCGGCGCCGGCGGCGGCAGCAACACCTGTGGCAGCTCGGGCTGCCACGACACCGTGGCCGGCACCGGCGGCGCGCTGCGCATCGTGCCGCGGCCGGCCATCGTCGACAGCACGACGACGGCGGTCGACGTGATCCACGCGAGCGAGATGTTCCGCAACTTCTTCTCGTCGCAGGGTGTCACCGTGATCGGCGCGCCGACGGCGAGCCGGCTGTTCCAGAAGCCGCTGATCCTGAACATCCTGCATGGCGGCGGCCAGATCTTCGCCGACCAGAACGACCCCAACGCGAAGATCATCGCCTACTGGATCACCCACCCGATGCCCGAAGGCCAGGACGAATTCAGCCCCGTCGCGGGCAATCTGTTCACCACCGGCGATCCGAAGACCGGCGCGTGCAAGGACCAATGAGAAGGCTCCCATGGGCCGCGTTCGCGCTGCTGCTCGCCCTGCTGCTGGCGCGCCCGGTGGCGGCACAGGACAGCGAGCGCCTGCTCGTCGCCGACCCCTACCTCGAGCTGCACACCGGCCCGGGCCGCGGCTACCCGGTGTTCCACGTCGCCGAGCGGCACGAGTGGGTCACGGTCGAGGGCCGGCGCACCGACTGGTACAAGGTTCGCACGCAGAACGACAAGGTCGGCTGGGTGCCGCGCGCGCAGCTCGAGAAGACGCTCACCGAGGCCGGCAGCGGCAAGACCTTCCGCGACACCGTGGTCGACGACTACCTCGCGCGCAAGGTCGAGTTCGGCGTCGGCTGGGGCCAGTTCAAGGCCGAGCCGATGCTCAAGCTCTGGACCCACTGGCGCTTCGCCGAGGGGCTGGGCGCGGAGGTCACGGTCGGCCAGGTGCAGGGCACGTTCTCGGGCACCGACTTCTGGCACCTCAACCTGGTGGCCGAGCCCTGGGCCGACCGGCGCCTGTCGCCGTACCTGGCGGTCGGCCTGGGCAAGTTCAAGAACATCCCGAACGCGAGCCTCGTGCAGGCGATCCCGACCGATGCCAACCTGGGCAACGGCAGCGTCGGCCTGCGCTGGTACATCAGCGACCGCTTCGTCGCGCGCGCCGACTGGACGCTCTATACCGCCTTCGTCTCCGACACGCGCAGCCTCGAGTACCGCGCGTGGACGCTCGGCCTTTCGTTCTTCTTCTGATGAGGTCACCTCACCCCATGCCGCGCAGACCCCTCGCCGCCCTGCTGCTCGCCGCCACCGCGGCGGCGCAGGCGCAGACCTCGCCGCCGGCCAACGAACCGGTGGTCGTGCCGCAGATCGACCGCCGCGACGTCAAGCGGCCGAAGTTCCCCAGCAACGACTTCGAGCTCGGCCTGTTCACCGGCATCTACGCGACGCAGAACTTCGGCTCCAGCAGCGTCAGCGGCGTGCGCCTGGGCTACCACATCACCGAGGACGTCTTCGTCGAGGGCGCCTACGGCCAGAGCAAGGTCAGCGACGAGGCCTTCCGCCAGGTGCTGCCGGGCGGCGTGTTCGTCAACCAGACCGAGAAGCTCACCTACTACAACGTCTCGTTCGGCTACAACGTCATGCCGGGCGAGGTGTTCTTCGGCCGCAACGTCGCCAAGGCGTCGGCCTTCTACTTCATCGGCGGCGTCGGCAGCACCAAGTTCGTCGACCAGAAGAAGCAGACCATCAACATCGGCTTCGGCACCCGCTTGATCTTCGCCGACTGGTTCGCGATGCAGGTCGACGTGCGCGACCACATGTTCTCGCTCGACCTGCTCGGCAAGAAGCAGAACACGAACAACCTCGAGGTGACGCTGGGCGCCACCTTCTACTTCTGAAGACGCCCGCCGTGTCCATGCCCGCCCGCCTCCTCGCCGCCGCCGCGCTGTGCGCCGCCACGCTGTCGCATGCCGCCATCACGCCGAACGCGCCGGCCCCCGACTTCACGCTGAAGAGCCTGCAGGGGCCCAACATGCGCCTGGCCGAGCAGCGCGGCCGCGTCGTGCTGGTGAACTTCTGGGCCACATGGTGCGGCCCGTGCAAGCAGGAGATGCCGCACCTGAACCGCCTGTACGACAAGTACCGCAGCTCGGGCTTCGTGCTGATGGGCGTCAACGTCGACGAGGACCCGAAGACCGCCGCCGGCACCGCAAGCCGCTTCGGCCTGCGCTTTCCGGTGCTGTTCGACGCCGACAAGGCGGTCAGCAAGCTCTACGACCTGCAGAGCATGCCGGCCACGGTGCTGATCGACCGCGACGGCAAGGTGCGCTTCCTGCACCGCGGCTACCGCGACGGCCTGGAAGACGCCTACGAGCGCCAGATCCGCGAGCTGGTGAAGGAATGACGCGCGCCTGCCTGCTCCTGGCGCTGGCCGCGCTGCTCGGCGGCTGCGGCGTGCAGCCCTGGGTGAAGCCGTACGAGCGCGAGCGCCTCGCCGACCCGATCATGCAGGCCGGCCGCGACGGCCTGTCGGACCGGCACCGCGAGCACATCCACGTCGTGCGCGAAGGCGCGCGCGGCGCCACCGGCGTGCAAGGGGGCGGCTGTGGCTGCAACTGACGGGTGGCGGCGCGCGAAGGCGCTGTTCGGCAGCCTGCTGGCCGGCGGCTCGGCGGTGCCGGCGGCCGACGCCGCCGTGCTGCCCGAGGACCGCGCCGAGGCGTTGTTCCACGTCTACGACGGCGGCGGCGTGCGCGCCACCGGCCCGGCGCTGCTGGTGCGCAAGAGCATCGCCGACCGCGTGTCGCTGTCGGGCCAGTACTACGTCGACGCGGTGAGCAACGCGTCGATCGACGTCGTCACCACCGCCAGCCCGTTCAAGGAAACGCGCACGCAGTACACGCTGGGCGGCCAGCTGCTGGTGCGCGACGCCACCGTCAGCGTGTCGTTCGACAGCAGCAAGGAGCCGGACTACAAGGCCGACACCTTCGGCGTCGACGCCACGCAGGACGTGTTCGGCGGCATGACCACGGTGTCGCTCGGCTTCTCGCGCGCGCGCGACGACGTCGGCCGCAAGGACATCGGCTTCTTCGACAAGGCCACGCACTGGCAGTACCGCAGCGGCGTCACGCAGATCCTGTCGCCGCGCTGGCTGGCGTCGGTCAACTTCGAGGCCGTGCACGACGAGGGCTTCCTCGGCAGCCCGTACCGCACCGCGCGCGTCTTCGGCGCCACCGTCAACGAGAACGTGCCGCGCACGCGCTCCAGCCGGGCCGTGAAGCTGCGCTTCACCGGCGACGTCGGCAGCGAAGGCGGCCCGCGCACCAGCGTGCGCGGCGAGTTCCGCCACTACTGGGACAACTGGGACATCAAGTCGCAGACGCTCGAGTTCGGCGGCGCGCGCTACTTCGGCGAACGCTGGCTGGCCGACGTCGCGCTGCGCTGGTACAGCCAGGGCAAGGCGCTCTTCTACAGCGACGACGCGCCCGAGGAGCGGCTGTACGTGTCGCGCAACCGGCAGCTGGCCACCTTCCGCAGCGTGGGCATCGGCGGCAAGGCCACCTACGCCTTCGACGGCCCGGTGGCCGCGAAGCACAACCTCAAGCTGAGCGGCGGCTACGAGCTCAAGAACTTCCGCTTCAGCGACTTCACCGACGTGCGCACCGGCGGCAAGTACTCCTACAACGCCCACGTGCTGCAGGTCTACCTGACCGGCACCTTCTGAACGATCGCAACGCCATGTCCAAGCTACACGTTCGCATCGCCGCCGCGCTGCTGGCCGGGGCCGCCCTCGCGGCCGGCTTCGGCGTGCAGGCGCAGTCCGCGCCGGCCGCACCGGCGCCGGCGGCCTCCGCCGCTGCCCCCGCCGCACCGGCCGCGTCTGCCCCGCAGGCGGCCGCCAGCCTGGACAGCCGCATCCAGGACGCCAAGGCCGACGTCATCCGCCTGAACCGCGACCTGCTCGTGCTGGAAGAGGAACTGCTGTTCCCCGCCAACACGCAGGTGGCGCTGTTCGTCTCGCTCGACGTGGGCGCGCTGTTCGAACTGGAATCGGTGCAGATCAAGCTCGACGACAAGATCGTCGCCACCCACCTGTACACGCCGCAGGAGGTGAAGGCGCTGCACCGCGGCGGCGTGCAGCGCATCCACGTCGGCAACCTGCGCGCCGGCGAGCATTCGATCGACGCCTTCTTCACCGGCCAGGGCCCGCACACGCGCGACTACAAGCGCGCGACGACGCTGAAGTTCGAGAAGGGCACCGACCCGAAGTACATCGAGCTGCGCATCAAGGACAGCACGGCCAAGCTGCAACCCGAGTTCGAGGTCAAGGTCTGGCAGTGAGAGCCTTCGCCCTGCGCTCGGCCGTCGCCGCCGCGCTCTGCGCGGCGTGCTCGCTGGCGGCCGCCCAGAAAGTCGAGAAGGTGGTGCGCGCGCCGCACTACGGCGACACACTGTTCCACTTCTACCAGGACCGCTGGTTCGACGCCATCGTCGGCGGCATGGTGTCGGCGCACTTCAACCGCCTCTCGCCACACGACGACGAGGCCGAGGTGCTGCGCGGCGGCATGCTGCTGTCCTACGGCCTGCACCGCGAGGCCGGCGAGGTGTTCGCGCGCCTGATCGAGCGCAACGCGCCGCCTGCGGTGCGTGACCGCGCGTGGTACTTCCTCGCCAAGATCCGCTACCAGCGCGGCCTCGTGCCCGAGGCGCGCGAGGCGCTCGACAAGGTCGCCGGCAAGCTGCCCGGCGAGCTGGAGGAAGAACGCCTGCTGCTGGCGGCGCAGATCCGCATGGCCGCGGCCGACTACGCCGGTGCCGCCGAGCTGCTGAAGGACATCAAGCCCGGCCCCACCAGCGCCTCGCTGTACGCGCGCTTCAACCTCGGCGTCGCGCTCGTGCGGCTGGGCGAGGTGGAACGCGGCAACACGCTGCTCGACGAGCTCGGCAAGACCCCGGTCACCGGCGAGGAGATGAAGAGCCTGCGCGACCGCGCCAACGTCGCCCTCGGCTTCGCCGCGCTCGCCGACGGCCGCGCCGCCGACGCGCGCGTGGCGCTGCAGCGCGTACGCCTGGTCGGGCCGCAGTCGAACAAGGCGCTGCTCGGCTTCGGCTGGGCGGCGGCCGAACTGAAGAACCCGAAGGACGCGCTCGTGCCCTGGGCCGAGCTGTCGGGCCGCGACACCGCCGATGCCGCCGTGCTCGAGGCGAAGATCGCGGTGCCCTTCGCCTACGCCGAACTCGGCGCGGTGAACCGCGCGATGGGCGGCTACCACGACGCCATCGACCTCTTCGAGGCGGAGCGCAAGCGCCTCGACGAATCGATCGAGGCCATCCGCGGCGGCGGCCTCGTGCGCGCGCTGCTCGAGAACAACCCGCAGGGCGAGATGGGCGCCTTCGGTTCCATCAAGGACCTGCCGGCGATGCCGCACGCCAGCCACTTCACGCAGCTGATGGCGGGCCACGAGTTCCAGGAAGCCTTCAAGAACCTGCGCGACCTGCAGTTCCTGCAGCGCAACCTGGCCGATTGGGCCGCCAAGCTGGGCACCTACGGCGACATGCTCGCCAACCGCCGCCAGGCCTTCGCCGAGCGGCTGCCGGCCGTGCGCCAGCGCGCCGCCGACATCAGCCTGCCGGCGCTGGGCCAGCGCCGCGACGCGCTCGCCGCCGAACTGAAGAAGGCCGAGGACGATGCCGACGGTGCCGCCTTCGCCGACGACCGCCAGCGCGCGCTGCAGGCGCGCCTGAACGGCGTGCGCGCCGCGCTCGCCACCAGCCCCGACGCCGAGGCCGCCGAGCGCGCCCGCCGCGTCGCCGGCGCGCTGACCTGGGAGCTCGCGCGCGAGTTCCCGGCGCGACTGTGGGACGCGCAGAAAGGCCTGCGCACGGTCGAGAACACGCTGCTGCAGGCGGCCGCGCACGAGGCCGCGCTGGCACGCGCGCAGCGCGACGAGCCGCAGCGCTTCGAGCGCTTCGCGCAGCGCATCGCCGAGCTCTCGGCACGCCTGGCCGGCCTGCAGGCGCCGGTGGCCCAGCTCGGGCGCGAGCAGCAGGCGGCGCTGCAGGACATGGCGGTCGCCGAGCTGCAGGGCCAGAAGGACCGGCTCGACACCTACGCCTCGCAGGCGCGGCTGGCGGTGGCGCAGCTGCAGGACCGCGCACAGGGCGAAAGCCGCCGGGAGGCCGCCGATGCGAAGCCCTGACGACTTCACGCGCCCGCTGCTCTACCCGCTGCTCGGCCTGCTGCTCGCCGGCCTGGGCGGCTGCGGCCTCTTCAAGAAGCCGCCGGTCGACGAGGACCCCACCATCGCCAGCCTCGCCGGCCGCACGGTCGACGTCGAGGCCGACACCGGCCCCAAGGTCACCGAGCGCCAGGCCATCGAGGCCTACCGCCGCTTCCTCGACGTGGCGCCGAAGGCGCCGCAGCGCGCGCAGGCGATGCGCCGCCTGGGCGACCTGGAGATGGACGACGCCGACCGCGAGGCCACCGAAGGCAGCGCCGAGAAGCCCGACTACAAGGCCGCCATCGCGCGCTACCAGGACTACCTGAAGTCCTTCCCGAACGACCCCGGCAACGACAAGGTGCTCTACCAGCTGGCACGCGCCCACGAAGGGGGCGGCGACCTGGAAACCTCCTTGAAGGTGCTCAACAAGCTGGTCGCCGAGTACCCCGACACCGCGTTCGCCGCCGAGGCGCAGTTCCGCCGCGGCGAGCTGCTCTTCAGCACGCGCGACTACGCCGGCGCCGAGGCCGCCTATGCCACCGTGCTGGCCGGCGGCACGCGCACCCAGTTCCACGAGCGCGCGCTGTACATGCAGGGCTGGAGCCGCTTCAAGCAGGGCCGGCTGGACGACGCGCTGAAGCCGCTGTTCGGCGTGCTCGACGCCAAGCTCGGCCGCGACGGGCCGGAGCTGTCGCGCGCCGACCGCGAGCTCGTCGAGGACACCTTCCGCGTCACCAGCATCTCGCTGTCGAACCTGCAGGGCGCGGCGAGCGTGCCGCCGTACATCGACAGCCCGGCGCGCGAGCGCTACGAGCACCAGGTGTACGAGCAGCTCGGCGAGCTCTACCTCAAGCAGGAACGCGTGAAGGACGCCGCCGACAGCTTCGGCGCCTTCGCGCGGGCGCGACCGCTGCACGCGCAGGCGCCGGTGCTGCTGTCGCGCGTGATCGACACCTACGAGAAGAACGGCTTCGGCTCTCTCGCGCTCGACGCCAAGAAGGACTACGTGGCGCGCTACGGCGTCGACAGCGAGTTCCGGCGCGCCAACCCGAAGGGCTGGGACGAAGCGCAGCCGCTCGTGAAGACGCACCTCGCCGAGCTCGCCCGCCACCACCACGCGCTGGCGCAGAAGAGCAAGGCCGCCGCCGACGTCACCGAGGCGGTGCGCTGGTACCGGCTCTGGCTGGCCTCGTTCCCGCAGGCCGCGGAGACGCCGGGCTACCACTTCCTGATGGCCGAGCTGCTGGCCGACGACAAGCGCCTGCCCGAGGCCGCGGCCGAGTTCGAGAAGGTGGCCTACGGCTACCCGAAGCACGACAAGAGTGCCGAGGCCGGCTACGGCGCCCTGCTCGCCTACGCGGCGCAGAAGGACGCGGCGGCACCGGCGCGCCGCGCCGTCGTCGCCAGCAGCCTGCGCTTCGCCGAGTCCTTCCCGGACGACACGCGCAGCGCCAGCGTGCTGACGAACGCCGCCGACCAGCTCTACGCGCTGCAGGACAGCGCGCAGGCCGCCGCGGTGGCCAAGCGCGCGCTGGCGACGAAGGGCGCCACGCCGGCCGAGCGCCGCACGGCCTGGATCGTCGTCGCCCACACGGCCTTCGAGTCCAAGGTCTGGACCGACGCCGAGATGGCCTACGGCCAGGCCGTCGCGCTGACGCCCGAAGGCAGCGCCGGCCGCAGCGAACTGGTCGAGCGGCTCGCCGCCTCGGTCTACCAGCAGGGCGACGCCGCGCGCAATGCCGGCAATGCGCGCGAGGCCGTGGCCGCCTTCGAGCGCGTGGCCACGCTGGCGCCGGCCTCGGCGGTGCGCGCGACGGCGCAGTTCGATGCCGCCGCGGCGCTGATCGGCCTTTCGGACTGGGACGGCGCGACGCGGCTGCTGGAAGACTTCCGGCGCCGCTTCGCCAACCACCCGCTGCAGGGCGAGGTCGACCAGAAGCTCGCCGCCGCCTACCTGGCGCAAGGCCGCTGGGCCGCCGCCGCCGGCGAGCTGGAACGCGTGGCCGCGAAGGCCGAGCCCGACGTCGCGCGCGCTGCGCTGTGGCAGGCGGTGGAGCTCTACGACAAGGCCAACGACGCCGGCACCGCGAAGGCCTACGAGCGCTACCTGGCGCGCTACCCGCAGCCGCTGGACAACGCCGTGCAGGCGCGCTGGCGGCTGGCCAAGCTGAGCAGCGGCACGGCCAGCACGCGCTGGCTGCAGGAGGTGGTGAAGAGCGACGCCACCGGCGGCAGCGCGCGCACCGACCGCACGCGCGGCCTCGCGGCGCAGGCCGCGCTGGCGCTGACGCAGCCGCAGTTCGAGGCCTACCGCAAGATCGCCCTCGTCGAGCCGCTGGCGCGCCAGCTGAAGGCCAAGAAGGCGAAGATGGAAGAGGTGCTGAAGGCCTACGCCGCCGTCACCGATTACGGCGTCGCCGAGGCCACCACCGCCGCCACCTTCTACACCGCGGCGCTCTACCAGGACTTCGGCAAGGCGATGATCGGCTCGCAGCGCCCGAAGGGCCTGAAGAAGGCCGAGCTCGAGCAGTACAACGTGATGCTCGAGGAGCAGGCCTTCCCGTTCGAGGAGAAGGCGATCGAGCTGCACGAGGCGAACGCCAAGCGCAGCACGCTGGGCCTCTACGACGAGTGGGTCCGCAAGAGCTTCGAGTCGCTCTCGAAGCTCAAACCCGGCCGCTGGGGCAAGGCGGAGCGCGAAGACGGCGCGCTGGCACTGAACCAGAAGGGCATCGAGGCGCGCCGCGCCGGCCGCTTCGCCGACGCGAAGGCCGCCTATGAAGAGGCGATCGCCGCCGACCCGAAGGCCGCCGCGCCGCTGCTGAACCTGGCCATCCTGAACGACCTGTACCTGGCCGACAACGCGAAGGCGCTCGAGTTCTACGAGCGCTACCTTGCGCTGGCCAACCCGCCCGACGCCACCGTCGCCAAGTGGGCCACCGAACTGAAGAACCGCAAGCCGGCGGCAGTGGCCGCGGGTGCCGCGCCGAAGAAGGAAACGCCATGAAGTTGATGCGTCACGCCCTCGGTTTACTGGCTGTTTCAGCTGCGTGCGGTGTTTTGGCACAGGACCGCGCCGACATCGACCGCACGCAGATCATCGGCAACCGCGAGCTGCCCAAGGTGCTGTACATCGTGCCCTGGAAGAAGCCGGTGCCCGGTTCGCTGTCCGGCAAGCCGGTGGCGAGCGTGCTCGACGAGGCGCTCGCGCCGATCGACCGCGAGGTGTTCCGCCGCCAGGTCGACTACACCGCCCAGATCAACACCCGCAACAACCCCACGCCATCCCCGACGGAGAAGAGCCGATGAATGCCATCAACACCGCGATCAAGTTCTTCCAGGACTGCGGCCTGTTCATCTACCCGAGCCTGCTGATCATGTCGCTCGGCCTCGCGATCGCGATCGAACGGCTGATCTTCCTGGCGAAGGCGCGCAGCGAGAACCGCAAGACCTGGGAGCAGGTGCTGCCGATGCTGCAGGGCGGCCGCTTCAAGGAAGTGGCCAGCGTGGTGGCCAAGAACGACTCCGCGGTGGGCAAGATCGTCGCCAACGGCCTCGAGCGCCTGCAGAGCGCGCGCAAGCGCGAGGACATCGACGCCGCGATGGAGGAAGGCATGATGGAGATCGTGCCGCGCCTGGAGAAGCGCACGCACTACATCGCCACCTTCGCCAACGTCATCACCCTCGTCGGCCTGCTGGGCACCATCATGGGCCTGATCAAGGGCTTCACGGCGGTGGCGGCGGTGAACCCGGCGGAGAAGGCCGAGCTGCTGTCGGCGTCGATCTCGGTGGCGATGAACAACACCGCGTTCGCGCTGATGGTCGCGATCCCGTTCCTCATCATCCACGCCTTCCTGCAGGCGCGCGCCTCCGAGATCGTCGACAGCCTCGAAGCCGCGAAGATCACCTTCCTGAACCTCGTGCAGCGCATGGCGCACGAGGCGCAGCCCGCCGGGCGCTGAGACCGCGATGCGCAAACGTCGCCTTCGCAAGGAGCCGGCCGCGCTGGAGATCACGGCGTTCATCAACCTGATCGTCGTGCTGGTGCCCTTCCTGCTGTCCACCGCCGTCTTCAGCCGGCTCGCGGTGATGGACATGACGCTGCCCGGCCCCGGCTCGGCGCTCGACCAGCTGAAGTCCAACGACCTGCAGCTCGAGGTGGTGATCCGCAAGGACGCGTTCGAGGTCGGTGACCGCATCGGCGGCCTGATCCAGCGCATCCCGCGCGACCCCGCGCAGACGCAGGACCTGAAGAACCTCGCCGCGCTGATGGTGCAGGTGAAGATGAAGTTCCCCGACAAGCTCGAAGCGAGCGTGCTCGCCGAGCCGGAGACGCCCTACGACCAGATCGTGCAGGTGATGGACGCCATGCGCAGCACCGTCACGCGCAACGGCACCCAGGTGCAGCGCGCCGACCTGTTCCCGAACATCGCCATCGGCGATGCGCCGGTGCGCAAGGGGGCGACATGATGACGCCGATGGAGCGCCGGGCGGCGCGCAAGGCGCGCAGCGACACCGGGCTCGACATGAACCTGACGGCGCTGATCGACGTCTTCACGATCCTGATCTTCTTCCTGCTGTCGTCGGCCGGCGTCGAGTCGACCCTGCCCAGCTCGAAGGCGGTCACGCTGCCGGCGTCGACGGCCGAGAAGATGCCGCGCGAGACGCTGGCGGTGGTGGTCAGCGCGCAGGACATCGTGGTCGAGGGGCGCATCGTCGCGTCGGTGCCCGACGTGATGCAGCAGCCCGCCGACCTGATCCCGGCGCTGCAGGCCGAGCTGACGCTGCTGGCACAGCGCCAGACCGTGCGCAAGGAGAACGCCGACGCGGAGAAGGCGCTCACGATCGTGGCCGACAAGAACATCCCGTACAAGCTGCTGCGCAAGGTGATGGCCACCGGCGCCGCGGCAGGGTTCAGCGACGTCTCGTTCGCGCTGCAGCAGAAGCCCGATCTATGAGCGCGC
>CAUJHQ010000137.1 GCA_963204815.1 Pseudomonadota bacterium | reverse complement strand
ATGGGCCTGGTGACGAAGAACGCGATCCTGCTCGTCGACTTCGCGAACCACGCGCGCAAGGCCGGCGCCACGGTGGCCGAAGCGCTGCTGCAGGCCGGCCTGATCCGCATGCGGCCGATCATCATGACGACGGCGGCGATGGTCTTCGGCATGCTGCCGCTGGCGCTGGCGCTGAACGACGGCGGCGAGATCCAGGCGCCGATGGGGCGCGCCATCATCGGCGGCGTCATCACCAGCACGCTGCTCACGCTGGTGGTGGTGCCGGTGCTCTACAGCTACCTGGTGCGCCCGGTGAGGCCGCGCGCCGCGCCGGCGGCGGCGGCGCGGCCGGCCACCGGCAGCGGCCCGGTGCCCGACGCGATGCCGGCCGACCGTGACTGAGCCGGCACGGCGTCAGGCCATGGCCGACGCCAGCACGCGGTAGATGCCGCAGCCGACGATGTGGCGGTCGTCGAGCTGCACCATGAACGACGCCTTCGGCTGCACCTTGCCGGTCTCGGCGTTGAAGATGTCGTACTCGATCCAGCCGCCGTGACCGCCGTTCGACGGTGCGGCGGTCCAGGCGTCGCGCACGAAGCGGTCGCCGTCGATGCCCGGCAGCTCGTGCACACGGTGGCCTTCCATCGCCGGCTTCGCGCCGTGCAGCACGTAGCGGCCCTCGCGGTCGACGACGAACACGTACAGGTCGCGGTCGACGAAGCCCTCTTCGCGTGAGCGCAGCGTCGCGGCGGCACCACCGATGCCGCGCTGGCGCAGCAGCGGCAGCGCGCGGTCGACGAGCTTGCGCGCCTCGTCGGCCGAGCCCTGGCGCAGCTTCATCGTCGACACCGACTCCTGCAGCGTGCCGGCGCGCGTCACCAGCTCGCCGGCGGCCTGCGTCGACTGCTCCACCATCTCGGCGTTCTGGCGCGTGATCTCGTCGAGGTTGCCCACCGTGGCCGTCACCTCCTCGAGGTCGGCGCTCTGGCGTGCGCTGGCGTGGGCGATGGTCTGCAGCGAGTCGGACACGCGGCGCACGCCGTCGACCACCTTGGCCAGCGCATCGCCGACGCGGCGCGTGCGCCGCACCGAGCTGTCGACCTGCGCGCCCGAGTCCGCGATCAGCGTGCGGATCTCGCCGGCGGCCGACGCGCTGCGCTGCGCCAGTTGGCGCACTTCGGTGGCCACCACCGCGAAGCCGCGGCCGGCCTCGCCGGCGCGTGCCGCCTCGACGGCCGCGTTGAGCGCGAGGATGTTGGTCTGGAACGCGATGCTGTCGATGACGCCGATGATCTCGGCCATGCGCTTGGAGCTGTCCTCCAGCTGCGACATCGCGTCGACCGAGGCGCGCATCTGCGCGCCACCGGACTCGGCCTCCTCGCGCAGCTGGGCGGTCAGGCGGTCGAGCTCGCTCGCCTCGGCGGCATTGGCGGCCACCGCGGCCGACAGGTGCTGCACCGCGGCCACCGTCTGGCGCAGGCTCGCGGCCTGCTGCTCGGTGCGGCTGGCGAGCGACTGGCTGCCGCTGGCCACCATCTCGCCCGACATCGACACCCGCACCGCGCTCGAGCGGATCTCCGCCACCAGCGCCGACAGGCGCTCGTTCATGCGCTCGACCATGGCGCCGATCTCGGCCAGCTCGTCGCGGCCCTCGATGTGGATGCGCTGCGAGAGGTCGCCGCCCAGCACCTTGTCGACGCCCCGGTGCAGCTGGCGCACCGCGCCCGCGAAGCTGAAGTAGAAGGCCAGCGCCAGGTAGGCCAGCAGCAGCACGCCGCCCACCGCCAGCGCCATCTTCACCAGCAGGCCGCGGCGCTCGGCGGCGACGCGTTGCTCCAGCGTCGCGGTGAGCGTGTCCACGACCACCGTCTTCAGCGCCGCGCCGCCCGTCAGTGCCGTGCTCGCGAGCTCGAAGTAGGGGCCGGGCTCGGCGCTGAGCGTCGTCTCGGCGAAGGTGCTGCGGATGGCCGCCACCAGTTTCGCCGCCGGGTCGCGCGCCGCCACCCACTGCGGCGGCACGACCTGGCCGTGCCGCGCCATCGCGCCGAAGCGCTGCTGCAGGTCCTGCGCGGCGCGCTCGATGCGGTCGGCGCTGGCCAGCATCGCGGCCTGTTCGACGCGCGTGGCCTCGCCGCGCGCCAGCACCGCGGTGCCCAGGCCGCGGGCCTGGCTCAGCGCTTCGAGCCAGGGCACGACCCGCTGCACCGCAAGGTCCATCACGAAGAAGCCCGCCGGGTCGGAATCGAGCAGCAGGCCCGAGGCCTCGGCGGTGAGCAGCATCTGGTGCTCGACGTGGTCGACCGCCTGCGCGATGTGCGCCGCGAAGGCGTCGCGCTGCGTCGGTGCGCGATCGGCCTCGATCGCCGACACGAGTTCCTTCAGGGCGGCCCAGTCGGCCGGGTCGGCGGTGATGAGCTCGCCGTCGACGCGGCGCACGGCGGCGGCAAGGTCGGCCTGCGCCTTGCGGCGGGTGGCGACGGCGGCCTCGCCGCGGTCGCCGCTGATCGCCACGTCGCGCAGCGTCTGCAGTTCGCGTGCGATGTCCACCAGCTGCGAGATCTGCCGCGCCCCGGCCAGCTCGGCCTGCGTGGCGGTCATCAGCGCGCGCGACTCGCTCAGCACGGTGGCCACCAGCAGCGCCAGCGGCACGAGCAGCACCACGCTCATCAACGCCAGTTTGACGGGCACGCGCAGGTGGCGCATGAGTCGCACGCCGGGTGCGAGGGGGCGGAAGGCAAGGCTGGCCATCGGGACGTCTTCTCCTGGGTGATGTCGGCAGCGTGGAACGGCGTTGCCTCGGTGCGGCATCCACGCGTCTGCTTGATCGACATCGGCGAAATCGAATGAACCCAGGGAAGCGCGAATTTCGGTGATCGAATGAACGGGCGCACGACCTGTTCGCCGAACGCCGCCACCAGACCTCGCGCGCTGCGCACAGTCATGAGCGATGGTGCGCGGATGTTGCGCACGCGCTCACACGGTGGGGTTCAGCCCAGGCGGCGTCCGTCGGCGGCGTCGAAGAGGTGCACCTTCTCGGCCGCCCAGTGCAGCCGCACGCCTTCGCCGACCGCCAGCGCCGGCGTGCCGGGCACGCGCGCCGTCAGCGTGCCGGCCGCGGTGTCGACGGTGACGTAGGTCTCGGGGCCGGTGGGTTCGATCATCGCCAGCCGGCCCGGCAGGCCGCTGTCGGCGAAGCCCAGGTCCTCGGGGCGCAGGCCGTACAGCACCTCGCCGCCGGCGGCCGCTTGCAGCGCGGCGCGCTGCGCGGCGGTGGTGGCGAGCTCCGTGCCGTCCGCCAGCAGGCGCGCGCCATTGCGCTGCACCGGCAGCAGGTTCATCGCCGGCGAGCCGATGAACCCGGCCACGAAGCGTGTTGCCGGCCGGCCGTAGATCTCCGCCGGCGAACCGAGCTGCTGCACCACGCCGTCCTTCATGACGGCGATGCGGTCGCCGAGCGTCATCGCCTCGACCTGGTCGTGCGTGACGTACACGGTGGTGGTCCGCGTGCGCTGGTGCAGCCGCTTGATCTCGGCGCGCATCTCCACGCGCAGCTTCGCGTCCAGGTTGGACAGTGGCTCGTCGAAGAGGAAGAGTTTCGGGTCGCGTGCCAGCGCGCGGCCCATCGCCACGCGCTGGCGCTGGCCGCCCGACAGCGCGCCCGGCTTGCGGTCGAGCAGGTGCTCGATCTGCAGCATCATGGCCACCCGGGCCACCGCGGCGTCGCGTTCGGCCTTGGGCACCTTGCGCATCTCGAGCGCGAACGAGATGTTCTGCGCCACGTTCATGTTCGGGTACAGCGCGTAGCTCTGGAAGACCATCGCGATGTCGCGGTCCTTCGGCGGCAGCGCCGTGATCTCGCGTGCGCCGAGGTGGATGCCGCCTTCGGTGGGCGTGTCCAGCCCGGCGATCATGTTGAGCAGCGTGCTCTTGCCGCAACCCGAGGGGCCGACGAGGATCAGGAACTCGCCTTCGGCGACCTCGATGTCGATGCCTTTCAGCACCTCGGCCGCGCCGAAGCGCTTGCGGATGCCGCGGATGGAGAGTGCGCCCATCGTCCCTTCAACCCTTGACCGCGCCGGCCGTCAGGCCGCGCACGAAGTAGCGGCCCGCCAGCGCGTAGACCAGCAGCGTGGGCAGCGCGGCGATCAGTGCCGCGGCCATGTCCACGTTGTATTCCTTGATCGCGCTGGAGGTGTTGGCCAGGTTGTTCAGCCCCACCGTGACCGGCTTGCTGTTGGCGCCGGAGAACACCACGCCGTAGAGGAAGTCGTTCCAGATGTTGGTGAACTGCCAGATCAGCGTGACGACGACGATCGGCGCCGACAGCGGCAGCACGATGCGGCGGAAGATCTGCCAGAAGCCCGCGCCGTCGAGCATGGCGGCCTTCAGCAGTTCGTCGGGCAGGCCGACGTAGTGGTTGCGGAAGAACAGCGTCGTCGTCGGGATGCCGGCGACCACGTGCACCGCCATCAGGCCCCAGACCGAACTGGCGATGCCCAGCCAGCCGAGCACCTGGCTCATCGGCAGCAGCACCACCTGCATCGGCATGAAGACGCCGAAGAGCAGCAGCGCGAACATCGCCTCGCTGCCCGGGAAGCGCCACTTCGCGAGCACGTAGCCGTTGAGCGCGCCGATCGCGGTGGACAGCAGCACCGCCGGCACCACCATCAGCACGCTGTTCATGAAGAAGGGCCGCAGGCCGCCGCAGTCCACGCCGGTGCAGGCCGAGCTCCAGGCCTTGGCCCAGGCGGCGAACGTGGGGTCGGTGGGCAGCGAGAGCAGGTGGCCGCTGCGCAGCTGCTCCGCGTCCTTCAGCGAGGTGGTGACCATCACGTACAGCGGCGCCAGGAACCAGGCCGCGAAGACGAGCAGGGCGCCCCACAGCAGCGCACGGTGCAGGCCGTGCCGGGTCACCGCTTCGCCCTCAGCTCGCTGTAGAGGTAGGGCACGACGATCGCGGCCACGGTGGCCAGCATCACGGTGGCGGCGGCGGCGCCCAGGCCGATCTGCCCGCGCGAGAAGGCCATCGCGTACATGAAGGTCGCGGGCAGGTCGGTGGCGTAGCCGGGGCCGCCGGCGGTGAGCGCCATCACGAGGTCGAAGCTCTTGATGGCGAGATGGCTCACCACCATCAGCGTGCTGAAGAACACCGGCCGCAGGCTCGGGATGACGATGCGCCAGTAGATGCGCGGCAGGCTCGCGCCGTCGACCTGCGCGGCCTTGAGGATGTTCTCGTCGATGCCGCGCAGGCCGGCGAGGAACAGCGCCATCACGAAGCCCGCGCTCTGCCAGACGCCGGCGATGGCGATGCAGTAGATCGCCTTGTCCGGGTTCACCAGCCAGTCGAACGTGAAGTCCTCGAAGCCCCACTGCCGCACCAGGTGCTCGAGCCCGAGGCCGGGGTTCAGCATCCACTTCCAGGCCGTGCCGGTGACGATGAAGCTGATCGCCATCGGGTACAGGTAGATCGTGCGCAGCACGCCTTCGGCGCGGATCTTCTGGTCCAGCAGCACGGCCAGCAGCAGGCCGAGCGCCATCGCGCCGCCGACGAACAGCGTGCCGAAGATCACCATGTTCGTGAGCGCGACGCGGAAGCGGTCGCTCTCGAACAGGCGCGCGTACTGCTCGAGGCCGACGAACTCGTAGTTCGGCAGCAGGCGCGACGCGCTCACCGACAGGTAGCCGTTCCACGCGATGAGGCCGTAGATGAACAGGAAGCCGAGCACGAAGCTCGGTGCGACGACGAGCCGCGGCAGCCAGGCGGCGCGGGGCGGCGCGGTCATCGTCGCGGTGCGCCTACTTCGTGCGCGCGGCGGCGGCGATCTTCTCCATCGCTTCCTTCGGGCTCATCTTGTCGCTGTTCCAGAACTGGCTCACGGCGTCCTTCAGCGCGCCTTCGGTGGCCGGCGCCGCCGCCATGCCGTGCGCCAGCGACGGCAGCAGCGTGCCGGCCTTCGCGGTGTCGACGAAATCGCGCGACGACAGCTTGGCGCAGTCGTCGAAGCGGTCCATCTTGACGTTCAGGCGCACGGGAATGGAGCCCTTGTTCAGGCTGAAGGTCTCCTGGAACTCGGGCGAGAGGATCGCTGCCGCCAGGTCCTTCTGCGCCTTCGTGTTGGCCTCGTTCTTCAGCTTGAACATCGCGAACGAGTCGACGTTGAACGTGAACGCCTTCGCCGTGCCCGGCGCGGCCATGCACGCGAAGTCCTTGCCCGGCACCTTGCCGGCGGCGATGAACTCGCCCTTCGCCCAGTCGCCCATGATCTGCATCGCCGCCTCGCCCTTGATGACCATCGCGGTGGCGAGGTTCCAGTCGCGGCCCGGCGCGCCCTTGTCGGTGTAGTCCTTGATGCGCTTGTAGGTGGCGAGCACCTTCTCCATCGTCGGGCTCTTCAGCGCCGCCGGGTCCAGCTGCACCAGCGCCTTGCGGTAGAACTCGCCGCCGCCCACGCCCAGCGCCACCGTCTCGAAGGTGGTGAGGTCCTGCCAGTTCTGCCCGCCGTGCGCGATGGGCACGATGCCGGCCTTCTTCAGCGCTTCGGCGGCGACGAAGAACTCGTCCCAGGTGGTCGGCGGCTTCGCGCCCGCCTTCTGGAACGCGGCCGGGTTCAGCCACAGCCAGTTCACGCGGTGCACGTTCACGGGCACGGCGATGTAGTGGCCCTTGTGCTTCATCACGTCGCTGACCACCTTGGGCAGCGCGTCGTCCCACTTGTCGGCCTTCGCGACGTCGTCGATGTTCGCCAGCACGCCCTCGGCGGCCCACTCCTGCAGCGACGGGCCCTTGATCTGCGCGGCCGCCGGCGCGTTGCCGGAGACCACGCGCGACTTCAGCACCGTCATCGCGGCGTCGCCGCCGCCGCCGGCGACCGCGAAGTCCTTCCACACGTGGCCCTTGGCCTGCAGCGTCGCCTTCAGCGCCTGCGCGGCCTTGGCCTCGCCGCCGCTCGTCCACCAGTGCAGCACCTCGATCTCGCCGGCGCTCGCGGTGCCGGCGAGCATCAGCACCGCGGTGGCGGCGAGGGTGCGGCGTATCGGGTGGGGCTTCATCGGGCGGTCTCCTGTCGTCGGGGGTCGAGACATTAATGAAAAATTAACAAGCGCGGAAGAACGGGCTAACCCTTGGCGGCGGCGGGCAGCCGCACCTGCGCCAGCAGGCCGCGCGGCGTGGCCGACAGCAGGCGCACCTGACCGGCATGGCGCTCGACGATCTCGCGCACGATCGACAGCCCCAGCCCGCAGCCGTGGCCGTCCTGCGCGGCGCGCACGAAGCGCTCGAACATGTGCTCGCGCTCCTCGGCCGGCACGCCGGGGCCGTCGTCCTCGACTTCGGCGACGACCTCGCCGGCCTCGGTGCGCACGCGCACGGTCACGCTGGCGCCGCGGCCGGCGTAGCGGATCGCGTTGTCGATCAGGTTGGCGAGCGCCTCGCGCAGCAGCAGGTCGATGCCGCGCACCTCGGCCGCGCCGCTGGAGGCCGCCTCGTCGAAGCCCAGGTCGATGCCGGCGGCCAGCGCGCGCGGCACCATCTCGGCGGCGAGCTCGCGCGCCACGCGTTGCAGGTCGACCGGCGCGCGCGTCTGCAGGTCGGCCGACTCGGGCTCGGCGCGCGCCAGCGTCAGCAACTGGTTGACCAGGTGCGCGCTGCGTGCCGCGCTCTCGTGCACGAGCTGCAGGCGGGCGCGCAGCGGGGCGTCGGTGGCGTCGCGCAGCGCGAGTTCGGTCTGGCTCTTCAGGCCGGCCAGCGGCGTGCGCAGCTGGTGCGCGGCGTCGCTGATGAAGCGCTTCTGGGCCTGCACGCTGTGCCGCACCTCGGCCAGCAGCGTGTTGACGGCGCGCGCCAGCGAGCGCACCTCGGGCGGCGCGGTGTCGATGCCGATCGGCGTGAGGTCGTTCGCCGCCCGCCCTTCGACCTGCCGCTGCAGCAGCGCCAGCGGCTTCAGGCCGGCGCGGATGCCGGCCCACACGATCACCGTCATCAGCGCGATCAGCACCGACAGCGGCAGCGCGGTGTCGATGAGGATGCGGCGCGCCAGCTCCTCGCGGTTGGCGCGCGAGCGCGCCACCTGCACGAGCATCGTGCCCTCGCTGGCACCGACGTCGCCGAAGGGCAGGAACAGCGCCACCACCCGCACGCGCTCCGCCGCCTGGCCGCCGCGCCCCGGCTCGGCGACGAGGCCGTCGTAGAAGTAGGGCTCGCCCAGCGCCGGTTTCTCGATGCGCGGCGGCGGCAGGTTCGGGTTGCCCAGCAGGAACTGGCCCGGTGGCGAGCTCACCGTGTAGAGCACGCGGTCGGTGGGGTCGGCCTCCAGGATGTCCTGCGCCGAGCGCGGGAAGTCGATGAACAGGCCGCTCGCCGTCGGCTTGACCTGCCGCGCCAGCGCGCGCGACGCCTGCAGCAGGCTGGCATCGATGGCCTCGTTGGCGTGGCGCAGCGCGAGGTCGTAGGTGAACACCGCCGCCGCGATCCACAGCACCACCTGCGGCAGCAGCAGCCACACGAAGAGTTGCCGGTGCAGCGATCGTGCGCCCGGCATCGCGGCCAGCCAGCGGCGGCCGGCGTCGGTCACGGCCGCGGCGCCTCGGCCTCGAGCAGGTAGCCCAGGCCGCGCACGGTGCGGATCGCCAGCCCGGACTGCTCGAGCTTGCGGCGCAGGCGGTGGATGTAGACCTCGATCGAGCCGGTGCCCCCGGCTTCGCTGCGGTCGAGCGCCCAGGCCTGGCCGATCTGGTCCTTCGTGACGACGCGGTCGCGCTGCGACAGCAGCAGGTCCAGCAGCATCCACTCGCGCGGGCTCAGCTCGATCGGCTCGCCGCGCACGCTGGCGCGCCGCGCGTCGCGGTCGAACGCGAGGTCGCCCAGCGTGGTGGCGTTGTGCGCAGCGCCCGGGCGCGCACGCCGCATCAGCGCGTGCAGGCGCGCCTCGAGCTCGGGGAAGTCGAAGGGCTTGGTCAGGTAGTCGTCGGCGCCGGCGTTCAGGCCCGAGACGCGGTCGTCCAGGCTGTCCAGCGCCGTCAGCACCAGCACCGGCAGCGTGCGCCGCGCGGCACGCGCGCGCTTGAGCACCGTGAGGCCGTCGACCATCGGCAGGCCGAGGTCGAGGATGGCGATGTCGAAGGGCTGCTTGAGCAGCAGGTACTCGGCGACGGCGCCGTTCGGCGCGTGCTCCACCTCGAAGCCGGCCCGCCGCAGCTGGGCGCCCAGCGCGTCCGCGAGGATGGCGTCGTCCTCGGCAAGCAGCAGGTTCATCACGGACGGCATGGCGCGGTGCGGCAGGCTCAGCGGGCGTTCAGGTATCGGGCGTGCACTGTAGCCCGTCGGGGGGTGGTTCACCTCGGTGTCTCTGAGGGTTAACGACAGATTAACAAGATTTCCAATTCTTTAATAATCCGCACCAGGCACCAGTCAGGCGCCGTAAAGCACAGGAGACACTCGATGACCCATCACCCCAGGCGGACCCGCGTCCTGCCCGTCCTGAGCCCCGTGGCGGCGGCGGTGTCCACGCTGCTGATCGGCGCGCTGCCGGCGCATGCGCAGGAGCAGATCACCGTCACGGGCGTCCGCCACGCGATCGAGACCTCGCTGACGACCAAGCGCGACTCGGACTCGATCGTCGAGGCCGTGACCGCCGAGGACATCGGCAAGCTGCCCGACGTGAGCATCGCCGAGTCGCTGGCGCGGCTGCCGGGCCTGGCGGCGCAGCGCGTCGACGGCCGCGCGCAGATCATCTCGATCCGCGGCATGGGCGGCAAGTACAGCGGCACGCTGCTGAACGGCCGCGAGATGGTCAGCACCAGCGACAACCGCGACGCCGAGTACGACCAGTTCCCGTCCGAACTGCTGGGCTCCGCGCTCGTCTACAAGACGACCGACGCGGCGCTCATCGGCCAGGGCATCTCGGGCACGGTGGACATGCGCACCGTGCGCCCGCTCGACTTCCGCGGCCGCCAGCTCGCGTTCAACCTGCGCGGCGAGGTCAACTCCAACGGTCAGCTCGCCCAGGGCGGCGCCAGCGACAAGGGCGGGCGCTTCAGCGTCGCCTACATCGACCAGTTCGCGAACAACACGGTGGGCGTGGCGCTGGGCTACGCGCACCTGGACACGCCGGGCCAGGAAAAGCACTACAAGTCCTGGTGGTGGGCCAACACCGCCGACTGGGGCCGCCCGGTGCAGGGCGCGCCCGCCGGCGCCATCACGCTGAACGGCTTCGAGGCCACCGTCACCTCGAGCAAGCAGACGCGCGACGGCGCGCTGGCCGTCATCGAGTTCAAGCCGAACCAGGACTTCCACAGCACGGTCGACCTCTTCTATTCCAAGTTCGACCAGAAGAAGACCTACCGCGGCCTGATGACGAACACCGGCCCGACCTGGAACGACGCCACCGAGCCGGTGTGGACCAACCCGACGACGAGCAACGTCAACGGCGACACCATCCTCACCGGCGGCACCATCGGCAACCTGAAGCCGGTGATCCGCTCCGACTACAACACGCGCGAGGACAAGATCACCGCGATCGGCTGGAACAACGAGTTGAAGCTCGCCGGCTGGAAGGCGGTGGCCGACCTGTCGTGGTCGAAGTCCAAGCGCGACGAGCAGCTGCTCGAAACCTACGCCGGCACGCTCAACCCCGGCTCGTTCGCCGCCAGCATCGCCACCGGTGCCGGCGTCTCGCAGTTCACGCCGCTCACCTACAACTACGCCGACCCGAACGTCGTCGTGCTGAGCGACCCGGCGGGCTGGGGCCACGACGGCCTCGTCAAGTACCCGAAGGTCGAGGACGAGGTCAAGTCGCTGCGCCTGTCGGGCAGGCGCGACCTCGAAACCTTCATCAGCGCGGTCGAGTTCGGCGGCAACTACACGCAGCGCACGAAGGAAGTCGACAAGGAGGAGTTCAACGTCAACCTGAAGAACGGCCGCGCGCCGGTGGCGGTGCCCGGCAGCCTGCAGCAGGGCTCGACCTCGCTGTCGTTCGCCGGCATCCCGGGCGTGTTGAGCTGGGACACGATGGGCGCGTTCAACACGCTCTACGACATCAGCCCGACCGGCCAGAACCAGGCCTTCGGCCGCAAGTACGACGTCGAGGAGAAGATCGCGACCGCCTTCGTGCGCGGCGACATCGACAGCAGCTTCGAGGGCATGCCGCTGCACGGCAACGTCGGCCTGCAGGTGGTGCGCGCGAAGCAGCATTCCAACGGCGTGGCCTGGACCGGTTCGGCGGCGGTGCCGATCGACGGCGGCGCCACCTACACCGACGTGCTGCCGAGCGTGAACCTGGTGCTCGACATCCAGAAGAACCTGCTGCTGCGCTTCGGCGCGGCGCGCCAGATGGCGCGTCCGTCGATGGAGGACATGCGCGCCGGCTTCACCGACATCGGCATCGACAACATCACCGGCCGCTGGTCCGCCAACGGCGGTAACCCGGGCCTGAAGCCCTGGCGCGCGAACGCGTTCGACCTCACGCTGGAGAAGTACCTGTCGAAGGCGAGCTACGTGTCGGCCGGCGCGTTCTACAAGAAGCTGAAGAACTTCATCTACAAGCGCAGCATCGACTACGACTTCAGCGGCTTCCCGATCCCCGACGGCGTCACGCCGCCGCCGAACCTGGGCACCACGGGCACCCTGAACGCGCCGGCCAATGGCGACGCGGGCGTGGTCGCCGGCGTCGAGCTCGCCGCTGCGCTCGAGGGCGGTCTCGTCGCATCGTGGCTCGAAGGCTTCGGCGTCCAGGCCAGCCATGCCCGTTCGCACAGCTCGCTGCACGAGGACAACGACGTCAACAAGCCGCTCGACGGCCTGTCGCCGCGCGTCAACTCGCTGACGGTCTACTACGAGCGCTTCGGCTTCTCGGCGCGCGCCTCGCAGCGCTACCGCTCGGCCTTCGTGACGACGACGCGCGGCGTCTTCCTCGACGGCGTGACGAGCCGCATCGAATCGGAGAAGCAGGTCGACCTGCAGCTGGGCTACAACTTCGACAGCGGCGCGCTCAAGGGCCTGGGCCTGCTGCTGCAGGTGAACAACGCCACCGACGAGCCCTACCGCACCCGCAAGGGCATCGACACCGGCAGCGTGACGCCGGGCGCGACCTTGCCCGAGAAGTACACCACCTACGGCCGCAGCGTGCTGTTCGGCCTGAACTACAAGATGTAGCCGGTGCCGGTTCGCGCGCGTTCGAGTCTCGCCTGGTTGTTGCCGTTGGCCGTGCTGCTGTCCGATCCGGCAGGCGCGGCGGTGTCCGGGCCCCGCCGCACGACGGCGGCGGCCGCGGACCCGGCCCTCGAGGCGCGCGTCGCCCGCCTGCTGGCGGGCATGACGCTGGAGCAGAAGGTGGGGCAGATGACGCAGGCGGAGGTCGGCTCGATCACGCCCGAGGAGCTGACGCGCCACCGCGTGGGCGCGGTGCTCAACGGCGGCGGCTTCGCGCCCGGCCGCCGCAAGCAGGCGCCGGCGGCCGACTGGTGGCGCCTGGCCGAGCGCCTCGACGCCGCGGCGCTCGCCGTCGACGACCCCGTCAAGATCCCGCTGCTGTGGGGCACCGACGCCGTGCACGGCCACAACAACGTCTTCGGTGCCACGCTGTACCCGCACCACATCGGCCTGGGCGCGACGCGCGACGCCGCGCTGGTGCAGGCCATCGGCGCCGCCACCGCGCGGGCCGTGCGCGCCACCGGCATCGCGTGGACCTTCGCGCCCACGCTCGCGGTGGCGCAGGACCCGCGCTGGGGCCGCACCTACGAGAGCTTCTCCGACGACCCGCGCCTCGTCGCCACGCTCGGCGCGGCGATGGTGCGCGGCCTGCAGGGCGGCCTGGGGCAGGGCCGGGGCGTCATCGCCACCGCCAAGCACTTCCTCGGCGACGGCGGCACGCACGACGGCCGCGACCAGGGCGTCACGCGCGCCACGCGGGCCGAGCTCGAGGCGCGCCACCTGCCGCCTTACCGCGCCGCGCTCGCCGCCGGCGTGCAGACGGTGATGGCCTCGTTCAACAGCTGGCACGAGCGCGACCGCGGGGTCGACCACGGCAAACTGCACGGCAGCCACGCGCTGCTGACCGGGCTGCTGAAGGAACGCCTGGGCTTCGACGGCTTCGTGGTGTCGGACTGGAACGGCATCGGCCAGCTGCCGGGCTGCACGCCGGCGCGCTGCGCGCAGGCCATCAACGCCGGCGTCGACATGGTGATGGTGCCCGAGCAGTGGCGCGAGTTCATCGAGCACACGCTGGCGCAGGTGCGCGCCGGCGAGATCCCGCTCGCCCGCATCGACGACGCGGTGGCGCGCATCCTGCGCGTGAAGCTGCGCGCCGGCCTGTTCGACCGGTCGCCGGCGCGCGATGCCGGCGCCGGCGACGCCGCCGCCCTGGTCGATCGCGCGCTCGCGCGCCGCGCGGTGCGCGAATCGCTGGTGCTGCTCAAGCACGACCGCGCCGTGCTGCCGCTGGCGCGCGGCGCGCGCGTGCTGGTCGTCGGCCGCGCGGCCGACCGGCTGGAACTGCAGACCGGCGGCTGGTCGCTCGGGTGGCAGGGCCGCGACAACGACAACGGGGACTTCCCCGCCGGCGAGACCGTGCTGGCCGCGCTGCGCAGCGCGCTCGGCGATGCGAACGTCGCGTTCAGCGAAACGGGCGAGGGCGTGGACGTCGCCGCGCACGACGCCGTCGTCGCCGTCGTCGGCGAGGCGCCGTATGCCGAAGGCGAGGGCGACCTCGCGCCGCCGGCCACGCTGCGCCACGCCGACCGCCATCCGCAGGACCTGGCCGTGCTGCAGCGCGTGACCGGCCACGGCCGCCCGGTCGTCACGGTGCTCTTCAGCGGCCGGCCGCTGGAGGTGAACGAACTGCTGAACCTGTCCGACGCCTTCGTCGCCGCCTGGCTGCCGGGCACCGAGGGCGGCGGCGTCGCCGACCTGCTGCTGCGCAGCGCCGATGGCCGCATCGCGCACGACTTCCGCGGCCGCCTGCCGTTCGCCTGGCCGCGCAGCGCCTGCCCGGCGCCGGGCGGCCGCGCGGCACCGCTCTTCGCGCGCGGCCACGGCCTGCGCGTGGCGCAGCGCACGCGCCTGGGCCGCGTCGCGGTGACCCCAGCCCGCTGTCCTTCCTGAACCCACGATGACCACCGACCCCGACCGCCTGCCCCCGCTGCGCCGCAGCGACTTCCCGCCTGCCTTCCGCTGGGGCTGCGCGACCGCCGCGTACCAGATCGAAGGCGCCACCACCGAGGACGGCCGCGGCGAGTCGATCTGGGACCGCTTCTGCGCCACGCCGGGCCGCATCCGCGACGGATCGAGCGGCGCCGTGGCCTGCGACCACTACCACCGCTGGCCGGAAGACCTGGACCTGGCGCTCTCGCTCGGCGCCAACGCCTACCGCTTCTCGATCGCCTGGCCGCGCATCCTGCCGGCCGGCCGCGGCGCCGTGAACGCGAAGGGGCTGGAGTTCTACGACCGCCTCGTCGACGGCATGCTCGCGCGCGGCCTCGAACCCTGGGCCACGCTCTACCACTGGGACCTGCCGCAGGCGCTGCAGGACGCCGGCGGCTGGGCCGAACGCTCCACCATCGACGCCTTCGTCGAGTACGCCGACGTGGTCACGCGGCGCCTGGGCGACCGGCTCAAGCACTGGATCACCCACAACGAGCCGTGGTGCACCGCGTTCCTCGGCCACCTGGAAGGCAACCACGCGCCCGGCGTGCGCGACCTGCGCACCGCGATGCAGGTCTGCCACCACCTGCTGCTGTCGCACGGCCGCGCGCTGCCGGTGGTCCGCGCCAACGTGCCGGGCGCGCAGGCCGGCATCACGCTGAGCCTGCACCCCATCGTCGCGGCGAGCGCCAGCGCCGCCGATGCGGCCGCCGTGCAGCGGCACGACGGCTCGCGCAACCGCTGGTTCCTCGACCCGTTGCACGGCCGCGGCTATCCGGCCGACACGCTGGCGCTGCTGGGCGATGCGGCGCCGCGCGTCGAGCCCGGCGACATGGCGGCGATCGCCGCGCCGACCGACTTCCTCGGCGTCAACTACTACTTCCCGGAGATCGTCGCCGACGCGCCGGACCGCGGGCCGATCCGCACCCGCGTCGTCGAGCTGCCCGACGTCGAGCGCACCGCGTTCGGCTGGCCGGTGTCGCCCGAGGGCCTGGTGGTGCTGCTCGAGCGCATCCACCGCGACTACGCGCCGCCGGTGATCCACATCACCGAGAACGGCTCCACCTACGACGACGTCGTCGGTGCCGACGGCCGCATCATCGACGTCGAACGCCGCCTCTATCTCGTGCGCCACCTCGTGGCGGCACGCGAGGCGCTGCGCCGCGGCGTGCCGCTGGGCGGCTACTTCGCGTGGAGCCTGCTCGACAATTTCGAGTGGGCCGAGGGCTACCTGCGCCGCTTCGGCATCGTCCACGTCGACTACACGACGCAGAAGCGCACGCCGAAGGCGAGCGCCGAGTGGTACGCGCAGTTCCTGCGCAGCTGATGGAGCACCCGAGCATGCGACGGTTCCGCGTTGTCCTGGCAGCCCTTGCGGCGGCCGCCGCGCTCGGCGCGCGCGCCGCCGAGCCGGCGCCGCGCGCCGAGGTCATCCACTGGTGGACCTCCGGCGGCGAGTCGGCCGCCGTGAAGACGCTCGCCGACGCCTACCGCGCCGCCGGCGGCGTGTGGGTGGACATGGCGGTGGCGCTCGGCGAGCAGGCGCGGGCGGTGGCGATCAACCGCCTCGTCGGCGGCAACCCGCCGACGGCGGCGCAGTTCAACACCACGCGCCAGTTCCTCGACATCGTCGAGCAGGGCATGCTGAACCCGATGGACGACGTCGCCGCGCGCGACGGCTGGGACGCCTTCCTGCCCGAGACCGTGCTGAACGTGGTGCGCGTGAAGGGCTACTACTACGCGGTGCCGGTGACGATCCACATGCCGACGTGGATCTGGACCTCGAAGGCCGCGTTCCGGCAGGCCGGCATCGCCGCCGAGCCGAAGACGATGGACGAGCTCTTCGCCGCGCTCGACAAGCTGCGTGCCGCCGGCCTGGTGCCGCTGGCGCACGGCGGCCAGAGCTGGCAGGACAACATCGTCTTCACCGCCGTGCTCACCAACGTCGGCGGCCGCGAGCTGTACCTGAAGGTGCTGCGCGACCGCGACCCGGCGGCGATCCATTCCGAGGCCTTCCGCCAGGTGCTGCTCACGTTCAAGCGCCTGCAGGGCTACGTCGACAAGGGCTCGCCCGGCCGCAACTGGAACGACGCCACCGCGATGCTGATCACCGGCAAGGCCGGCGTGCAGTTCATGGGCGACTGGGCGAAGGGCGAGTTCGCGCTCGCCGGCCAGCAGCCGGGCCGCGACTACGGCTGCATCCCCGGCTTCGGCCCGAACGCGCCCTACATCATCCAGGGCGACGTGCTGGTGTTCCCGAAGACGAACAAGCCCGAGGCGCTGCGGGCGCAGAAGCTGCTGGCCAGCGTGGTCACGGCGCCGGCCACGCAGGTGGCCTTCAGCGCGAAGAAGGGCTCGATCCCGATCCGCACCGACGTCGACGCCAGCAAGCTCGACCTCTGCGCCCAGCAGGGCGTGGCGATCATGAAGGACAAGTCGCGCCACCTCGGCAACGGCGAGATCTACCTGACGCCGGACCAGAACGGCGCGCTCGCCGACATCCTCACCGCCTACTGGAACCGTAACATCCCGGTCGAGAAGGTGCAGAAGGACATCGTCGCCGCGTTGCGCCGCTGACGTCCGCATGGCCCGCCGCTCCCGCTCCGTGATGCGCCGCCTGATGCCGTGGGCGGCGCTGCTGCCGATGGCGCTGACCGTGCTGGTGGCCTACCTCGGCACCACGCTGTGGTCGCTGCGCGTGTCGGTGTCGAGCTCGCGCACCTTTCCGGCCGACGACTTCGTCGGCCTGGAGCAGTACGAACGCCTGTTCGAGAACGAGCGCTGGCTGCAGTCGCTGCAGAACCTGGCCGTCTACGGCGTGCTGTTCATCGTGGCGGCCATGCTGATCGGCTTCCTGCTGGCGGTCTTCATCGACCAGAAGGTGCGCGCCGAAGGGCTGCTGCGCACCGTGTTCCTGTACCCGTACGCGATGTCCTTCGTCGCCACCGGCCTGGTCTGGCAGTGGGTCATGAACCCGGGCGCCGGGCTTCAGGAGGCGATGCGCCGCATCGGCTGGACCTCGTTCACGTTCGACTGGATCGTCGACCAGGACAAGGTCATCTACACCATCGTCATCGCCACCGTGTGGCAGGCGGCGGGGCTGGTGATGGCGCTGGTGCTGGCCGGCCTGCGCGGCATCGACGCCGAGCTGTGGAAGGCGACCCGCATCGACGGCATCCCGGCCTGGCGCGTGTACCTGTCCATCGTCGTGCCGATGCTCGGGCCGACGCTGGCCACCGTGTTCGTGCTGCTGTTCACCGGTGTCGTCAAGGTCTTCGACTCGGTGGTCTCGATGACGCAGGGTGGCCCCGGCACCGCGAGCGACGTGCCGGCCAAGTTCATCATGGACCACCTGTTCGGGCGCGCCAACCTCGCGCTCGCGTCGGCCGGCGCGATGGTGCTGCTGGCCACCGTGCTGGCCATCGTGGCGCCGCTGCTGTACGCGCGCAGCCGGCGGAGGATCGCCCAGTGAACGCCGGCACGCGCCGCGCCGCGCCGCGCCGGTGGGATGCCGGGCGCGTCGGCGTCTACGCCTTCCTGCTGACGGCGGCGCTGTTCTTCCTGGCGCCGCTGTACATCATGGTGGTCACGTCGCTGAAGTCGATGGACGAGATCCGCGCCGGCCACCTGTTCTCGCTGCCGCTGGCGCCCACGCTGGACGCCTGGCGCACCGCCTGGTCCGAGGCCTGCACCGGCGTGTCGTGCGAAGGCGTCAGCGTCGGCTTCTGGAACTCGGTGGCGATCGTCGTGCCGAGCACGCTGATCCCCATCCTGGTGGGCGCCGTCAACGGCTATGCGCTCAGTTACTGGCGCCCGCGCGGCGCGCAGTGGCTGTTCGGCATGCTGATGCTGGGCGCCTTCATCCCGGTGCAGGTGATGGTCTACCCGCTGGTGAAGGTGCTCGCGAGCGTCGGGCTGTTCGCGTCGCTGCCGGGCATCGTCGCCGTGCACGTGGTGTTCAGCATGCCGGTGATGACGCTGCTGTTCCGCAACCACTACGCGGCGCTGCCGGTCGAACTGTTCAAGGCCGCGCGCATCGACGGCGGCGGCTTCTGGCGCATCTTCTTCCAGCTGATGCTGCCGATGTCGCTGCCCATCGTCGTCGTCGCCGCGATCATGCAGGTGACGGGCGTCTGGAACGACTACGTGCTCGGCCTCGTGTTCGCCGGCCACGAACACCTGCCGATGACGGTGCAGCTCAACAACGTCATCAACACCACCACCGGCGAGCGCCTCTACAACGTGAACATGGCCGCGACGATCCTCACTTCCCTGGTGCCGCTGGCGCTGTACCTCGTCTCCGGCCGCTGGTTCGTGCGCGGCATCGCGGCCGGCGCCGTGAAGGGCTGACGCGATGGCCGGCGTCGCGATCCGCAACCTGGGCATCCGCTTCGGCGGCCACGAGGTCATCCGCGGCCTCGACCTCGACGTCAACGAGGGCGAGTTCCTGGTGCTGCTGGGCCCGTCGGGCTGCGGCAAGTCCACGCTGCTGCACGGCATCGCCGGGCTCGTCGACACCGCCGAGGGCACGGTGGAGATCGGTGGCACCGACATGACCTTCGCCGACCCCAGCGAGCGCGGCATCGGCATGGTGTTCCAGAGCTACGCGCTCTACCCGACGATGACGGTGGAGCGCAACATGTCCTTCGGCCTGCGCGTGGCCGGCGTCGCGCGCGACGAGATCGAGCGCCGCGTGCAGCGCGTGTCCCGCATGCTGCAGCTGGAGCCGCTGCTGGGCCGCAAGCCGGCGCAACTGTCCGGCGGCCAGCGCCAGCGTGTCGCCATCGGCCGCGCGCTGGTGCGCGAGGCGGGCGTCTTCCTGTTCGACGAGCCGCTGTCCAACCTCGACGCCAAGCTGCGCGCCGAACTGCGCCGCGAGCTCAAGCTGCTGCACAAGGCGCTCGGATCGACGATGGTCTACGTGACGCACGACCAGGTCGAGGCCATGACGCTGGCCACGCGCATCGTCGTCATGCGCGGCGGCGTGATCCAGCAGATCGGCGCACCCGGCGAGGTCTACGAACGCCCGGCCAACCGGTTCGTCGCCGGCTTCCTGGGCGCGCCGGGCATGAACTTCATCGAAGGCGCGCTGCTCGGCGGCGCCTTCGATTCGGCACGCCTGCGCGTCGAACTGCCGGGCTACCCCTTCGCGAAGCCGCCCGTCGCCGGCCAGGCCGTTGTGCTGGGCGTGCGGCCCGAGCACCTGCGCCTGCACGCCCAAGGTGCCCACGAAGGCGTGGTGCAGCTGGTCGAGCCGATGGGCAACCACCAGGTCGCCTGGCTGGACGTCGGTGGCCTCGTGCTCGCCGCGCTGGTGGGCGAATCGGTGCCGCTGGCGGCCGACGAACGCGTTCGCTTCGATCTCGACGTGGCGCGCGTCTCGCTGTTCGACCGCCAGGGCGAGCAGCGCCTGTAGGAGGCTTCCGACCATGTCCATCACCCCCGTGCGCCGCATCGTCGTCGTCGGCGGCGGCACCGCCGGCTGGATGAGCGCCGCCGCGCTGTCGCGCCTGATCGGGCCGGCGGCCAGCGTGCAGCTCGTCGAGTCCGACGAGATCGGCATCATCGGCGTCGGCGAGGCGACGATCCCGCACATCCGCGTCTTCAACGAGGCGCTGGGCATCGACGAGAACGAGTTCCTGCGCGCCACCCAGGGCACCTTCAAGCTCGGCATCGAGTTCGTCAACTGGGCGCGCCAGGGCGACCGCTACGTGCACGGCTTCGGCAAGATCGGCCACGAATACGCCGGCGTGCCCTTCCACCACTACTGGCTGCGCCTGCACCAGGAAGGCCTGGCGCCGACGCTGGGCCCGTACTCGATCAACACCGCGGCACCGGCGCAGGCGAAGTTCATGCGCCCGCGGCCGGACATGGCGGGCTCGCCGCTGGCCGACATCGCCTACGCGTTCCACTTCGACGCCAGCCTGTACGCGCGCTTCCTGCGCGGCTTCGCCGAGCGCCACGGCGCGCAGCGCATCGAGGGCCGCATCGTGCGCGTCGAGCAGCGCGAGGCCGACGGCTTCATCAGCGCCGTCGTGCTGCAGAGCGGCGAGCGCGTCGAAGGCGACTTCTTCATCGACTGTTCGGGCCTGCGTGGCCTGCTGATCGAGCAGACGCTGAAGGCCGGCTTCGAGGACTGGTCACACTGGCTGCCCTGCGACAGCGCGATCGCGGTGCCGTCGGCGCCGACCGCGCCGCTGCTGCCGATCACGCGCTCGACGGCGCACGGCGCCGGCTGGCAGTGGCGCATCCCGCTGCAGCACCGGGTGGGCAACGGCCACGTCTTCAGCAGCCGCTTCATGGACGACGCCGAGGCCACGCGCCTGCTGCTGCAGCACCTGGACGGCGAGCCGCTCGCCGCGCCGCGCACCGTGCGCTTCGTGCCCGGCCGGCGCAAGACCTTCTGGGACCGCAACTGCGTGGCGGTGGGCCTGTCTAGCGGCTTCCTCGAGCCGCTGGAATCCACCAGCATCCACCTGATCCAGACCGCGATCACGCGCCTGGTGTCGTTCTTCCCGCACGCCGGCTTCGACCGCGCCGACATCGACGAATACAACGAGCAGACGCGCTTCGAGTACGAGCGCATCCGCGACTTCATCGTCCTGCATTACCACGCCACCGAGCGCACCGACACGGCGTTCTGGAACTACACGCGCACGATGCCGATCCCGGACACGCTGCGCCGCAAGATCGAGCTCTTCCGCAGCAACGGCCGCATCGTGCGCGAAGGGCAGGAGCTGTTCGTCGAGCTGAGCTGGCTGCAGGTGCTCGTCGGCCAGCGCATCCTTCCGCGCGGGCGCCACCCGTTCGCCGACCTGCCGCCGCGCGCGGAGGTTCAGGAGCTGCTGGCCAACATCGAGCAGGTGGTGGCCAAGTCCGTCGGCGTGATGCCGACCGCGGCCGACTTCATCGCCGCGAACTGCAAGGCCCCGGCGCCGTGAGGCGGGCGGCGCGCGCGCTGCTGGCTGCGTTCGCGCTGGCCGTCTGCACACTGGCGCCGGCGGTCGCCGGCCGCGCGCTCGAGGTCGCCACCTACAACCTGCGGCTGGACACGCCGGCCGACGGCCCGAACGCCTGGCCGCACCGGCGCGACGCCGTGAAGGCGCTCATCGGCTACCACGGCTTCGATCTCGTCGCCACCCAGGAAGGGCTGCCCGGGCAGATCGACGACCTGGCGGCGATGGCCGGCTTCCGCTGGGTCGGCGTGGGCCGCGACGACGGCGTGCGCGGCGGCGAGCACGCGGCCATCTTCTACCGCCACGCGCGCCTGCGGCTGCTGGCGCACGGCGACTTCTGGCTCAGCGAGACGCCGGACCGCCCCAGCAAGGGCTGGGACGGCCGCTGCTGCAACCGCCTGGCCACCTGGGCGCGCTTCGCCGACCGCGCGAGCGGGCGCCGCTTCGTCGCCGTCTCGGTGCACTTCGACCACGAGGGCGAGGTGGCGCGGCGCGAGTCGGCGCGCCTCGTGCTGCGCCGTGCGGCGGCGCTGGCCGGCAGCGCGCCGCTGCTGGTGCTGGGCGACTTCAACGCCGGGCCGGGCTCGGAGCCGGTGGCGCTGATGACGGCCGCGCTGCGCGACGCGCGCGCCATCAGCGCCACGCCGCCCTACGGCCCCGAGGGCACCTTCAACGGCTTCCACCCCGAGCGGCCGGCCACCGAGCGCATCGACCACGTGTTCGTCTCGCGCCACTGGCGCGTGCTGCGCTGGGGCGTGCTGACCGACAGCATCGACGGCCGCGCGCCGTCGGACCACTATCCGCTGGCCGTGCGGCTGGCGTTCGACTGAGACTTCGCATGAGCCCGATCCCCGCCGCGCGCCGCGCGCTGCTCGCCCTGGCCACGGCCGGCATCGCCGCCGGCTGCGCCACACCCGCCGCCCCCGGCGGTGTCGACGTCTGGCTCACCACCGGCGACAAGACGCAGCTGCTCGCGCGCCAGGCGCCCATCGCCTTCGGCGCCGGCGGCGCGGCGGCGGTGGTCACGGTCGACCCGGCGCAACGCTTCCAGCGCATCGCCGGCTTCGGCGCGTCGATCACCGACGCGTCGGCCTGGCTGATGCAGCATCGCATGAGCCCGGCGCAGCGCCGCGCGCTCGTCGAGGAACTGTTCGGCCGCGGCCCGAACGGACTGGGCTTCGACTTCACGCGGCTCACGATCGGCGCGTCGGACTTCTCGCGCGAGCACTACTCGCTGAACGACCGCCCGCCTGGCGAGACCGACCTCGCGCTCGCCCACTTCTCGATCGAGCGCAATCGCGGCGACCTGCTGCCGGTGCTGCGCGAGGCGCTCGCCGTCAACCCGAAGCTGCAGGTGATGGCCTCGCCGTGGAGCGCGCCCGGCTGGATGAAGACCACCGGCAGCCTGATCCAGGGCACGCTCAAGCCCGGCATGGCCGAACCCTTCGCGCGCTATCTCGTGCGCTACGTCGACGCGATGGCCGCCGAGGGCGTGCCGATCTTCGCGCTGACGCTGCAGAACGAGCCGCACTTCGAGCCGCCCGACTACCCCGGCATGCGCCTGGACCCGGCGGCGCGCGCCGAGATCATCGGCCGCCACCTCGGGCCGCTGCTGGCGCGGCGCGGCCTGAAGACGCAGATCGTCGAATGGGACCACAACTGGGACGAGCCGCAGGCGCCGCTCGCGGTGCTGGCCGACCCGGTGGCGCGGGCGCACGTGGCCGGCGTCGCCTGGCACTGCTATGCCGGCGCGGTGGACGTGCAGGCCCAGGTGCACGCCGCGCACCCGGACAAGGACACCTGGTTCACCGAATGCTCGGGCGGCGAATGGAAGCCGCACTGGCCGGAGACGCTGCCGTGGATGATGCGCCACGTCGTCATCGGCGCCACGCGCGGCTGGGCGCGCGGCGTGCTGATGTGGAACCTGGCGCTCGACGAGCGCCACGGCCCGCACCTCGGCGGCTGCAAGGACTGCCGCGGCGTCGTCACGATCGACTCGCGCACCGGCGAGGTCACGCGCAATCTCGAGTACTACGCGCTCGGCCACGCCAGCCGCTTCGTGCGCCAGGGCGCCGAGCGCATCCAGTCGACGCCCGTCGTCGACGGTGTCGACACGGTCGCGTTCCGCAACGCCGACGACGGCTCGATCGTGCTCGTCGCCAGCAATCCCGCGCCCGCGGCGCGGCGTTTCGCCGTGCACGAAGGTGCGCGCCGCTTCGACGTCACGCTGCCGCGCGAGAGCGTGGCCACCTTCGTGTGGCGGCCGTGACGGCGCGCGCGTTGCGGGCCTGGCGGGCCTGGCTGGCGGGCCTGGCGTTCGCCGTCTGCGCCGCCGCCACGGCCGCGCCGCTGCCGATGCTGCGCGCGCAGGGCACGCAGTGGGTCGACCCCGCCGGCCGCCCGGTGGCGCTGAAGGGCGTCAACCTCGGCAACTGGCTGCTGCCGGAGTTCTGGATGATGGGCCAGGGCTCGAACGGCATCGACGACCAGTGCCGGCTCGAGGCCACGCTGGACACGCGCTTCGGCCGCGCCGAACGCGACCGCCTGGTGCGCCTGTTCCGCGACCACTGGATCACCGAGCGCGACTGGGACCTGATCCCGCGCTTCGGCCTGAACCTGGTGCGCGTGCCGTTCCTGTGGAGCGTGGTCGAGGACGAGGACCATCCGCGCCAGCTGCGTGCCGACGCCTGGCGCTACCTCGACGCCGCGATCGACGCCGCCGAGCGGCGCGGCCTGTACGTCGTGCTCGACCTGCACGGCGCGGTCGGCAGCCAAGGCCACGAGCACCACAGCGGTTGCGCCGGCCAGAACCAGTGGTTCGAGCGGCCCGACCTGCAGGAGCGCACCGCGTGGCTGTGGGAGCAGGTGGCCGCGCGCTACCGCGACCGCGGCACGGTGGCCGGCTACAGCCTGCTCAACGAACCCTGGGGCGCCGACGAGGCGACGATGGCGGCGGCCGTGAAGGCGCTCTACGCGCGCGTGCGCGCCGTCGACCCGAACCACGTGATCATCCTGCCCGGCCACCACCGCGGCATCGACGCCTACGGCGTGCCGGCCGAGCAGGGGCTGCAGAACGTGGCCTTCGAGATGCACCCGTACCCCGGCCACTTCGGCTGGGACAAGCCGGGCCTGGACGTGCACCGGCGCTGGCTGCGCTGCGAGCCCGGCGGCACCGGCGGCGTTTGCGAATGGCGCGCGCGCCTCGAACGGCTGCAGGCGCCGTTCTTCGTCGGCGAGTTCCAGCCCTGGGCCGACCTCGATCCCGAGCTCGGCGGCCAGATCACGCGCCTCAGCTACGACACCTATGCCGCGCTCGGCTGGGCGAGCGCCGCGTGGTCGTGGAAGTGGCTCTCCAACCGCGGCGGTCCGACGAAGGCGAGTTGGGGCCTCGTCACCAATGCGGCCGGTGCCACGCTGCCGGCGCTGGACTTCCGCAGCGCGCCGCTCGCGGACATCGAGCGCCTGTTCAGGCGCTTCGGCGAGCTGCCGTACCGCCTGAACGAGCCGGTGCTGAAGTGGATGCAGCGCGCCGCGCCGCCCGACGTGCTGCGCCGTGGCGCGCCGCCGCTCGCGCGGCCGGCCGGCTACCGGCTCGTCTGGGCCGACGAGTTCGCGCGCGCGGGCCTGCCGGACGCGCGCCGCTGGGACCACGACACCGCGCGCAACCGCGAAGGCTGGTGGAACCGCGAGCAGCAGTACTACGCGCGCGAGCGCGCCGCCAACGCCGAGGTGCGCGGCGGCCGCCTCGTCATCACGGCGCGCCGCGAGTCGCTGTCGGACCGGCCCGACTGGGGCGGCCAGCCGTACAGCGCGGCGCGCCTCGTCACGCGCGGCCGCGCCGAGTGGACCTACGGTTTCTTCGAGGTGCGCGCGAAGCTGCCCTGCGGCCGCGGCACCTGGCCGGCAATCTGGACGCTGGGCAGCGGCGGTCGCTGGCCCGACGACGGCGAGCTCGACATCCTCGAGCAGGTGGGCCACCGGCCGACGCGCCTGTTCAGCACCGTGCACACGAAGGCCGGCAGCGGCGCGCACGGGCAGGGCGCCGACGCCTTCGTGCCCGACGCCTGCGGCCGCTTCCACGACTACCAGATGCTGTGGACGGCCGACGCCATCCGCTTCGGCATCGACGGCGTCGAGCACTTCCGCTACGCGCGCGACGGCCGCGGCGCCGACGCCTGGCCGTTCGACCGGCCGCAGTACCTGATCCTCAACATCGCGATCGGCGGCGACCTCGGCGGCCCGGTGGACGACACGATCTTCCCGGTCACGATGGAGGTCGAGCACGTGCGCGTGTGGCAGAAGCCCGCACGCTAGGTGCCGGCGCGGCCCGTCGTCAGCACTCGACGATGTTCACCGCCAGCCCGCCGCGCGCCGTTTCCTTGTACTTGGTCATCATGTCGGCGCCGGTCTCGCGCATCGTCTTGATGACCTGGTCGAGGCTGACGAAGTGCGTGCCGTCGCCACGCAGCGCCA